>NZ_JABCPZ010000227.1 GCF_013283785.1 Nonomuraea antri
GGCTGGGCGGGTCCGCGCCGCGGGTGGCCCGCTGGCTGGGCGACATCCGCACCTATTTCCCCGCCACGGTCGTCCAGGTCATGCAGAAGGACGCCATCGAGAAGCTGAACCTCACCAGGCTTCTGCTGGAGCCGGAGATGCTCGAGGCCGTGGAGCCCGACGTGCACCTGGTGGGCACGTTGCTGGCGCTGAACAAGGTGATGCCCGACCAGGCCCGCGAGTCCGCCAGGGCGGTGGTGCGCACGGTGGTGGACGAGCTCGAACGCAGGCTCGCGCAGAAGACCAGGACGGCCGTCACGGGCGCGCTCGACCGGTCGGCCAGGACCCACCGTCCCAGGCGGGTGGCCGACATCGACTGGGACCGCACGATCAGGGCGAACCTGAAGAACTACCTGCCGGACAAGAACACGGTCGTGCCGTCGCGGCTGGTCGGCTACGCGCGCAGGCAGCGTTCGGTGCAGCGCGAGGTGGTGCTCTGCATCGACCAGAGCGGGTCGATGGCGGCCTCGGTGGTGTATTCGAGCGTGTTCGGCGCGGTGCTGGCCTCGATGCGGTCGCTGAAGACGTCGCTGGTGGTGTTCGACACGGCGGTGGTCGATCTCACCGACCAGTTGCACGACCCGGTGGAGCTGCTGTTCGGCACCCAGCTGGGCGGCGGCACCGACATCAACCGGGCCATCGCGTACGCGCAGGGGCTGATCACGCGTCCGTCCGACAGCATCTTCATCCTGATCAGCGACCTGTACGAGGGCGGGGTCAGGCAGGAGATGCTGCGCCGGGTGGCGGCGATGACGCAGGCGGGCGTGCAGGTGATCGTGCTGCTGGCGCTCTCGGACGAGGGCGCGCCGTTCTACGACCACGAGAACGCGGCGGCGCTGGCCGCGATGGGGGTGCCGGCGTTCGCGTGCACGCCCGACGCGTTCCCCGACCTGATGGCGGCGGCGATCGAGCGGCGCGACATCGGGCAGTGGGCCGAGCGCCACCTCGGCGGCACGTGAGGCCCTGCGGAACGGCACGCGACAGGCCGCGGCCCCCTCCAGGGAGGGGCCGCGGCCCGGGTGGTGAGAAGCGCCCCGGGTCAGTGGGCGGGCTGGTCGGGGCGGGCGTGGCGCGGCAGCAGGTACGACAGCGCGAACGTCAGCGCCAGCAGCCCGACCTCCACCCAGATGGTCACCCGCATCGCCGAGCCGAAGCCCCAATCGTCCTTGAGCAGGTTGAAGAAGATCGTCCCCAGCACGGCGGTGCCGAGTGCGGCGCCGAGCTGCTGGATGGCGGGCAGCGAGCCGGAGGCCGAGCCGTACTCGTGCGGCTCGACGCCGGCCAGCACGATGTCGAAGAACGGCGCCATGGTCAGGCCCATGCCGATGCCGACCAGGGCCAGCCCGGGGGCGAGCTGCCAGGGGCCGACGTCGAGTCCGGCCCACTGGATGGTCAGGCCGAGCACGATCGCGCCCGCGGCCATCACCACGGTGCCGATCTGCAGCAGCGTCCGGCCGAGCTTGGCCATCAGGGGCATGGCCAGGCCGAAGCCGATCACGCCGCCGATGGCCTGCGGCAGGCCGGTGAGCCCGGCCTTGAGCGGCGAGTAGTGCAGGCCCATCTGGGTGTACAGGGTGAAGACGAGGCTCAGGCCGATCATGCCGGCGAAGAACGCCAGACCGGCCACCAGACCGCCGGTGAAGGCCCGCTTGCGGAACAGGCTGGGCGTGACCAGCGGGTCCTTGCCCGACCTGGCGCGGCGTGACTCGTACCAGCCGAAGAGCGCGAAGAGCGCGGCGGAGGTGGCGATGGAGGCGAACGTCCAGGCCGGCCAGCCCAGCTCGCGGCCCTGGATGAGCGGGTAGATGAGCAGGGCGGCGGCGGACGAGAGCAGCACGACGCCGGGCAGGTCGAGCTTGGTGGCGTTGGAGAGGCGGAACTCGGGCAGGAAGCGCATCCCGGCCAGGGCGGCGGCCAGGCCGAGCGGCAGGTTGATCAGGAAGATCATCCGCCAGCCGGTGCCGAAGAAGTCGGCGTCGATCAGCCAGCCGGCCAGGACGGGACCGCCGACCGAAGAGATCGTCATGACCGGGCCGAACATGCCGAACGCCTTGCCCAGCTCGTTCGGCGGAAACATCTCCTTGATCATGCCCATGCCCTGCGGGATCATCAGCGCGCCGAACAAGCCTTGCAGCACCCGGCTGGCGACCAGCATCTCGGGGCTGATGGACACGCCGCACAGCAGCGAGGCCGCGGTGAAGCCCAGGGCGCCGATCAGGAACATGCGCTTGCGTCCGAACAGGTCGCCGAGGCGTCCGCCGGTGACCAGCCCGACGGCCATGGCCAGCGTGTAGCCGGCGCCCAGCCACTGCACGAGGCTGTCCGATCCGCCCAGCTCGTGCTGGATGGTGGGCGCGGCGATGGTGGTGACCAGCGCGTCGAGCAGGTCCATCACCTCGGCGGCGAGGATCACGAAGAGGGCGACCCAACGCCAGCGGTACGGCTGGACCTCGGTGGTCACCCCGGGGGTGGTGAGTGTCATCGGGTGCTCCTTCAGGAACGGTGTTCTAGACACGAACGGTGTTCGTTGGCAAACACTGTTCTAATGACGAACAGCGTTCGTGTCAAGTACAGTGTTCGTCATGAGCGAAGTTGGTAGTGCGGGCAGCGGCGGTCAGGGGGCAGACGCGGGGGTGCCCACGCCTCCGTGGCGCAAGCCGCGCCGGCCCGTCCAGGTCAAGCAGCAGCTCAGCCAGGACCTGATCGTCGAGACCGGGCTGCACATCCTGTCCACCGAGGGTTTCGACGCGCTGAGCATGAGACGGGTCGCCCAGCAGCTCGACACCGGCCCGGCCTCGCTCTACGCCCACGTGGCCAACAAGGACGAACTGCTCGAACTCGTCTACGACCGGGTGCTCGGCGAGCTGGACCTGCCCGAGCCCGACCCGGCCAACTGGAAGGAGCAGCTCCGCGAATACGCCGTCGACGTGCACCGGCTGCTCACCTCGCACGCCGACGTGGCCAGGGCGGCGCTGGCCAACGTCCCGACCGGGCCCAACGCGCTGCGCGCGGGCGAGTTCCTGTTCGGGCTGCTCATCGAGGCGGGCATGACACCCAGGGACGCGTCACTGTCCATGGAGCGGATGCTGCTGTACATCGTCGGCGACGCCTACGAGAGCTCGATGCACTGGGCGAAGATGCGGGCCTCGGGGGAGCGGGATCCGCAGGCGTACATGGAACACTTCGTCGCGCAGATCGCCGATTACTACGGCTCGCTGCCGCCGGAGCGGTTCCCGTACATGACCGGTCACGTCGACGCGCTGGTCGGCGACGACGGCGACGCCCGCTTCGGTTACGGACTCGACCTGCTGCTCGACGGCATGGAGGCCCGCATGCCCAAGGGTCCCTCGTAGGCGCCGGCGATGCCTTAGGCCCAATTGCCTAGGACTCGCGCCCGATGTGCTGACCAGGGATTCGTCCTACGTTTCCGGTCATGACCACAACTGCTGAAAGATCCGCGGCCGTGCCGGCCGGTGTCGTGTCACCCCAGTACCGCTCGTTGAGCGTCGGGCTCGTCGCGCTGGTGATGCTGGTGGCCTTCGAGGCGATGGCGGTGAACACGGCGATGCCCGTCGTGGCCGCGGACCTGGGCGGCATGCACCTGTACAACCTGGCCTTCAGCGCCACCCTGGCGGCCAGCGTGATCGCCACCGTGCTGGGCGGCCGGTGGAGCGACGTGAAGGGGCCGCTGCAGCCGGTCGCCGTCGGCGTGACCGGCTTCGTGGCCGGGCTGCTGGTGGCCGGGTTCGCCTCGAACATGGAGGTGTTCGTGGCCGGGCGCTTCATCCAGGGGCTCGGCGCGGGACTCGTCCAGGTGGCCCTGTACGTGCTGGTGGCCAGGGTCTATCCGGCCGCGATGCATCCCAAGGTGTTCGCGTTGTTCTCGGCCGCCTGGGTGGTGCCGTCCATGGTGGGGCCGGCGATCTCCGGGTTCGTGGTGCAGAACGCCGACTGGCGGTGGATCTTCTGGGCCGTCTCGCTGATCGTCATCCCCGCCGCGCTGCTGCTCTGGCGCGGCACCGCCGGTCAGCACCTGGCGGACGGCATCGCCGAGCCCGCCCCCGGCCTCGGCCGCAAGCTGGTGTGGGCCACCGTGACCGCTGTCGCCGCCGCGCTGATCCAGTACGGCAGCGCGCTGGAGCTGGCCGGTCTGCCGCTGCTCGGCGTCGGCGTCGTCCTGCTGGTCGTGGCGTTGCCCAGGCTGCTCATGCCCGGCTCGCTGCGCGCCGCCCGCGGCCTGCCCACCGCGCCCGTGCTGCGCGGCCTCGCCTACGGCTCGCTCATGGCGGCCGAGGTGCTCATCCCGCTCATGCTGATGAAGGAACGCGGCCTGGACGCCGTCGGCGCCGGCATCGTGCTCACCATCGGCGCGCTGGGCTGGTCGACCGGGTCCTGGATCAAGGGCCGCGGCCTGATCGGCCACCTGACCGCCATCCGCGGCGGCGCCATCATGATCACCGCAGGCATCCTGATGGTCATGCTGGTGCTGATCGACTCCGTGCCGATCCTGGTCGCGTACGTGGCCATGGCGATCGCCGGTCTCGGCATCGGGGCGCTGCACCCGACGGTGTCCGTCCTGGTGCTGGAGATGTCCAGGCAGGGCGAGGAAGGGCAGAACAGCGCGGCCGTCGGCGTGGGTGAGTCGGTGTTCACCGTGGTCGCCGTCGCGGTCAGCGGCGCGCTGTTCACCGCCGCCGGGCAGAGCTACGTGGCCGGTCTCGCCTTCACCGCGGTGCTCGCCGCCGGGGCCGTGTTCCTGGCCCCGCGTTTTGCCCAGTCGGGGAAGGCGGGCACTATGGAGGGAGCCGCGTCATAAAAGGGGGGTACATGCCGCGAGTGCGGGAGCTTGAGGTTTTCCGGCTGGTGCTGCCATTCGGCAGGCGGTCGGAAAGCCTGCTCGTGAAGCTCACAGACCATGGCGGCATGATCGGCTGGGGAGAGGTCGTCTCCCCGGAGCCGAAAACCTGGGCAAGACTGGAGGAATCGCTCGCCGCCCTCCTGATCGGGGTCGACTGGGAGCATCCCGACACCGTCCAGAGCGGCGAATTCGCCGTCGACATGGCCTGCTGGGACCTGTGGACCCGGATGCGGGGCGTCCCGCTGGCCCACGCCATCGGCGGCACGCGCACCTCGCTGATGGCCACCGTCCGCCTGGCCCCCGACCCGTCGGTCGAGAGCCTGGTCTCGCGCGTCAACCAGCAGGTCTGCGCCGGATACGGGCACGTCACACTCGACATCACGCCGGGCTGGGACGTCGAGCCGGTCCGCGCGGTGCGCCAGGCGTACCCGGCGCTGACCCTGGCCGTCGACTGCGGCGGGGCCTACACCGACCTCGGGCAGCTCGTCGCACTCGACTCCTACGGCCTGGAGGTCATCGAGCGGCCGTTCCCGACCGGCGACGTCGCCTCGCACGCCGCGCTGCAGGACGAGGTGGCCGCCTCGGTGGCCGTGGAGGTCACCTCCACCGCTGAGCTGGACGACTACCTGACCCTGCGCGCGGCCCGGGTGCTGCTGCTGCGCCCCACGGCCTTCCCCTCGATGTCGGAGGCGCGGCGCGCGCACGACCGGGCGGCGGCGGCCGGCTGGGACATCCAGTGCGCGGGCGGCCAGGGCGCCGGCCTGGCCAGGGCCGCCACGGTCGCGGTCGCCAGCCTGCCCGGCTGCACGTTGCCGTGCGACGTCACGCAGCCGCCGCGGCAGAACCAGATCGTCACGCCGGTGGTGGGCGCGAACGCCGGGGTGATCGCGGTGCCGCTCACCCAGCCGGGGCTGGGGCACACGGTGGACGAATCGCGGCTGCAGCGCCTGGCTACGGAGGTCTTCCACGCGTGACGCGGGCGTGATCTGACGGCCCTAGCTTTATGCCGATATTTCGGGGTTTGGCTAGGGGTGGGCGTGGAGCTGACTCGGCGGGGCATCGCCCGCATCCTGCTGACGAGGCATTTCTCGCTGATCGTGCCCGAGTGGCTGAAACTGCTGTTCAGCGTTGCGGTGGTGGCGGCGATCACCGGCGTGATCCTGCTCTTGCCGTGGGTGCTGGACACCCTTGCCGCCGCGCTGACGGTGGCACTGGCGGGAGTGGGTTGCGCCGCGGCGCTCGTCGCCTACCGATTGCCGAGGCTGTATCGCTGGAGCCGGCCCGCGCTCGACCTGGACGATCATCCGAGGTTGCGCGCGGTGGTCACCGAGGCGGTCGAGCTGGCCGGGTTCGACACGATGCCCACGGTGTGCCTGCGTGGATGGGGCACGGTGGCGGTCACTCGCCGGCGCGGCGGCCGCCTCGGTGACGTGGTGCTCCCTCTGCCGCTGCTGTCGGCGCTCGGCGCGGACGAACTGCGCGCGCTCATCGTGCGCGAGCTGCTGACCGTCAAACGGTGGTCCTGGCACGAACGGTGGGGCGTGATCCTGCTGCTGAACTACCACCAGGACTGGGAGTGGCTGCGCGAAGCGTGCCTGCCCCTGCGGACCTCACTCTGGGCGGAGGCCGGCCGGCTGGTGGGCCGCGAACTGCTGGCGGAGGCGAGCAAGGCCGAAATCATCGCATCGATGGCCTTCGTCTGGCACCAATGCCGGTACCTGATGCCGTTCGTCTTCCGCGGCGGACCGGACGACCTCTTCGAGAGTTTCGCATGGAAGGTTCGCACGGACGGTCTCCTGGCGCGGATCCGGCCACGGGCCGAGGCGCTTCACGCTGCGGAATGCCACACCGAAGAGCTGTGCGTCGGGCCGTGGACCACGCCCGTACCCGCCGCGCAGAGCCTGATCGGCCCGGTGCCCGTCAAGGCCGTCCGCCGCCTGTCGAAGGCCCTGGTGAACGAGATCATCGGCAAGGACGGCGGCCCGGCCGGCCGCCGTCCGTACCGGCTGGACGAGCTGCCCGCGGCCGACTGGGCCGGGCCGCTGAGCGACGAGCGGGATCACGTCATCCAGGCCGCCGCCACCCTGCTCGACCGGCCCGCCACCGGGCGTGACGTGGTGAACC
This sequence comes from Nonomuraea antri, assembly GCF_013283785.1. Lineage (GTDB taxonomy): Bacteria > Actinomycetota > Actinomycetes > Streptosporangiales > Streptosporangiaceae > Nonomuraea > Nonomuraea antri. The sequence continues at coordinate 7,022 of NZ_JABCPZ010000227.1, forward strand.
TGGTCGTCGCCGGCCGGGCGGAGGAGCTGAGGTGGTGGCACAAGTCCCAGCCGTGCCCGCACCCCACGCGCGGCGTCTGCGCGCTGCTGCCGCTGCTCGACGTGGCGCTGCGCGGCAACGGGTACACGCACGAGCACCCGTTCACCCAGCGCGTACTGATCGGGCCGGAAGGTGACCGGGTGGACCTGGTAGAACTGGCGGGAAGGGTGGAACGCGGCGAGGTGGGGGCAGCGGTGACCGAGCGGGATCCCGACGCCGACGCGCGGCGGCTGGCCGGTGAGTCGCTGGCCGAAGGCGACGCGCTCGGCTGGTTCGAGCGGCTCTACGCCGAGTCCGCCGACGGCGACGCGATCGTCCCGTGGGATTCGCGCGCCCCGCACGCCCTGCTGGCCGAGTGGAGCGCGAACGTCGCCGGCGAGGGGCGCCGGGCGCTGGTGGTCGGCTCGGGCACCGGCGACGACGCCGAGCACGTCAGCGGGCTGGGCTTCGACACCGTGGCCTTCGACGTCAGCGAGACGGCCGTGCGCCTGTCGCGCGAGCGCTACCCCGGCAGCCGGGTGCGCTACCAGGCCGCCGATCTGCTGAACCCGCCCGAGGAGTGGCGGCGGGCGTTCGACCTGGTCGTGGAGATCATGACCGTCCAGGCGCTGCCCGAGGAGCTGCATCAGGAGGCCATCGCCGCCGTGGCCGGGTTCGTCGCGCCGGGCGGCACGCTGCTGGTGATCGCCTCGGGCCGGGAGGAGGGCGGGGCGGCGTTCGCGCCGCCGTGGCCGCTCACGCGATCCGAGATCGACGCGTTCGCGGCCGCCGGCGGGCTGGTGGCCGAGCGGGTCGAGGAACTGCGCGACGGCGAACGCCTGCGCTGGCGCGCCGAGTTCCGCCGGCCACGAGTGTGATCAGCGGCCGATGGTGCCGCAGCCTTCGGTGAGCCCCTTGGCCGGGTCGGCGGAGGGCGATGCGGAACCTGACGGCGTGGCCTTGGGCGTCTTCTTCGGCGACGGCGCGGCCGAGGCCACCACGGGCTGGTCGGCGTCGACCGAGTCGCGGAGGGCCTTGGCGGTCAGCGTGCGGATCTTCGCCCAGTCCGGATAGCCGGTGTTGATCAGCGGCGGCACGAACTGCAGGCTCTTCACCTTGGCGTCCTTGACCTTCAGCGCCAGCGGCACCAGGTGCTCCAGCATCTGGCGCGGGATGTCGGTACTGATCAGCTCCTTGGTGGCCAGGGCGACCCGGTTGAACCTGAGCAACACGGTCGCCGGGTCGGCCTGGTCGAGCAGCGCGCCGATCACGCAGCGCTGGCGGCGCATCCGGGTGTAGTCGTCGGTGAAGGTGCGCGAGCGGGCGTACCACATCGCGTCGGCGCCCTTGAGCCTGCGCGTGCCGGCCTTGACCAGGCCCTCGTTGTACTTGCCGAACACCACGTCCTGCTCGACGGTGAGCGTGACGCCGCCGATCGCGTCGATGAGGCGGGCGAAGCCCCACATGTTCACCAGCACGTACCAGTCGATCTCGAGCCCGAGCGTGTAGCCGATCGTCTCCATCAGCACCTTCGCGCCCTGCCCGCGCCGGCCGCCGAACAGTTCGGGGTGCGCGTCGGCGTACTCCCAGACGCTGTTGAGCAGGTCGTTGCGGCCGTTGGCGCGGGGCAGGCGGAAGCCGTCGGGGAAGCGCTCTGCCATCGGCGTGCCGGGGCGGAAGCGCACGTCCTCCAGGCTGCGCGGCAGGCTGATCAGCACCGTGTTGCCGGTCTTCACGTCGATGCTGGCCACGTTCATGCTGTCGGTGCGCACGCCGGGCCGGTGGTCGTCGGCGTCGCCGCCGAGCAGCAGGAGGTTGAGCCGGTCTCGCCCGGCCCACGGGTCCTCGGGCTTGACCTGGGCCGCCGAGGGGCCGTCCGTGGGGGCCTGACGGAAAATGGTGTTGATCGCGTCGCGCGAGGTCCACACGTAGTTCGTGGCCACCGCGAACGGCGCCACGACCACCACAGACAGCAGCCCGGCCAGCGTGCCGGTGAGTATCTGACCACCCTGCGGGAGAGCGCCGGGCCGCAGCACCACGAACGAGTGCACCATCAGCGCGAACCAGCACAACCCGAGGACGATCGCGCCGATCGTGACCCCCACCAGGGCCGAGTCTCGAGTCGCCATGCCGATGAGCTCGTCCAGGGTGTGGCCGAGCACCACGGCCAGCATCGCGAGCAGCCCGACCGCGTAACAGGACAGCAGGACGAGACCCGTTCTCCGCCATCCCGCGCGCAGGTGCGCGGCGCCGGGCGCCAGTGCGGAGAGCACCAGCCAGCCGAGCACCTCTCCCGCGTTCATCGGACGCGTTCGCTGCTGCTGCACGCCATCCCCGTTTCCCCGTGAGTTCCAACCTAGGCCGAATCGAGGCGGCAGCCTACGGTTGAAACCAGAAATATGTCGTTATGAGAGGGTGAACATCCGGGGCCGAATAAGATTCGGTCCATGGGGTTCACCGAGATCGAGTACGACGTCGCCGACCGCGTCGCCACCATCACATTGAACCGCCCCGAACGGCTCAACGCGTTCACCTTGACGATGCGGGCAGAGCTCATCGCGGCCTTCGACCTCGCCGACGCCGACGACCAGGTGCGTGCCGTGGTGGTCACCGGGGCCGGACGCGCCTTCTGCGCGGGCGCCGACCTGGGCGGCGGCGGCACCACGTTCCGCGGCGCCCGCGAGGGCCGCGACCTGGTGGACGGCGCACCGCGCGACGGCGGCGGCACGGTCGCGCTGCGCATCGCCAGATCGCTCAAACCGGTCATCGGCGCCATCAACGGGCCCGCCGTCGGCGTCGGCGTCACGATGACGCTGCCCATGGACGTCAGGCTCGCCGCCGACACCGCCAGGTTCGGATTCGTGTTCGCCCGCCGGGGCATCGTCACCGAGGCCGCGTCCAGCTGGTTCCTGCCCAGGATCGTGGGCATCGCGCAGGCCATGGAGTGGGCCGCCACCGGCCGCGTCTTCCCCGCCGCCGAGGCGCTCGAAGGCCGGCTCGTCTCGCGGCTGTATCCCGCGGAGGAGCTGCTGCCCGCCGCGTACGCGCTGGCCGGCGAGATCGCCGCCAACACCTCGGCCGTCTCCGTCGCGGCCATCCGCAGGCTCATGTGGTCGGGGCTGTCGGCGTCCTCGCCGTGGGAGGCGCACGCCGCGGACTCGCGGCTCATGGCCGAGCTGGGCGGCGCGCCCGACGCGGTCGAGGGCGTGACCGCGTTCCTGGACAAGCGGCAGGCGGACTTTCCCATGACGGTGAGCGAACATCTGCCGTCCGGTGTCCCGTCCTGGCCGGAAAATCCTTATGGTGGCTAGCATGTACGAGATCACCGTTCTGCCGATGCCGTCCGATTTCGAGGGCGACGTGGTCGCCACGCTCATCGCCCGGCGGGCCGCATCGTCACGCAGAGCGGTGCTCTACCTGCACGGTTTCACCGACTACTTCTTCCAGGACCACCTGGCCGAGCACTACGTCACTCAGGGCATCGACTTCTACGCCCTCGACCTGCGCAAATACGGCCGCTCCCTGCTCCCGCACCAGACCAGGGGGCTGGTGCGGAGCATCACCGACTACTTCCCCGAGATCGACGAGGCCGTCCGGATCATCCGCCGCGACCACGACGAACTCACCGTCAACGCCCACTCCACCGGCGGTCTCATCGCCGGGCTGTGGGCCGACCGGGTCCGCGGTCGCGGGCTGGTGCAGGGCCTGGTGCTGAACAGCCCGTTCTTCGACCTCAACGTCCCCGCGCCGCTGCGGCTGGCCGCCGACGTGCTCAAGACGCCGCTCTCGTACGCGCGCCGCGCCCTCCCCTTGGGGTCGAGCACCGCATACGGGCAGAGCCTGCACCGCAGCGAACAGGGCGAATGGGACTACGACCTGGAGCTCAAGCCGCTCGGCGGCTTCTCCGTGCACGGCATGTGGCTGGCCGCGATCCGCCGCGCCCAGCGGCGGCTGCACGCCGGGCTCGGCGTGGACGTGCCGGTCCTGGTGCTGGCCTCGGCCACCGGGCTGCGCGTGCGCGACTTCGTGCCCGAGGCGCAGTCGGCCGACATCGTGCTCGACCCGAGGCAGATCTCCCGCTGGGCGACCTGCCTGGGCCCGCACGTCACCTGCGTGCGCATCGCGGACGGCGTCCACGACCTGGTGCTGTCGGCCGAACCGGTGCGCAAGCAGGTCTTCGCCGAGATCGACAGGTGGATGAGCGCCTACGTCCGGCGCGAGCACGACCAGGCCGCCTACCAGGGGAACGAGAACAGGCCGTAATAGGCGGCGGCCACCAGCAGCAGCCCGGTGCCGCCCAGCACGCCCGCGATCGCCACGTGCTGCCAGCGGCTCGGCCGCATGCCCTCGCGCAGCCCGGCCACCACCGCCGCCACCGCGGTGACCTCCTGGATCAGCATGAGCACCGCCAGCACCCGCACCACCAGCCACCCGGCCAGCACCGCGGGCCAGGCGCCGGCCTGGTTGATCGAGAACAGCACCAGCAGGACGATGAACGCCACCACCGACACCAGCAGGCCCAGCCCGGTCCAGGCCATCCGGCTGAGCCTGCGCCTGATCGGCGGCCACAGCCGCGCGGTCGTCTCCGGGATGTGGTGCCGGCCGCGCAGCCGCACCACCATGGCGGCCACCGGGCCGGCCACGTAGCCCACGGCGGCCAGGCAGATCGTCAGCCCGAGCATGGTCCCGCCGGCGTACCAGGGGGCGGCGGGCACGTCGCTCGCCTCGAAACGCTGCACCGGGGTCGCGCCGGCCAGGTGCAGGACGGGCTCGGCCGTGCCGGGCAGCCCGAGGATCCAGTTGGCCAGCGTCTCCAGATAGCCGTGCGTGAACGGGCCGCCGCCGACGCGCATGGCGTGGTCGCCGTTGCCCATGAAGCGGATCGTGTAGTCGTCGTTGCCCGCCTGCTTGAGCGCCGTGGTCAGCGCCTGCGTGGACTCCACGAACGGGATCGAGGGGTCGGTGGTGCCGTAGAAGGCCAGCACCGGCTGCCTGATCCCGCGTAACGCGGGCATCGCGTCGTAGCGCAGGAAGTCGAAGCCGACCACGCCCATCGCCCTGGTCAGCAGGTCGCGCACGCCGATCGGGGCGCGCAGCCTGAGCAGTTGCTCGTTCAGCGCCCAGGCCACCTGACGCAGCGGGGAGACGTTCGGCGAGGACACCAGCACCACGAAACCGACGGAATCGCTCTTGGCCGCCGCGATCGGCACCACCCAGCCGCCCTCGCTGACGCCCCAGATGCCGACCCTGGAGGCGTCGACGTCCTGGCGGCCGCGCAGATACTCGACCATCCGCAACGCGTCGTCGGCCAGCAGCCCGAAATCGCGGTCGCGGAAGTTGTAGCCCACCGTGCGCTTGTCGAAGGCGAGCGTCACCACCCCCGCCTTGGCCAGGAACTCCGCCTGCGGCTCGAACTCGGTCCGCGAGCCGTTGCCCGACCCCGACACGAACACCATCGCCGGGTAGCGGCCGGTGCGCGCCGGCGATCGGACCGTTCCCTCCAGCGACTGCCCCTCGGCCCGGAGCGAGATCTCCTCACGCTTGATCGAGCCGGTCGCCACCACCGGGCGCAGCTCCGCACGCGGCTGCGGGGGAATCGCCTGGAAAGCCACATCCGCCTTGAGCGGCGGCGGGTCGAACGCGGGTGGCAACACGTAACCCACAGACGCCAGAGCCACCAGCACCAGACCGGCGGCGACGCTCAAGGTGCCACGGCCAGTGCGCATTGGCCTCCCCATGTGCGTTGGTTTGCCCGCTGATCTTCCAGCCTACTCCCGGCGGATGAGACGCAGGAGACCACATTTGTCGGTGGGAACTGTTAGCTTCCTGCGACATGCGGATCCTGCACACGTCCGACTGGCACCTGGGGCGCTCCTTCCATCGCGAGAGCCTGCTCCAGGCCCAGCAGGCGTTCGTCGAGCACCTGGTCGAGACCGTGCGGTCCGAGCGGGTCGACGTGGTGGCGATCGCGGGCGACGTCTACGACCGCGCGCTGCCGCCGGTCGACGCGGTCGCCCTGTTCGACGAGGCGCTCGGCCGGGTGCGCGGGGCCGGGGCCAGGGTCGTGGTGATCAGCGGCAATCACGACTCCGCGCTGCGGCTGCGGTTCGGCTCGGCGTTGTTCGACGCCTCCGGGGTGCACGTGCGCACCGATCCGTCCCGGTCGTGGGAGCCGGTGGTGATCGGCGAGGTCGCCTTCTACGGCATACCGTACCTGGAGCCCGAGCTGGTGCGCGCCCAGTGGGAGCTGCCCGACCGCAGCCACACCGCCGCGCTCACCCACGCGATGACCAGGGTCAGGGCCGACGCCGCGCGGCACCGGCACGCGGTCGTGCTCTCCCACGCCTTCGTCACCGGCGGCCAGGCCAGCGACAGCGAGCGCGACATCAGCGTGGGCGGCATCGCGCACGTGCCGCTGTCCGCCTTCGACGGCGTCGACTACGTCGCGCTCGGCCACCTGCACGGGCGGCAGCGCATGTCGGAGACCGTGCGTTACTCGGGTTCGCCGCTGGCCTACTCCTTCTCCGAGGTCGGCCACGTGAAGGGGTCCTGGCTGGTCGAGCTGGGGGCGTCGGGCGTGGCGGGCGTCGAGTTCGTGCCCGCGCCGGTGCCCAGGCCCGTCGGGCGGCTGCGCGGGCCGCTCGACGACCTGCTGACCCTGCCGGAACACGCCGCGTTCGAAGACCACTGGCTGCAGATCACGCTGACCGACCCGGTCCGCCCCAAATCGGCCATGGACCGGCTGCGCGCCCGCTTCCCGCACACCCTCGCGCTCGCCTTCGACCCCGTCGGCGCCGCCCCCGCCGCCCGGCCGGCGAAGCTCAGCGGGCGTCCCGAGGCCGAGGTGGCGCTCGACTTCGTCAGGGAAGTGCGCGGCGAGCCTGCCGCACCCGACGAGGAAGACCTGCTAAGACAGGCGATCGAGGCATCCAGGGTGAAGGAGACGATGGCGTAGATGCGGCCGCACCGGCTCACGCTCACGGCCTTCGGTTCCTTTCCCGGCACCGAGACGGTCGACTTCGACGCGCTGGCCGAGGCGGGGCTGTTCCTCGTCCACGGCCCCACCGGCGCGGGCAAGACCACCGTGCTCGACGCGCTCTGCTTCGCCCTCTACGGCGAGGTGCCCGGCCAGCGCAACAGCGCGCGCAGCCTGCGCTGCGACCACGCGCCCGCCACCACCGGGCCGGCGGTGACGCTGGAGGTCTCCATCAGGGGCCGCTTACTGCGCATCCAGCGCTCGCCGTCGTGGCAGCGGCCCAAGGTGCGCGGGTCCGGGTTCACCGAGGAACGCGCCAAGGTCGTGGTCGAGGAGCGCCAGGGGGCGGGCTGGCAGGGGCTCACCACCCGGCTCGACGAGGCCGGCGACCTGGTGGGCGGGCTGCTCGGGATGAACGCCGACCAGTTCGCGCAGGTCGCCATGCTGCCGCAGGGGGATTTCGCGCGCTTCCTGCGCGCCGACGGCGCCGATCGCCGCAAGCTGCTCGAACGGCTGTTCACGGTCAAGGTGTTCACGCAGGCCGAGACGTGGCTGGCCGAGCACCGTACGGGGGCGTGGCGGCGGGCGCAGGAGCTGAGACAGCAGGTCGACTTCGCGCTGCGGCGGGTGGAGGAGGCGGCCGGCGACGACCTGCTCGCGCTGGTCGCCGATGGGGTGGAGACCCTTGCGCCGGAAGTGCCCGGTCCCGAGACCGAGCCGTTGGGCTGGGCCGGTGCGCTGCTCGACGCAGCGCGTGCGGCTGTCACGCGGGTGGGCGGCCGGCAGGGCGAGGCCGAGCGGGCCGTCCGGCTGGCGCGCGCCAGGTTCGAGCAGGCCGCAGCCCTGGCCGAACGGCAGCGCCGGCACGCCGAGGCGCTGACCCGGCGGCGCACCCTCGACGAACGCGCCGACGAGCGGGCCGACCTGCAGGCCGTCCTCGACGACGCGGCCCGCGCCGACCGGGTGCTTCCCCTGATCACGGCGGCCCGCCAGCGCGCGGAGGCCGCCGCCAAGGCCGGCACCCTGGTCGCCGACGCCCTGGCCCGGGCCCGGCCCCTCCTCCAAACTGGCGCCCGGGCGTCTGCCACCGGGGGAGGCGTGTCGGGCGCGGACACCGCCCTGGTGGTGGGATCGGGCGAAGCGGACACCGTTCTGGTGGCGGGATCGGGCGAAGCGTCCGCCGCGGTGCTCGCGGGGCTGGAGCGGGAGCGGCGGGCGGAGATCGCTCGCCTGTCCGAGCTGCTGACCGAGGAGGCCAGGCTGTCGGTGGTCCGGCGCGACCTGCTGCGGGTGCGCGACGAGCTGGCCGGGCTGGTCCGCGACGACGAGGAGGCCGCCGCGCGGCTGGCCGTGCTGCCCGGGCTGATCGAGGAGGCCGAGACCGGGCTGGCCGGGGCGCGGGTGGCAGCGGCGCAGGTCCCCGCGGCGCGTGCCGTCCGCGATGCCGCCATCGACCTGATCCGCGTCGAACGCGAGCTCGACCGGCTGGCCGCCGACCTCGACGGGCTCGCGCAGCGCGAGGCCGCGGTGTCCGCGGCCGAGGCCGAGCTGCCCGAACGCCTCGCCACCGCCGACGCGCGGCTGGCCGAGGTCCGGGCGGGGGCGGCGGGAATTCCCGCGGCGGCGGCCGGGCTCGACGCGGCCAGGTCCGTGCTCGACGCCTGCCACCGCAGAGACACCCTGGCCGCCGACCTGGAGGCGGCGATCGCCACGCACCAGACACTGGTCGATCACGCGCAGGGGTTGCGTGAGCGGTGGCTGGACCTCCGGCAGGCCCGCATCGACGGCATGGCGGCCGAGCTGGCGCGCGACCTGTCCGACGGGCTGCCGTGCGCGGTGTGCGGGTCGGATCATCACCCGCATCCGGCGTCCCCCGCGGCCAGCGCGCCGTCGGCCGACGACGAGCGCGCGGCGGAGAGCGCGCACGAGGCCGCCCTGTCCGAACGGGAGGCGGCGGAACGGGCGCTGGCCACGATCGAGTCCCGCCACGCCGACGCCGTCGAGGCCACGGCCGGGATCGACGCGGAGACGGCGGCCGCGGCCGTGTCGCAGGCCGAGGAGGAGCTGGACCGGCTGCGATCGGTGGCCGAACGGGAGCCCGCGCTGGTCGCCGAGCTGGAGCGGGTCGAAGGCGAACGCGAGCGGGTGGCCGAGCAGGCGCTCGAACTGGCCGAGGCGCTGGCCGAGCACCGCACGCACCGCTCACACCTGGAAGGCGAGCGCGCCCGCCTGCGCGCCCGCCTGGCCCCCGCCTCGGCTGACCTGGTCATCTCGGGTGACGATGGGGAGTGGCGGGCGCGTGACGTGCTCGCGGCGGCCGAGTCCCAGGTCGCCGGGCTGGAGGAGGTGGCGGCCGGGGAGTCGGCGCTCGCCGGGCGGGTGGCACGTCTGGGCACGGAACGCGGCGAGCTGGAGGAGCGGGCGCGGCGGGTGGCGGCGCGGCTGGCCGCCTCCCGTACCAGGCACGAGGAATTGAGCGGCGACGCCGGGCGGCTGACCGCGCGGCTCGACGCCGCGCGCGGCGACGACCCGACACTCACCGCCCGCCTGTCCAGGCTGAGCGACGAGGCCGAGCTGCTGCGCGAGGCGGTGGAGGCCACGCAGGCGGCCGCCGCCGCGCGGGGTGAGCTGGCCCAGGCCGAACGGGCGGCGCGCGAGGCGGCGGCCGAGGCCGGGTTCGCCGACGCGGCGGACGCCGAGGCGGCGGCGCGCACCCCGGCCGAGCGGGAGGACAAGGCCGAGCTGCTGCGCCGGCTCGACGCCGAGCACGCCGCGGTCACCGGCATGCTCGCCGACCCCGAGCTGGTCGCGGCCGTCGCCGAGCCGGTGCCCGACCTGGTCGCGGCCGAGGCGGAACGCGACGCGGCGGAGCAGGCGCACACCACCATGGCCAGCGCCCGCGACCGGGCCGAGTCCCGGGCGCGGCGGCTGGAGCAGCTGCACGGCGAACTGGCCGCCTGCATCGAACGCTGGCAGCCCGCCGCAGAACGCCACCGACTGGCCGAACGCATCGCCGCGCTGGCCAGTGGCACGTCCAGCGACAACCAGTGGAACATGAGCCTGTCGTCGTTCGTGCTCGGCGAGCGGCTGCGGCAGGTGGTCGACGCCGCCAACGAACGGCTCGACCACATGTCGGGCGGGCGCTACCTGCTCCAGCACGACCTGCGCAAGACGGCGGGCTCGCGGGCCCGCGCCGGGGGCGGGCTGGGGCTGAGGGTGGCCGACGGC
>NZ_JABCPZ010000228.1 GCF_013283785.1 Nonomuraea antri
CCCGCATCCGGGTGATTCCCGGAGACACACCGAGCACGGACACACTTCCGCAGACACTCACCGCTTAACCTGCAGAAACAGGATCACACGGAGATCGATTCATACACCACGTCCGTGGACGTGACCGACGCTCGCGCGTGTCGCCGCGGGGGTGTGCGAGTGGCGGGGGTGGCTGGAGTGTCTTGCCGGGTGGTTCGACGCTTACCCGCTGGAGTCGGCCGATTCCGCCGACGGGCGGCTCTTGCGGGAGTCGGCTGGTTCCGTCGACCAGCGGATCCCGGGAAAGCCAGTTGGGTCCGTCGGTCGGCGGATCCCGGGGGAGTTGGCCGGTGCTGTCGACCGGCGGATCCTCTGGGAGCGGGCCGCCCGGGATCTGATCTTGCAGGTCGTTGACCGTACCGGCCACGGCAGCGGCTGGCACCGGCACTGTGCACAAGTGCTCATCTGGTTCCTCCAACGCTGGAATCTACCGGCCGAGGTCGCAGAGGCTCTGGTCGACGAAGCGATCGGTGGGCGATTCCACAGTTGGACCAGCCCTGAGACGGTGCTGGTCGACGACGTCGCCGAACGGCTCGCCCTATCCCTGCGACAGGACGTCACCACCCGCTCCCTCGAGCGCGGCGGCCGCGACGAGCCCGCACCGGACCATCTGGAGCGCTGGCTTGCGGTACGCGGTTGCGTGCGGTGGAAGACGTCCCGGCTGCCGGCGGCGGGGACGACCCGATGGTCCCGGCGCGTGACGGTGTGGTAGAGGACATCCGTGCTTTCGACGGCGCCATAGATTCCGCTCGTGCCGAAGGCCTGCTCGCCGCCCTTCAACTGGCCCGAATCGACGCGGCGCGCGGTGCCTCACTCACATTCGAGCTGCTCCAGGGCTGGCAGCGGCACGTTCTCCGAGCTCTTCAGCCGCCCCTGTTCCGCAGTTCGCCCGCCTTCGCCAAGGGGGGTCGTGAGCGGTTTGGCATCGGTCCTGACACGCGCATCCGCCTCAATGCCTGTCTCGCGGAGAGCATGTACGACAGCGCGCGACCGCTTTCCTTGTCCGCCCGCGCGGCACGGGCCTATCTCGACGTCTGCTTCTTTCACCCCTTCGGCGACGGCAACGCCCGCGCCGCGTTCCTCGCCCTCATCTTCGTCCTTGCTCGCGAGGGCATCACGCTCGACAACGTCAGCCTGCTCCGACGCGTTCGCTTTCAGGCCGACGATCCCCAAGACCCGCTGATCCTCAGCCGGTACATCAACTTTCACCTCTCAGGGACCCGGCGCGCATCCTCCAATGGGTGTCGGGGTCAGAAGATTAACCACACCCTCTGATGGGCTCCGAACCCTCTAGAAGCCGGACATCGCCCGACGAAGCATGACGTGGGGATGGCTGGTGCCATACACGAATTGACGAAAGGAAATCGGGCTCCGGCCCTTCCCTAGGAGAGCGCGGTGCAGATCGTCTACTCCCGCGTTTCCACCTCGACCGAGTCCCTGCTATGGCAGCGCAACCTCCTCGCTGAGGCTGGCCTTCTCGTCCGTATCGAAGACGTCGCCTGCCCATCGAAGGAGTCGCTGAGGGATTCCGGCCTGCAGACAGGACGTCCTCCTCTTCGAGGTCCTCGCGACCGCCTCCAAGATCCTCAGCTTCGGCCGGCCCGGGTTCGACAAGATCGCCGCCAAAGCGCATCCCTGCGATACCTGATGGTCTCGGAGCTGTTCCGGCACTGCCACGGGGCTGCTCGACACCCACGCCGGTCGCAGCTGGTGCCAAGCCTGCGGCATCGCCCTGCGCGTCCTGTCCGGGCCGCTGTCGAACTTCCACGCTCTGGCCCCAGGCGACGCCACCACCGCAGTCGGCCAGTTCCAACGTGACATTCAGAACGAGCTCACCGTCGAGGGGATCGCCGAGGCCGGAGGCCGCTACCGCAGCTGGCCGCCCGCGCTGGACGGTGACCGGCGCGAGGACGTGCGGGCGGCCTTCCACGAGGGCACTTTCATCACGGCCCTGGCACAGGCTCTCGGGGGTAGGCCGTGCGAACCGCCGTGGCCGACCTGCTGCCCGGCCACGGCGTCCTGCCCTGGCAGTCGACATGATCGACGGGAAGGGGCAGGCGACCAAGTCGAGGTCAAGGCGGCCGCCGATGGCGATGGGGCCGTGCGGGTTGGCGTCTGAACCAGCACACGATCTTGAAAGGTGTGCTGGCCAGTGAGTCTTCCAGGCCGATGAGAAGCGGCTTCTTTGGCCCGTGGGTTGCACGGACCCTGATCGGTCGGCCAATTTAGGCGTCCTGCCTTTGGCTGAGCTCGGCCTCACCACGCTCGAACCGCGCCCTGGGGGAAGGGCCTGATGCTGGTCAGGGTATGACTACAGCCTATTCATGCAGTTCCTTCCACTCTCCCGTCCACTCTCCCGTCCGGTCTCCGGTACGAGGCAGCGCTGCGGCAGGCGGCTGTGGTCTCCAGAGCCGCTGTCGCAGCGCCATTGGCATCCACTGAAGTCCACGAAATAGGGCCTACGCTTCGCTTGAAATTCGTGTCAGAATCACCAGTGTTCTGAGTCATGTTCACAGCAAGAAAACGGGGATGCAGTCGGCGTCCACCAAGAAGTTTCTGCTGATGGGAGCATTACGTGACAAGAAGGCGAGTGCGCCTCACGGCGCTTGCACTGGGTATGGTCAGCGTACTCGCAATACCTGGTGGCATCGCGAATGCCGCCTCTGCTCGCACGTACCTGACCGCGTTCAAGGGCCCGTTCATCGAAAACGGAGAATTCCTCTGCAACCGGTACAGCTCCTATACGCACAGCCCGCCGGACGTCTACGCCTACCCTTGCTTCTATACCGCTACCGGCATTCCGGGCTACGATCCCCGGCCGGGTTGGTGGTTCAAGTATCGATATTCCATCGACTGAGAATTCGACTTCTGGATCCGGCGCAGCGCCTCGCGCATTCCGGCGGCGATCTGTCATGAGTGGATGCTGACGTCCTCGGCCACGCGGCGGCGCGGTGCGTCCTTCGGCGACATGATCGCGTGCAGCTCGTGAGCCCGCCTCGGTGACCCCGTTGTCGTCGACAATCGCTTCCTGCCAGCCGCCCGGCACCATTCCTTGGGTTGGACGTTCTCGCTGGCATTGTGATGGCGGTTGGTGTTCGGGATGTCGGCGTATCGCGGAAAACGGGTCCATCATCGGTCGGTAGGCGGTGTGGTTGCATTTGAACTCGGCACCGCCGGGAACACCGCCTGCCGGACCGTACCCTCCGGCGCCCTCAGCGACGACGCCTCGGCGATCGAGAACAGCTTCTCGGTCTTGCGGTGCACCTTCTTGGCCTCCGCCTCGACACCTTCCCGACCTTTCGTCCGTGATTTCCGTCGTCCGCGACCACGCCAATGCGGCGGCGGACGTCAACCGGACCGGCGGCTGGTTCGCCGCGAAGTCCGGTGGACGCGAGGCCATCGCCATCGCCCGCCCGCCAGCCACTCGGAGGCGTCGCGTCCGAGGTCAGCCCTGGGCTTGGCGACGACGGTTGCGATCCGGCCGGCCAGCGTTTCCGGCCGCGCCGCGGCGACGATCCACCACAGCATCTGCTAACTGGCGCTCGGGGAAACCGGCCTCAGCCGGCCCGTGCTTGAAGGTGCCGGTCGAGCGAGGCGACGAGGTCGGCGGTTCTTCGACCTGGTCAAAGATGGTCCGCCAGCCGTTCGCCTCGCCTCCGCGTCGATCGCGAATCGCCCGGCGTCCGTCATGAGGCCGTGCCGTTCCAGTTCGTCGGCGGTTGAGTCGGGGCCAGAGGCTCTTGGCTATCTGAGGGTGATCAGCCGGAGGCTACGGTCGAATCGATCCGTCCGAGGCGGATCGCCTCTTCGACTACCTCGGGGCAGGGGCATCGTGCGCCGCGAGCACAGCCACACGCCGCGCATCGACGTGTGGTTGTGTTCGAGCCACGGCCGGCTCTCGACGCGGTGGATCGAGTAGCCGAACTGCCATTGCGGCGGGGTGCTCGGACGTCGACGGTCGAGGTCGAGCGGAGGTCACCGTGAGCGGGAACAGCCGCTTCCCGGATGACGGCCTGTCATATCGCGGTCAGGTGGCATCCTGCTGCTCCAGCCACTTCAAAATCGCTCGGTTCGTTTCTTCCGGCTTCTCCTGCTGGATCCAGTGACCGCAATCAAAGCTGACCACCTCCACATTGGGCACGAACTCCGCCAGATTCTCACCCCGTGCGACCGAATCCCTGTCACCGTAGATCATGAGTGCGGGCTGTCGGATGATCGGGTCCGCGTCCGCCAGAAGGTGCCAGTTGCGGTCGAGGTTCCGGTACCAGTTGATGCTCGCCGTGAATCCTGTCGATTCGAAGGACGAGACGAAGACGGCCAGCTCGCTGTCGCTCATGACAGGCTCACCGAGCGGTGTTCCTGCTCTGGCGAGGTCGATCATCACCATTCCCGGCCGAGGCTCGCTCGCGGGCACGTTCTTCCGGAACAGGTTGCGAAGAAACTGGTACGTGTGTTCGTCGAGCACCGCGTCGGCGATGCCCGGCCGTCGATTGAAGTGGACGAAGTAGAAGTCGCCACCGAGCGTGGCCTCCATGAACTCGATCCACGGCCGCTCTCCGCGTTCGAGATAGGGCACGCTGAGCGCGACCACTTTCTTCACCCGGTTCGGATGCAGGAGGGCCAAGCCCCACACCACGAACGCCCCCCAGTCATGACCTACGAAGGTGGCGTCGTCGTACCCAAAGTGATCGAGAAGTGCGACCAGATCGCCCGCCAGATGCTCGAGGTCGTAGTCGGTGACTTCGCCGGGACGGGATGAATTGCCGTAGCCCCGTTGGTTCGGGACGATGACGTGGTAGCCGGCTGCGGCGAGGGCGGACATCTGATGCCGCCACGAAAAGGCGTGCTCCGGCCAGCCGTGACAGAGCACAATGGGCTTCGCCGCACTTCGCTGTCCGGCCTCGAAGACTTCGAGTTCCACGCCGTTGACCGGAATGCGGGTGGGCTGGGGAAAATCGGTTGGGTTGAACACTTGCACGTCCTCGTTGTCTGTTCGGGTGGTCAGGTGAACGCGGAGCCCCGAAGATGGCGCTGCGAGCCCCGGCGCGGCCGCGGGGCTCGTCGTCGGGGTTTCGGTGCCATCTTGACGACCGAAACAGGTCATCTCCTGATCGGTTTGATGTGAAAGTGTCATTGGCATGCGAGCAGACCGGCTGGTGGCCATCCTTCTCCTCCTGCAACAGCGCGAGCTGGTGACGGCAGCGGAGGTCGCCCGAGAGCTGGAGGTCTCCGAGAGCACCGCCCGCCGTGACCTCGACGCTCTGGCCATGGCAGGGGTCCCCGTATATTCCGCGCAGGGCCGAGGAGGTGGCTGGCGTCTTGTGGGCGGCGCCCGCACCGACCTGACCGGGTTGACCGCGCGGGAGGCCAGGGCGTTGTTCCTGGTGGCCGGCCCTGCCTCGTCGGCGAACCCGGCCGCGAAGGCGGCGCTGCGCAAGCTCGTCCAGGCCTTGCCGGAGCCCTTCCGAGTATTGGCACAGGCAGCGGCGGCGTCGATGCTGGTGGATCCTCACCGATGGGGCGTGAGCCGGGTCGAGTACGCGACGCCGCCGTTCCTCGACGACCTCCAGGACGCGGTGATCCGTGGCGTCCAGATTCGGCTCGGTTACGTCGACGGCGACGGCACCAGAACCGAGCGGACCGTCCACCCGCTCGGCGTCGTCGCCAAGGGGCCGACGTGGTATCTCGTCACCAGCACCGACGCCGGTCGGCGGACGTTCCGGATCGACCGCGTGTCGTCCGTCGAGCCGACCGGCGATCCCGTGCAGCGACCCGAGGGGTTCGACCTCGCGGAGAGCTGGAGGGAGATCGCCGGCGAAGTCGACCGGAGGCGGACACCTCTCGAAATCCAGGCCGTGTGCACTCCGGAAGGGATCGGCAAGCTCCGGATGTCGCTGGGGGATCGGCTTGAGGTCGGCGGGTCCACGATCGACGGCCGCGTCGAGGTCGTGATCCGCGGCTACAACGAGTACGCGCTCGCGGGCGAGCTCGCCGGACTGGTCGAATGGCTCGAAGTGACCGGCCCGCCTGGCGTGCGGGATCACCTCACCTTGATCGGCAACGCGCTCATCGAGCGATACGCTGCGACAACCCCAACGGCCACTGCCTGAATCTCTCGCCCGCAGCCGTGCGGTGATCTTGTGTCCGGTCGGTCCACGCCGTGCTCCCGGACTTGTACGGCAAGTACGAGGCGATTCGGCTCGCGTACGTCTTAGCGGTCTTAACGCCCGGCCCGCTCGGGACGTACCGGGGCGACCGCGCCGTCGGGCGGCCTCCGTTGCTGTTCAGGGGCGCCCGACGGCGGGTGTCATCAGTGGTACGTCAGGCGCGACCGGCTCGTCCGTGACCGCCGCCGGATACCGGGCGGTTCGGCGTCGGCAAATCATCCAAGCCACACCGCAGAATGTGCTTCACCTCGAAGAGCACCCGCTTTCAGAGGAGTGGTGATCTGCCGAGGTGGTGGCCGTTGAGGGATCCCTCCGAGCTTGCCTGGCTGGCCGTCGTGAGGGTCCGGCCGAAGCACACCGACCACGAGTGCGCCCCCACTCCTGATGGAGCGCAGGTCCAGACACCCTGCGTGCCACTGACGGTGAAAAGGTCCAGGGTCGCGGTCGCGCGGTAGAGGCTGGATCGGTTGTTGCGGACGATCACTGCCCCCTGTCTGGCCGTCCCCGACGCGACCGTGCAGACCTGGGCGATCACGTCACTGGTGATCTTCCGGCTACCGGCGCAGCGCCACCTGCTGGAGCTGGAGGTGATCGGGTTGGTGTTGCCGTACGGGCGCCAGGTGCCGCGCTCCGCGGTGGCGGCGGAGTCCGCTGTTTCCGCGACCGTGGTCAGTGCGGTGGCGCCGGCGGGTGCCGCTCCCGCGACCAGGGGCAGTGCGGCGGCAGCGGCCAGGGTAAGAGCAGTCGCGAATCTTTTCGTGCCGGTCATGGATTCGGTTCCTCCGTGATTTCGGTCGGACGTGACGACGGGACGCGGAACCCAGCGGCCGGCGTGGTCCGCGCCTCGCGGCACAGGTCGGAAAGAGATCGGAAACGGGATCCGGGGTGAACGCCGCCGGCTCGTTCGTCGAGCATGTGGGCGGGCAGGTTAGTGGCGCTTTCATGGCGCTTTAGCGGCAGCTCAGGTCGATGAGCTCGGTCTGGAGCGTCGTGCCCAGGCGCAGGCGACGATTGGCGCGGTCACTTCGGGCCCGGTACCGGCCGCGCAGGTGAAGCATCCCGGCCCGCTCGGCTTCAGCGGGGTCGGCGACGCCGCTGCCGTCAGGTTTGCATCTCGCGCCAGCGGGCTGCCGGACTCGGCTCGGACCAGGACGGCGGCCGTCCGCTCAGGTCCGAGCCATCAGCCACAAAGTGGCCGGAGGGCTCCTGGGAGGGCTCGACATCAAAGCTTTTCGACCTGCGGAAACGTCCCTGCCGTCGTCATCGCGGGAGGGGACGCCTGATGCTTGGGTCTGCCGGGATTCGGGTGACGGTCTTCGGTGGTCACGCCCGCCGCTGCGAGGACGGCGTTCCCCAGGTACAGCACGGGAGGAGGCCGGTCAGTCATGCCGTCGGCGGTATCGCGGGCTTCGGGGCGGGCCAGGGTGTGATCAGGAGGTACCGGCGCGGTTCGGTAGGCGGCCGATGCCGGGCAGGAAGCGTCCGACGCGGGACGCGTACTGCTGGTAGGCGGTGCCGTGGACACGTAGGAGGTACGGTTCCTCGACGGCGCGGACCTGCAGTTCGATCGACACCATGGCCAGCACCAGCGCAGCCAGGGAGACCAGGTTGGGGACCATGGCGGTCAGGCCGGCGGCGGTGACGATCATGGCCGTGAAGATGGGGTTGCGTGCGAAGGCGAAGGCACCGCTGGTGACCAGATCGGTGGTCTCGTTCTCGGCCACGCCGACGCGCCAGGACGTGCCCATCGACGTCTGCGCGGCCAGCGTGGCCGCCGTACCGAGCAGGGCCAGCGCCGTTCCTGCGGCCTGTAGGGCTGGACGGTCGGCGCCGGGCAGCGGTGACAGCCCGGCGAGGCCGGCGACCGGGCCAGCCAGGCCGCCGATCAGGGCGGCGGCGAACAGGATCCGCGCCCACCATTGCAGGCTGCCGCGGGCCAGGCCGGCGCCGCGGAAGCCCGCGTCTCCGGTGCGACGCCATTGCGTCCAACTGCGCAGCCCGAAGGCCAGCAGCGCCCACGCGAGGTAGATGATCAATGCGGTGAGTGCCATGTCGGTCTCCAGATGAGGTGCGGCAGGAGCAGCCGGGCGCGCGCGGCGCGCGGCTCTTTCGGGCTGCCGGTGATGTTCACGGTCGGGACGGCGCAGCAGTCGTCCCCGCGCCGCAGCCTTCCTCGACCGCGACCAAGGTGGCGATCGGGTCGCTGAGCAGGCTGTTTAACGGCAGCCCGGCCGGCACTACGCCGGACAAGAAGACGTACAAGAGGGTTGTTCGGGGTCGGCCACCGCGGCGGCCAAACCGAGTTCGCGGCCAGCACTGCGCTGGGCGTGGGACAGGAACGGCATGATGATCAGGCTGGCGGTGGAGCGTTCCGCCTGATCGTCCGTCGTGTCGGGGTTGAGAGATACAGTGCGGTCACGATGCGGCGGAGCGTCACTGCGCGGCCGCCGGTGGCGGTCAGCAGTTGCTCGGCGGACGCGAGTAGGTCCATGCGCGCGGGTCTGGCCAGTGAGTAGGAAGACGGGCGGCCTCCGGCGCGGCAGTCGACCGGGCCGAACTCGCGCGGGCAGGCCAGATGCAGGGGACTGGGCCAGGCCGAGCGGGGTGGCCCAGTCGACCACGCGGGCCTCGCCACAGGGGAACCGCTGCACGATGCGCAGTCGGGTCTCGTCGGCCAGGGATCGGAACAGGGCAGGTGCCGGGAAGATAACGGTGTGCATGCAGGAGCCAGCCGCACATCAATCGCCATATGACGATGATAGCCTTAGATCGGCATGCCATGTCAAAATTGTAGTGATATCGGATTCCGCATTCCTGCAGGGCGCTCTGTGTCGGTGGCGACTTCTGCAGTTGTGGTCGATGCTCATCCGAAATGATCTTGAGTCGCGCTCGAAGTGAGTTAGAGGCCTTGTCTGCCGGAGGTTGCCGCGTGTTGCGATCAGAAGCAGCTGTTGCTCGGTGATACGGCCCTCAAGGTCGAGCCCCTCCAGGTCCACGGGGAATCGGGCGCGAGGCAGGAAGGTCCCCTGGTCACGCCGGCCGGGCAGCCCGACCGCGACGCCACCTCGGAGGTGCCGGCCTGCCTCACGCTGAAGATCGTGGCGAACCGTCCCAGAGCGAGGTCCGCCTGATCGCTTGCGCCTGGTGTATCGGAAGTTCGATGGACATCGAACCGTCGCATGTCCTAGACCTGCTTGCCAGGACATCCATGGAGCACTCGGCGAACCTGAGCGCATTGGAATGAACATGGCGGATCGGTTCGAACGCCTGCGCGTGGAGGCGTCGCACGACGACGACTACGCCTCGATGGTCCGGTTGGCACAGGCGCTCTACGAGAGCGGCGCCAGGCCTTCGAGGTCCTGCGGCAATGCTACGGGGTCGAATTTCCCGACTAGTTCTTCGTGATCGCCGAGGCCGATCCCGACCAGCGTTTCTGGCTACTCGGCTCGTTGACCCTTCTCCCGTGGGAGTTGGCCATCCGGCTGCCTCGCCGCCTCTCACTCGAGTTCGACCGGCGCGCCGATATCCGAGCGGGAGATTCACGGTCGAGATCCGGACCTGATCCCCCTCATCGTCTGCAGGGGCCGTTCTTGAAACGGCTGGTAGTTAGTTGACGGGATCCCGTCCGATCATCTCGATCGGACGGGATTTCGCGTTTTCCGAGGTTTTGGGACCGTTGGGCGGGCCGGTTCTGGCTCGTGTGGCGTTCGTGGCGAGGGGCGCTGGTGGTGTTGAGCCGCTGGGAGCGCGTGGAGGGCTGGCGGCCGGGCGTGCGGGACCGGTCGGTCGGGGTAGTGCTGTCCGGTTGTCAACCCAGCGGATCAGGCGTCCGGTGGCGGTCTTCCGGATGCTGCCGGCGGTTCCGGATCCGGACCTTGTGCATCGACTGCGTAGGTGTCTTCGGGCGGAGGCTCGCGGTGGTCGTGGGCTTGCCGCCAGGCGAGCAGGATGAGCTCGTTGGTGACGGCGACCATGAGTGCGGCGAGCAGGGTCTGGGCGACGCGGCCGTGGGCGAGGCGGTTCTTGGGGTCGCCGGGGTCGATGTGGTGGCCCTTGAGGCGGCCGTTGATGCCTTCGGTCATTATCTTCAGTTGATCATCTTTCGGCGATGTTGACCTGCAGTGCTGCGTCGTGGACGGTGTTGTCGACGAGGCCGGATGGACGTTGCGCAGTGCGATCAGCAAGGGCCGATCGTTGCCGAACCGCGACGTTGTGGGTCGGTCCGGCGTTGGGCTCTCTGCTCGCCGAGCGCTGCGGCGAGCTCGCGGCGCAGGCGTTCGTTTTCCTGCCTGAGTTCGCGGATTCGAGCGGTGGCTTCTTCGAGTCGTTGTCGCAGGGACGCATCCGTGGCCTGTTGGACGGGCGGAACGGTCGGACGGCCGGTGGATCGGGTTCGTTCGCGGAGGCGTTGGATATCGGCTCGGAGGTCGGGCTGGCTGTAGAGCCAGGAGCGGGAGACTCCGGCTGCCTTGGCGACTGACTCGAAGGTCACGGCCGTGCCCTCACGCTCCAACTCGCGCAGGGCTTGGACGGCCTTCGATCGAGTCAGTTCATGCCGCCGGCGAGCGGCCGCGATCAGGTGCGGAGCATTGTCAGCTGGCATGGGAGTGGCCTTCGTCCGGAGAATCCTTGGTCAGCAAGGCGATGATCGTGTCGAGATTGGTGACCACCGTCCGGTTCATTTCGGCCAGCCGCTGCTGGCCGCGGGCCTCAGCTGCGGAGATGATCTGCAGCAGCTCGTTGCGCTGGTGGCGGTGTTGAGGCAGGAATTCAGCGGTCGTCAGAAACATAGGGCAGGTCAGACAGCTGTTGGCGTGCGGGCAGGACTGCTGGATGGGCAGGCCGCAGTAGCCGTTGGGCAGGGCTTGAGTCGCGCGCGAGAGCCGGTGCTTGGCCCAGGTGGCTTCGGCGAGTGGCCCGTCGGGGTCGAGGGTCACCGTGTCGCCGCTGATGTTGACCTTCCGGGCCTTTTCCCAGTGTGCGCGGATGGTGCTGTCGTGGAGGCGGGCGTAGTGGGCGGTCATCTGGGGCGAGTCGTGGTCGAGGATGCGGCGGACGACTTCCTGTGGGACATCCCGGTTGATCAGCCGGGTGGCCAGTGTGTGGCGCCAGCGATGCGGGGTGAGGTGGAACGGCTGGCCGCGTTCGTCGCGGACATCGCAGCAGGCCAGCCAGCGATAAAGCGCGGCCCGGTAGGTGTCGCTGCCGGTGGGGCGCGTGCCGTCGGCATTGTTCATCTGCCGGGGAAACAGCACCGGGACGCCGCCGGGCCAGCGTTGCCGTACTCGCTGCTGCTGCCGGTTGATGAGCTGCTCGAGTTCCTCGTCGATGGGGACCAGCGCTTCGCGCTTCATCTTGTGGTTGAAGTAGCGCAGGTAGGGCGCGTTCTCGCTGTCTCGGACGACGCAGTCGAAGGCGAGCTTGAGCGCGTCGGTGATGCGCAACCCGCAGCGCATCAAGATCAGGGTGGTGAGCTGGTGGGCGGGGTGTTCCCAGCGGTTGAGGTTCGCGGGGGCTTCGACCTGGGCCATGATGTGCTCGGCCAGGGCGCGGGGCAGCATCGCGGGCCGCTTGGGGTAGTCGCTGGTGAAGAACAGGGTCTCCGTCGGCAGTGAGGTGTCCCAGCGGTGCCGGCGGATCGTGGTGAAGAAGGTGTTGAGCGCGCAGATGAAGCTGGCCTGGTACTGGGCGCTGGCGGTCATGAGCCGCAGGTGGGCGAGGTAGCGCTCCAGGACGACGCGGCCGACGTCTGCCAGGCGCTCGACTTCGGGGGTGTGCGTGGCGAGAAAGGCCGCGAAGTGGGTGAGGCTGCGGGTGCTCAGGAGGCAGGTGGATTTGCTGGAGCCGGTGGACAACCGCCACCGCAACCAGCGTTTGGCCAGTTCACGGAGCCATGGTTGTGGGATGCCGTCGAAGCGGAGGACGGCGTTGGTGGTGCTCAGCCCGAGGTTGTGCAGCCGCCAGACATCACGCGGGTATTCACTCTCCCAGCCGACACCGCCGAGTAAGGTCTCGAGTTTCCGCCGACCGTAGATGATCAACTGGATGACGTCGCGGCGGGATGTCGTGCGGTTGGGAGCGAGCTCACGCCACTGTTCTTCCGTTCGTTCCAGCATGGAGGTCACGCCGACCGTGGCGAGAAGCAGGACAGCGGCGTTGACGGTGGCGGGTGCGGTCTTGCCTGCGGCTTCGTCGCGCCGGCACTGCAGGGTGTACTGCATTTCCTGGCGCAGGTGCGCTGGCAGAGCAGTCACGATGATGCGCTCGCCTGGCGGCAGTGGCCGAGGATCGTTGGCGGTGAGCGCGAACTCCTCGACGGGCGGGCGGTCGTGCTCGCGCCAGCGCGCCTGGTGGGGACGACACAGGTCGCTGTGCGGTTGAGCCCACCGTGGGCACCCGGTGACCAGGCAGTCTGTTGGGCGCTTGTCGAGTGCCAGAGGCTTCAGCAAGGCCAGGCCGGCGGGGAGTTCGGGGCTGCCGAGCTGCTGCCAGACGTAGTGGTGGGAGTGGCAGAGCCTGCGCGTGCTGGCGGCGAAGTTGCAGCTGTCGACGATGCATCCCGCGGGCATTCGCGGCCGTTGGCCGATGAGCCGTGCCGTGGCGACGAACTCGCTCATGTCGGGGCGCCCGAAGTACTGCCAGCGCTGGTAATGGGCACCACACAGCCCTTGGGTGCGGGTGGCGCGCGAGCAGCCGGGAACCGCGCACGGCGTCGTGCCGAAGACCGGATCGTCGACGGCGAAGGCCACTTCATCGCCACGAAACTCGGGTCGGATGGCGCCCAGGAGCTTCTCGCGAAGTCCTGCGGGGATCGGCTTCGATCGGGCGGGGTTTCTCGGGCCTGGGGTGATGCTGGTCACCAGGTCACCTCGTTTCCGGTGAACCAGCCGGCGGCTTCCAGGGCCTTGCGCGCGTCGGCGGCGGTGAGGTGCCCATAGACGGAAACGGTCGTCGCGATCGAGCTGTGTCCCAGCAACATGGACACGCTTTCCAGCGGTACTCCGTCGCGGAGCATCCGGGTCGCTGCCGTGTGCCGGCACCAGTGGGGGTCGAAGTCCAGGCCGGTGTGTCGCCGGATGCGGGTGACCAGGTCATAGACAGCCGAGTAGGTCATGGCGTGGCCGAAGGGCTCGGCGAACAGGTTGACGAAGACGTAGTCGGAGTCCAAGTCGCCGTACTCGACGTGCATGTAATCGCCGTAGAGGTGGATCAACGAGGCGCTGACGGGGATGTGCCGTTGCCGCTGGGACTTGGTCCGCGCCCGGTTGACGTTGTGCCGCGGGAGGATGGTGATCTCCTGCTTGGCGGCGGCGATGTCCTCGTGCCGCAGGCCCAGGGCTTCCCCGATGCGGATCGCGCTCTCGTAGAGGACGGCGAACAGGAACCGGTCCCGCAGTCGGGTGCAGGCGTCGAGGATCGCCTGCACTTCGTCGGTGGTCAGGACGCGGGGCAGTTTCTTGGCCGACTTCAAGGTGATCGCGCGCCCGGCGTGCGGCTGGTTCTTGCTGATGTGGTGCAAGAACGGCTTCCAGCCGCCGCGGCTGCCGGTGTGCCAGGTCGTGAGCAATTCCTCGACGTCCTCACCGTGGCGGGCGTGGTGCTGGTAGAAGGCCGACACGGCCGCGAGTTTCCGGTTGATGGTGGCGGTCGAGACGTGCGGTTCGACCGTGGGTAGCACTGTGACCTGGCCGTCGCGTCCGCTGGGTGGTAGGCGCAGCCAGGTGATGAACTCTCCGATGTCTTCCAGCCGGGCCTCGCGCCAATCCAGCCCGCGCTGGAGGAGGAAGTCCCAGTAGTCCTTCAGGTCGTGGGCGTAGGCCTTGACGGTGTTGGGGGACTTATCGATGTTGCTGAGGAAGGCCAGGAACCGCTCGATGGGTTCGACCGGGACGTCGTCGTCTCCGAGGACCGTCCAGGAGTCCACCGGCGAGAGGTTCGTGGTGACTCGTCGGACGTGCACCATTCGTGCTCCTCTGCTTGCTGTATGTGATGGACAAGAGAGGAGATAACCACGTCCACGACACAGCCCGCAGGCTCAAGCAGGAGAGTTAACGACATGAAGGACGCCCTTCGGATGGCTGAAGATAACGGTGTTGGCCCGGATGGGCTTGTAGGTGTCCTGCCAAGCCGGGGTCAGGTAGTGCGGGTCCTGGCGGAACTTGTCCTTGGCGCCGAGGTCACCGGGGTGCAGGGTGATGGTGGTCTGCGCGCAGATGTGTGCTGGGTCGCCCTTGCCTCTGGGGGGCGGGAGGGGTTCGTCGGCGGGCAGGATGACGGTCGGCTTGGCAGAACTGTGGGCGGCGCGCTGGCGGCTGTTGGTCAGGTCCACCGCGGTAGGTGGCGCAGCCGGGGCGCGGTGGAGACGGTTGAAGCGGGGGCAGGTCACAGAGGGGGAGGTGCCGGCGGCCGGGCATTGCAGCCGGATCCGCCCGTGGGCGTCGGCGCCTTGCTTGAGCTTGAGCCAGTAGGGCTCGCGGGCGGCGATCAGCTGGGTGAGCTGCTCGGGTGGCGTGCGGATGGTCTGGTCGTCCAGGTCGGTGGTGGCCTGGGCCAGCCGTTCGGGCATGAGGGAACAGGCCAGGTTGCCGTCGATGAGCAGGGCGCCGTGGACGCTGCCTTGGACGCCGCGCTGATCCTGCTTGTAGTCCAGGACGAGTTGGTAACCCAAGGCGCGGGCGGGCCGGGCGAAATGATCGGCGGCCTGGTCGGTGTAGGCGCGGTCAACGGAGAGGATGCCGGTGGGCAGGCCGAGAGGGAGGAAGCCCTGCAAAGTGGCGATCGCGTTCACGCCGATGCGCTTGTGCGGGGTATCGATGACCAAGCCGAGCGCGAGTTGCGGGAAGTGGCCGCGAGTGGTGCGGGTGCGGGCGGCGGTGGCCAGGGTGGCGCTGTAGCCGAAGGTGGGCGGGCCGTCTCCGCCGGAGTAGTGCCAGCCTGCAGTGATCTCGGTCGAGGCCAAGCCTTTGCCGGGGCGGGGCGGGTTAGCTCAGGTGGGCAGGACGGTGGCGTCGATGCCGACGTCGCCTTCGTAGTCCTTCATGGCGTGGCGGCCCTTGCGGTGCCGGACGGGGGTGAGCACCAGGCGGGTGACGATGGTCTGCAGCAGCTCGCGCTTGCGCTGATGCTCGGGATCGTCGTCGTCCCA
Source organism: Nonomuraea antri (assembly GCF_013283785.1). GTDB lineage: Bacteria > Actinomycetota > Actinomycetes > Streptosporangiales > Streptosporangiaceae > Nonomuraea > Nonomuraea antri. The sequence goes on from NZ_JABCPZ010000228.1 coordinate 15,352, forward strand.
GGCAGCGGCGTGCCGGTCGGCCCGGTGCTGGGGCAGGCGGGCGCGCCGGTCGGTGCGGTCGGGGTCCAGCGCGGTGGTGATCCGGTCGAAGCCGCGGTAGAAACGCCGGGACGAGGCCAGCTCCTGGTGCGGGTCACCGGCGGTGATCGGGGTCAGGCCCAGGCGCTCCTGCAGGGCAGGGGCGAGGCTGAAGGTGACCAGCCGCCAGGCCTCGGCCAAGACGGTTTTGCCGTTGTAGTAGGCGTCCAGCAGGACTGCCAGCAGCACGGTGCGCACCGGAACGCCGTGCGGGCCGGGACGGGAGCCGATCTCGGCCTCGATCAGATCGACGACGCCGCTGCGGTCCAGCAGATGCGCGGTCAGCTGGCCGATGATCGCGTCCGGCACCTGCAACGGGGTGTCGGTGAGCGGGCGCGGGCGGCAGGCCGCCGCCCGCGTGGTGCGCTGCCGGAAGGCCGGCCGCGCCTTGGTCACGGGCGGCCGCGCAGCAGCGCGATCATGTCCTTGTCCGCCAGGGGAGGCACGTAATGCTGGTAGCGGGCCAGCGCGGCGGGGCTGAGGCCAGCTGCCAACGCCACCGCTCTGACATCGCTGCGGTCGGACAGCAGCTCGACGATCCAGCTGGCGCGCAGCCTCCATGCCGACAACGCGGGCAGGCTCCCGGTCGGTCGGTGATCGGCGCACCAGGAGTTGATGAGGTTTTTGGCCTGGGCGGTGGTGCGACGCGGCCGGAACAAATACCGACCGCCGGCCGCCTGGGCGGCCTCGGCCAGCCGCTGCTCCCAAGCCCTCCTGGCGACGATCACCCGGCCCTGCTCGGGAGTGGTGACCACCACGGCGCCAGCGTCAAGGACGCGGACATGCTCTCCACGGACTGCCGCCAGGTTGCGGGGCGCCAGACCGCACCCGCCGGCCAGAGCCATCAAAGCGAGCGCGTCGGCGCGGGCTTGTCCGGTCAGGCTCTCGGCCCATTCGCGCAGCAGACTCAGTTGCGTCGGGGAATAGGGGGCCGAGCGGGTGACCGGGGCCTTCATCGGCGGCGGGATGTGTTCGCCGCGTTCGGCCCAGGCCAGGACGTCGCGCATGTGACGCAGCCAGGATCGGTAGGTCTGTGCCGCGCTGGGCTTGAGGTCGGTGCAGCCGGTCAGGACGAAGGCGTCGATGGTCTCGTGCCGCAACCAGAGCTCCGGCTCGTGCGGGAGTCCTTGGCGGTGGCACCAGATCGCGAACCGGGCGGTGGCGTGCAGCAGCTGTCCGACGCTGTAGCTGCTCATGGCCGCGCTGGCCGCCACCAGCATCCGCACCTGATCGGCCACCAGCTCCCATTCCGGCGGCGCCTGCCGCGGCCGATATCCGGTGATCTTCGCCGACATTTCCGGATCGAGCGTCATACACCATCCATACCGGCTGGACAAGCAGCCGTCGTGCTGTTGGACGACATGCACCGATAGGAGAACTTTGTGATGGTCGGAGGACGAGCGCGCACCCGGGCCCCGCGGGACCTGGCCGATAACCCGCAGGCATGGCCCGAGGCGGACCTGTCCGGACACGTCGCGGCTGATGCTGTCCAGCACGTCGCCCGCCGCCTGTCCGCCGCCATCGACGCCCAGCGGATAAGCCTGCGCGCGCTGGCCACCGCCTCCGGTGTCAACCGCCAAGCCATCGCCGACCTGCTGGCTGGCCGCTCCTGGCCGGACGTGGCGACCGTCGCCCGACTCGGACATGCCGTTGGGCGGCCTCTGTGGCCCGCTCCCGGTTGCGGAGATTGCGCGTCCTGACCGCGCTCGTGTTTGACGCGCTGGAGGCATCGCCGTTCCCTCTCCCGCCC
>NZ_JABCPZ010000229.1 GCF_013283785.1 Nonomuraea antri
CGCCGGGGCCTGGGCGGGCGCGGCCTGCGGGGCCGGCGGAGCGGCCGGCGCGGGCTGCGGGATCGAGGAGGCCGGGGCGGCGGGCGCCGGAGCGGGCTCAGGCTCGGGCTCGGGCTGCGCGGCGGGGGCCGGTGCGGCCTCGGCGGCGGGCGCGGGCGCGCCGGCCTGGCCGCTCTCGTCGATGATGGCGAGTTCGGCGCCGACCTCGACCGTTTCGTCCTCAGCCACGACGATCTTGGTGAGGACACCCGCGGACGGCGACGGGATCTCGGTGTCGACCTTGTCGGTCGAGACCTCGAGGAGCGGCTCGTCGGCCTCGACGCGCTCGCCCTCCTTCTTCAGCCAACGGGTTACCGTGCCCTCGGTCACGCTCTCGCCGAGCTGGGGCATCTGTACGGAGACCGGCATCGTTATTCTTCTCTCGCGTTCTGATCTCGAGGGCTGGACTAGTTGTGTACGTGCAACGGCTTGCCGGCCAGGGCCAGCATCGCCTCACCGACTGCCTCGGACTGGGTCGGGTGCGCGTGGATGAGCTGGGCGACCTCTGCGGGCAGCGCCTCCCAGTTGTAGATCAGCTGGCCTTCTGTGACGAGCTCGCCGATGCGCCGGCCCACCATGTGGACGCCGACGACGGGCCCGTCCTTCTGGGCGATGACCTTGACGGCGCCCGCGGTGCCGAGAATCTGGCTCTTCGGGTTGCCCGCCAGGTCGTAGACCTGCTCGACGATCTCGATGCCGCGCTCGGCGGCCTGCGCCGAGGTGATGCCGACGGAGGCGACCTCGGGGTCGGAGTAGGTGATGCGCGGCACGCCCGCGTAGTCGATCGGCGGCGGGTTGAGACCGGCGATGTGCTCGGCCACCATGATGCCCTCGGCGAACCCGGCGTGGGCGAGCTGGAGGGTCGGGATGAGGTCGCCGATGGCGTAGACGTGCGGCACGGAGGTCTGGCAGTGCTCGTCGACCACGACCGCGCCCCGCTCGACGGCGATGCCCTGCTCCTCGAAGCCCATGCCGGCGCTGACCGCGCCGCGGCCGACCGCGACGAGCAGCAGCTCGGCGTCGAGGGTCTTGCCGTTGGCCAGGGTGACGACCACGCCGGTCTCCGTGGTCTTGGCGCTGTCGAAGAAGACGCCCAGCTCGTACTTGATGCCGCGGCGGCGGAAGGCCCGCTCCAGCAGCTTGGAGCTGGACTCCTCCTCGGTGGGCAGCAGGTGGGGCAGCGCCTCGACGATGGTGACCTCGGCGCCGAAGGAGCGGTAGACGCTGGCCAGCTCGACGCCGATGACGCCGCCGCCCAGCACGATCACCGAGCTGGGCACGCGGTCCATCTTGAGCGTGTGCTCGCTGGTGATGACGCGCTCGCCGTCGATCTCCAGGCCGGGCAGCGTCTTCGGCGCCGAACCCGTGGCCAGGACGATGTCGCGGCCCTCGTAGACCTCGGAACCGACCTGGACCCGGTTCGGGCCGACCAGCGTGCCCGCGCCCTCGACGACGGTCACGCCGGCGCCCTTGAGCAGGCCCTGGACGCCCTTCCAGGCCCGGTTGACGATCTTGTCCTTGAACGCGTGCACGCCCTGGACGTCGATGCCGTCGAAGCGCGCCTTGACGCCGAACGACTCGCTCTCTCGGGTCTCGTCGGCGACCTCGGCCGAGTGCAGCAGGGCCTTGGTGGGGATGCATCCCCGGTGCAGGCAGGTGCCGCCGATCTTGTCCTTCTCGATCAGGACCACCGACTTGCCCAGCTCAGCCGCCCGGAGCGCGCAGGCGTAGCCGCCGCTGCCACCACCTAGGACGACGATGTCATAGGCCACAGGAAGGCTCTCCTTTTCGGGGTGCACGTGAGTGCACGTGTGCCGTCATCTTTTCATTTGTTTCAGATGCTCGCGTGCCGCTCGGCGAGTCCGATGAGGGTGCGCGTGATGGCGCCGGTGCCGCCCTTGGGCGTGTAGCCGTAGGCCTCGCCCTTGTTGAAGGCGGGCCCGGCCATGTCGATGTGCGCCCAGCGCACGCCGTCGGGCACGAACTCCTTCAGGAAGATGCCCGCGGCCAGCATGCTGCCCCAGCGCTCGGGCTGGAGGTTGGCGATGTCGGCGACCGCGGAGTCGAGGCCCTTGCGCAGCTCCTCGGGCAGCGGCATGCCCCAGGCGCCCTCGCCCGCGGCGCCCGCCGTCTCGACGACGAGCTCCCTGAGCGCGTCGTCGTTGGACATCACGCCGGAGGTGCGCCAGCCGAGCGCGACGATCTGCGCGCCGGTGAGCGTGGCCACGTCGACGATCACGTCCGGGCCGTCCTCGGCGGCGCGGGCGATGCCGTCCATGAGCACCAGGCGGCCCTCGGCGTCGGTGTCGAGCACCTCGACCGTCTTGCCGCTGTAGCTGTGGATCACGTCGGACGGGCGCTGCGCGGTGCCGCTCGGCAGGTTCTCGGCCAGGCAGAGGTAGCCGATGGCGTTGACGGGCAGGCCCAGCCTGGCGATGCCGACCAGCGCGCCGAAGACCGCGCCCGCGCCGCCCATGTCGGACTTCATCCAGTCCATGGACGCCGACGGCTTGAGCGACAGGCCGCCGGAGTCGAACGTGATGCCCTTGCCCACGAACGCCAGCGTCTTGGTGGCCTCCGGGTGGCTGTAGGACAGCCTGACCAGCCGCGGCGGGTTGGACGAGCCCTGGCCGACGCCGATGAGGCCGCCGTAGCCGCCGTCCTTGAGCTGCTTCTCGTCGAGCACCTCGACGCTCAGCCCGGCCTTGGCGCCGGTCTGCTCGGCGATCTCGGCGAACTTGGCCGGCCACAGGTCGGACGGCGGCGTGTTGACCAGGTCGCGCACCAGGGTGACGGACTCGGCCAGCACGGCGGCGCGCTCGGCGACGCCCTGCTCGGCGGAGTCACCGGCGATCACGGTCAGCTCGCCGACCGGCGGCTTCTGCTCGCCGGAGGTCCGGTAGCGGGCGAAGCCGTAGGCGCCGAGCAGGCCGCCGAGCGCGACGGCCTCGGTCTCCTCGGGCGTGCCCGCGGGCAGCGCCAGCGCGGCGCGCGCGGTACCGGCCAGCGAGCGCACGGCGGCGCCCGCGGCGCGGCGCAGACCCTCCGTGTCGGGGTTCTCGCCCAGGCCCACGGCCACCAGCAGCGGGGCCGCGATGGCGCCGAAGGTGGGGAGCTTGGCGAGCTCGCCGGGCTTGCCGGAGAAGCCGACGGCGTCGAGGGAGGCGGCCAGCTTGCCGCCGAAAGCCGCGTCGAGTGCCTCGGCGCCGTTCGTGGGGCGCGGGCCCTCCTGGCCGGACCGGAACCCGACGATGAGTGCGTCGGTGTCTATAGAGACTGGATCTGCTGAGTTCAGCCGCACAGTGGTCACGTAAACCGATGCTATCCAGGGTTTCTGCGTACTCACAAACAGGGGTTCATCCCACCAATCCCTGTCACGCACGATCATTTGAATGGTGCTAGTGTCATTAGCATCATGTTGCTGACGCTCGATCTCAACGACGCGCGGCCCCTGCACGAGCAGGTGGCGGGCGCGATTCGCCGTGCGATCGGCGAGGGCTCGTACGCGCCGGGCGACCGTCTGCCGCCCGCACGAGACCTGGCCGACGCGCTCGGCATCAATGCCAACACCGTGCTGCGCGCGCTGCGCGACCTGCGCGACGAGGGGTTACTGGAGTTCAGGCGCGGGCGCGGCGTCAGCGTCGCCGGCCGCGCCGACGGCCGGGCGCTGCTCGTCCAGCGCACCCGCGAACTGCTCGACGAGGCCAAGCGGCTCGGCTACGGCCGCGAAGACCTCAAGACGATTTTGGAGGAATTGACGTGATCTCCCGCCTGACCGCCACCGTGTGGGGGCTGGCCGTCACCGCCGTGCTGGTCCTGCTGCCGCTGAGCCTGAGCGACCGCCTGCCCGACCCGATCGCCACGCACTGGGGCGCGGGCGGCGCGCCCGACGGCAGCATGTCGCAGGGCGCCGCGCTGATCGCCGTGCTGGCGCTGTGGAGCGCGATCTGGCTGGTGCTGCTCGGCATCGCCCTGTGGCTGCCGGGCACGCTGGGCAAGCAGGCGAACCGGATCTTCTGGTGGGCGTCGCTGTTCTTCGGCGGCGCGCTCGTGCTGGGCATGAGCATCACCACCGTGCTGGCCAACCTCGACGCGCCCGGCTGGGCCGCCGCCGAGCTGGCGGGCTGGCAGGTGCTCGCGGTCATCGCCGCGGCTTTGGCCGCGGGCGCGCTGGCCGGGTACGCCGGGCGTGGCACGGCCGATGCGAAGCCGGCGCACCAGGCGGTGCCCGCCATGAGCCTGCGCCCCGGTCAGCGCACCGTGTGGGTGAGCCGGGTGAGCGTCCTGTGGCCGATGATCGCGGCCGGCGTCGCCGCCGCGGGCATCGCCGTGACGGGCGCGCTCTGGGTCGCCGGGATGCTGCCCGGTGGCGCGTTCCTGCCCGGGATCCTGCCCGTGCTGATCATCGTGCTGGCCGCCGGGCTGGTCACCGGCTCGGTGTCCGTACGGGTCTCGGAGAACGGCCTGGCCATCGGCTTCGGCCCGTTCGGCCGCCCCGGCAGGCACATCCCGCTGTCGCAGATCGAGTCGGCGTGGGCCGAGGACCGGCAGCCGGGCGAGGTCGGCGGCTGGGGCTTCCGCGGGCTGCCCGGCAACAGCACGATCATGGTGCGCGGCGGCGACTGCCTGGTCGTCCGCTACCGCTCCGGCCGGCTGCTGGCCGTCAGCGCCGACGACGCCGAGCGCGGCGCGGCCCTCGTCAACGCGCTGGTCGAGGAGCGCATCGCGTCATGAGATCCCCGCTGGCCGTCTTCCTCGTCGCCGCGTTCGCCCTCTCGTGGGCGGTGACGCTGCCCGTCTGGCTCGGCGGCGGGCTGAGCTCCCCGCTGACCCGGGTGTGCGCGACGCTGATGATGTTCACGCCGTCGGCCGGCGTGCTGGCCGTCTGGCTGCTGTCCAGGCCCCGGGCGCCGTTCCGCGAGTGGGCGGCGCGCACCGGGCTCACGTTCGGCGAGCGCAAGGGCCGCACCTGGCTGCTGATACTGGCGGCCTGGCTCGGCACCCCGCTGTTCGTGATCGGCGCGATGGCGCTGAGCGCGGCGCTCGGCCTGGTGAAGCTGGACCTCGACGGTCTCAGCCTGCTCGACGCCGCGCTGCGCGCGCAGGGCGTGCCCGTGCCCGGCGGGCTCGGCGCGGTCGCCGCCGTCCAGATCGCCGCGGCCGTGGTGACCGGGCCGGTGCTCAACCTGGTCTTCGCGCTCGGCGAGGAGTGGGGCTGGCGCGGCTGGCTGCTGCCCAGGCTCGTCTCGGCGCGCGGCGTGCTCGGCGGGCTGGTGCTGTCGGGGGCGATCTGGGGCGTGTGGCACGCGCCGCTCACCCTGCTCGGCTACAACTATCCGCGCCTGGGCTCGTGGGCCGCGGTGTACTTCATCGCGTTCTGCGTGCTGGCCGGGATCGTGTTCGGCTGGCTGCGGCTGCGCTCGGGCAGCGTCTGGCCGGCGGTGATCGGGCACGGCTCGCTGAACGCGGTCGCTGGCCCGGTGCTGCTGCTCGGCGACGCGGCCGCGCCGCCCGACGAGGTGATCGCCGGGCCCACCGGGCTGGTCGGGCTGGCCGTGCTCGCGCTGGTCGCCGTCGTCCTGCTCAAGTTCCTCCCGGTACGGCTGACGGAACCCGAACCCGCCGCGTGACGTTCGGGCGGCGGACGCTGGTCACAGGAGCGCGCAGACCACCAGGCAGGCCGTCGCGGCGGTCTCCACGAGGGCGCCGAGCACGTCGCCCGTGACGCCGCCGAGCCTGCGGACGGCGTGCCGGCGCAGCAGCCACGCTGCCCCGAGCCCGGCGAGCAGCCCCAGCGGCAGCCCCAGCGGCGGCACCGTGTACGGCGGCGCCCCGCCGCCAGGGCCGGGACCGGCGGGCGGCAGCCCGAGTGCGGCGGTGGCGAGCAGCCCGAGCAGGGCGGTGGCGAGCAGGGCGGCCAGGGTCGCGGCCCAGGCGGCGGCCGGGCGCACCGTGCCCGCGACCATCGCGCCCAGCCCGCCAGGACGGGCCGCGGGCACCCCGGCCAGGCAGGCCCAGGTGAGCGCCAGCCGGCCCGCCACGCACGCGGTCACCAGGGCGGCGAACCCGGCCGCCGACACCGCCGTCACCTGGATGAGCAGCACGAAGACCAGCGTCACCACGCCGAACGGCCCGATGTCCGACTTTTTCATGATGTCGAGCGCCTGGTCGGCCGGCTTGCCGCTGCCCAGCCCGTCGGCCAGGTCGGCGAGCCCGTCCAGATGCAGCCCGCGCGTGAGCACCGCGAGCAGCCCCACGCTCAGCGCGGCGAGCAACAGCGGCTGCGGCCCCGGTTGCGGCCCCGGCAGCAGCTCCCACAGGAGCGACGGCAGCCCGGCCACGGCCCCCAGCACCAGCCCCACGGCGGGCGCCAGCGCCATCGCCCGCCCCGCCACCTCGCGATCGACCCGCTCCACCCGGACGGGAAAGACGCTGAGCGTGCCGGCGGCGAAGCGCAGCCCGTGTAGCTCAAGCCGCATAACGGACGATCGTAGGGCCACTAGTGTGGCTGGAATGCACGTGGTTCAACTCGAAGGCGTAGGTGTCCGAGTCGTCGGCAAGTCGCTGCTCGACGACGTCGACTGGCGGGTGGAGTACGGCGATCACTGGGTGATTCTCGGCCCGAACGGCGCGGGCAAGACGACCCTGCTCTCCCTGGCCGCGGCCGTACGGCATCCGAGCGAGGGCACGGTCACCGTGCTCGGGCACCGGCTCGGCCGGGTCGATCTGCGCGAGCTGCGCCGCCATCTCGGCCTGGTCGCCTCCAGCCAGCGGCTCGTCGACGAGGAGCTGATGGAGGAGGAGGGCGCGACGGCGCACACCGTCGTCCTGACCGGGCACACCGGCAGCAGCGCCCCGCTCTGGGACAAGTACGGCGACGCCGAGCGCGAGCGCGCCCACCGGCTGCTGGCCGACCTCGGCTGCAAGGACCTGGCCGACCGGCCGTTCCGCGTCTGCTCGCAGGGGGAGCGGGCGCGCATCAGGGTGGCCAGGGCGCTCATGGCCGACCCCGCCGTGCTGCTGCTCGACGAGCCGTTCGCGGGGCTCGACCTGCCCGCGCGCGAAGACCTCATCACCGCCGTGGAGGACCTCGCGGCCACGCGTCCCGTGCTCACCACCGTGACCGTGACACACCACCTGGAGGAGGTGCCCGCCACCACGACGCACGCGCTGCTGCTGCGCGACGCCCGGGTGCTGGCGGCGGGGCCGATCACCGAGGTGCTCACGCCGGCGAACCTCTCCGACTGCTTCGGCCGGCCGCTGCACGTCGACCGCCTCGACGGCCGCTGGTACGCCCGCGCCCTGCGCCACTGACCCACCGGGCCGGACGCCGGCCGTTCCGGGATCGCATCGGCGCGGGCCGGCGGTCAGAGTTCGAGCGGGCGGCCGGCGACCACCAGGGCGACGTACTCCGACTCGGCGGCCAGGCGCTCGTTGAGCCGGCCCAGCGCGTCCCTGAAGGCCCGGCCGCTGGACGTCGCGGGCACCACACCCATGCCCACCTCGTCGGAGACCGCCACGATGGGCTGCGCGGTCTCACGCCAGGCGGACACCAGGTCGTCGCAGCGCCGCGTCACCGGCGCGCGGTCGCCCTCCCAGGCGGCGTGCTCGTCGAACACCGCGGCCAGCCAGGTGCCCAGGCCGTCGACGAGCAGCGGCGTGGTGGCCCGCCTGATCGCGCCGGCCAGGTCGGTGGTCTCGGCCGTGGCCCAGTGCGCGGGCCGCCGCTCGCGATGGGCGCGCACCCGGGCGGCCCACTCGCCGTCGCCCGCGCCGCTCGGCCCCGTCGCCACGTAGGTGACGTAGGGTTCGGCGGCCAGCCGCAGCTCGGCCTCCGCCGACTTCCCCGAACGCGACCCGCCCAGCAGCAACGCCCGCATCGGCGCCCGCATTGGTGGACGCAGCGGTGGACGCGGCCCGGTGGCCGCCGGGTCGCGGGTGTCCAGCACCGCTCCGTCCCGTACGTGCACCGCGCCCCACAGCCGCAGCCGCCGCGCCAGCTCCTCCTCCGACCTGACCCGGTGATCGGCCCACACCCCGGCCACCAGCGTCGCGGCGTCCACGACCCCGGCCCGCCGCAGCTCCCCGAGCCGTTCCGGGCCGTCGAGCAGGTCCATCAGCACCACGTCGTAGCGGCCGGGGCCGTCGGCGGGTACGGACTCGCCGCCCGGCAGGCACAGCAGGCCGCGGCCGTCGGGGCCGACCAGCGCCCGCCCGCCGCCGTACGCGCGGTACCCGGCCGGCGGCTCCGTGAACGGGTACCTGACCACGTCATCGACGATCGGCTCGAACGGGCGGCGATGCCCGGCCGGCAACGGGAGGCAGGAGGCGCACCGGCAGCCGGGCACGGGCCAGCCCGCCTCGCCCCCGGTGCCGCTGAGAAGGACCTTCACGGCCGCCGAGCGTACCGGCCCCGCCCGTCCTCGCCCGTGCGCGGCCTCCCAGGTGGGCGGGGGGTCAGCCGGCGGCAGGGGACTTGGCGCGGCGGCGGGTGGCGACGACGGCGCCGCCGCCGAGCAGGAGGAGCACGCCGGCCCCACCGGCGATCCACACCACCGGCGAGCCGCCGGACTCCCCGGCGCTCTCGGCCGCGGCCGGAGCGGCCGGCTCGGCGCCGCCCTTCTCGCGCGCCGGATAGTCGTCGACGGCCACCACGCCGCCCTGGTCGTTCACCCGCACCCGGGCGGCCGAGGCCAGGAGCTGGACGGCGGTCGCGCCCTCCGCGCCCGCCACGCACTTGACCACGTCCTGCCGAGGCGGCTGCTCACCGGGGAAGGCGTCGGCGTCCGCGTCGCCGAAGTCCACCACGACGGCCACGCGCTTGTGCCCGGAGGCCGCCGCGTCCTTGCCGCAGACCGTCTCGAAGACGGGCATCTCACCGGCGGGCGGCTCGCTGGCCGCGCCGTCGGGCGAGACGGCGAAGCGCCAGCCGACGACCGAGCCGTCCGGCGGGCCGTCGCCTGGACGGGCGGCCAGCCAGGCCGTGCCGTCGCTCTGCCAGGCGCTCCACAAGCGGGTGGCGTGGGGATCGGTCCCGCCGGGCACGGGGTTGTTGGGCTGAACGGGCTGCGTGGCCAGGGCGGGAAAGGGGAGGGAGACTAAGGCGGCCGCCCCGAGGGCGACTCCTGCCGCAACACGACATGCGCGCAGCATCGATGGACCTCCAAGCTCGGGAGTAGGGTTCCCAGTGCCGTCGAGAGGGTGCGCCGGCGAACCCGCGGAAAAGGAGCGTATGGCATGACATGGCGGTGGCGTTATGAAAACGCAAATGGTGGTGAGGTAACGGATCGGCCATTGCCGCGAGAGGTTTTTCCGAGCCAGGCCGACGCGGAGTCCTGGCTTGGCGAGAACTGGCGTGAGCTGGTCGATTCCGGTGTTGAGCAGGTGGCACTGCTGGACGAGGACCGGGTCGAATACACCGGATTGTCATTGCGCCCGGAGTGAATACGCGTTAACGGAAAAACCCCTTGAGCGCCATTGTTGCTCAAGGGGTTTTTGTTTCCGGAGAAACCCGGGTTTCCCGGTTACGGGCGCTTCGGCGGGCTGACCGTACGCGACGGGTCGCGCTCCACGATGGGGCCGAGCACGTCGTCGATCCGCTTCAGCACCTCGGCGTCGAGCTTGACGCCCGCGGCCTTGACGTTGTCGCGCACCTGCTCGGGACGGCTGGCCCCGACGATGGCGCTGGAGACGTTCGGGTTCTGCAGCACCCAGGCGACGGCCAGCTGCGCCATGCTCAGCCCGAGGTCGGCGGCGACGGGCTTGAGCTGCTGCACCCGGCTGAGCACATCGTCGTTCATGAACCGGCCGATGAAGCCGCTGCCGCTCGGGTCGGTGGCCCGCGAGCCCTCGGGCGGCTGCTGCCCGGGCAGGTACTTGCCGGTGAGCACGCCCTGCGCGATCGGCGACCAGACGATCTGGCCGACGCCCTCGCGCTCGCTCAGCGGCACCACCTCCGACTCGATGACCCGCCACAACATCGAGTACTGAGGCTGGTTGGAGATGATCCGGTCGAAGCCCATCTCGTCGGCGATCTTCAGCGCCCTGGAGATCTGGTCGGCCGTCCACTCGCTGACGCCGACGTACAGGACCTTGCCCTGGCGTACCAGGTCGTCGAAGGTCTTGAGCGTCTCTTCGAGCGGAGTCTCGAAGTCGAAGCGGTGCGCCTGGTACAGGTCCACGTAGTCGGTCTGCAGGCGGCGCAGCGAGCCGTGGATGGACTGGGTGATGTGCTTGCGTGACAGGCCGCGGTTGTTCTGCCCGGGGCCGGTGGGCCAGTAGACCTTGGTGAAGATCTCCAGCGACTCCCTGCGCTCGCCCTTGAGCGCCCTGCCGAGCACCTCCTCGGCCTTCGTGGCCGCGTAGATGTCCGCGGTGTCGAAGGTGGTGATGCCCTCGTCGAGCGCCGCGCGTACGCACTGGTTGGCGGCGTCCTCTTCGACCTGGGAGCCGTGGGTGATCCAGTTGCCGTAACTGATCTCACTCACCTTGAGACCGCTACGACCGAGGTGTCGGAATTCCATGGGACCGACCTTAAGCCCGTGCCGTACCGTGATCGGATTCGGGATAGGGTGCGCGACGTGCTGAAGCTCGTACGGTCGGCGCTCACCGCGGCCGTCCTGATCGCGATCGTGATACGGGTGCGCCGCCGCGCCCGCCTGCCCGAGGGACAGCCCGCGCAGCCGGCGCCCGCGGCGGCCCGTGGCGCGCGCGTGGGGCTGATCTGGGTCCTCATCGCGGTCGTCGTGGCCGTGACGCTGACGATCGCGCTGATCGCGCCCACGTCCGCCGAGCAGGCCACAGCACCACGGGCGACCGCCACAGCTACCCCGACGCAGGTCCCGACACCGGCTCCGACGTCGCCGTCGCCCACCCCCGAGGCGACCTGCGTGCCGCCGGCGCGGCCGGTCGTCGTGCGGCCCATCGATCCCCGGGTGCGACGTGCGGTGAACCGGGAGTGGCGGCGCGTCGAGCGCTGGCTCATGGCGAACGCGCCGCGCACCTACCGCCGGCTGGGCGGCCCGGGCAGGGCGGGCACGATCGCGGTCGCCGAGTCGCAGCTCGGCGTGGACTTCCCCGACGACCTGCGCGCCTCGCTGCTGCGGCACAACGGCTCGCCAGGCCTGGCCCTGGCGCCCTGGCCCGGCGGCGGCTCCGGGCTCACCATCAGGCAGATCAGGGACGCCTGGCGGCGCTCGTGCGCCACGGCCGGCGGCCAGGGCTCATGGGCGGCCGGGAGGCTGCCGTTCCAGACGCTCAGGCCCGCCGGCCTGGCCGTGATCGACACGGACAAAGGCACGGGCGACGGCACGGCCGGCGGCATGGTCACCGGGAACGGGCAGGGGTTCGCGGTGTCGTACCACGCGCTGCTGCGGCAGATCGCCGACACGCTCGAACAGGGCGCCGAGTTCGCCGGCCTGCGGCCTGCCGTCGAACGCGGCGCGCTGCGCTGGCAGCCCGCGGAATGACCGGCGGAGAGCCCTACTTCTTGGGCGGGACCGGCTTGCCACCCGGCAGCTTCTGCGGCGGCGGGAAACGCAGCTTGCGGATCTGCATCGCCCGCATGGCCGCGTAGAAGCCGACGCCCTTGACGCTCTCGTTCGGCAGCTTCTCCGCGACCAGCTTCTTCACCTTCCACGAGACGTAGACGGAGGTGAAGATGACGCCGACCATCATGACCGGCCAGCCGACCACCATGACGATCTCCAGCGCCCTGGCGCGGATGTTCATCGGCCACGGGATCCAGGTCGCGACCAGGATCAGTAGCGAGAACGGCAGGAAATACTGGCTCGGCAGCCGCCGCGAGTCGACCCAGTCGCGCGCGAACTTGCGCGCCGGGCCCTTGTCGCGGGCCGGGAGGTAGCGCTCGTCACCGGAGAGCATGCCCTGGCGGGCGCGCTCGCGCTCGGCGGACTGCTTGGCCCGCATCTGCCGATAGGCCTCTTTACGGTCTTTCGGCGCGTTGACCGGCTGGCGTCGCCTGCCTTCGGCATCACGGCGCTTGGGAGTGGGACGTCCTTTACCTTGGGGCTTAGGATCGTCAGCGGGGACGGGGGTGTCGTCCACGGAGGTCTGGGAACGGCGTCGCAACACACGTCAACCCTACCTGGACTGCAACTTAGTGACGCCCCCGTGCGTTATGCGTAGGGTAATCCCAAGGCGGCTGCGCTGCATTGGGTGAACACCAGCACGACCTAGAAGGGGACGGCCGACGCGCATGAGCGTGATGAAGAGACTTTCGATGATCTTCAAGTCCAAGGCCAACAAGGCCTTGGACAAGATGGAGGATCCGCGCGAGACCCTTGACTACTCCTATCAGCGGCAGCTCGAGCTGCTGCAGAAGGTGCGCCGGGGTGTGGCCGACGTCGCCACGTCGCGCAAGAGGGTGGAAATCCAGATCAACGGGCTGGAGCAGCAGTCCAGGCGGCTGGAGGAGCAGGGCCGCAAGGCGTTGTCCGTCGGTCGTGAAGACCTCGCCCGCGAGGCGCTGCAGCGCCGCTCCGGGCTGCAGACCCAGATGGCCGATCTGAAGGTCCAGCATGACAACCTGCAGGCCGAGGAGGAGAAGCTGACCACGGCTTCCCAGCGGCTGCAGGCCAAGGTCGACTCCTTCCGCACGAAGAAGGAGACCATCAAGGCCACCTACACCGCGGCCGAGGCGCAGACCCGCATCAACGAGGCGTTCTCCGGCATCTCCGAGGAGATGGGCGACGTCGGCCTGGCCATCCAGCGCGCCGAGGACAAGACGGCGCAGATGCAGGCCCGCGCGGGCGCGATCGACGAGCTGCTGGCCAGCGGCGCGCTCGACGACTTCAGCGGCACCCGCGGCGACGACATCCAGGCCGAGCTCGACCGCATGGGCGGCGGCATGGACGTCGAGCTGGAGCTGGCCAGGATGAAGGCCGAGCTGGGCCAGGGCCCCGCCCCGCAGGGCGCCATCGAGCAGGGCCAGCCGCAGCAGCAGGCCCAGCCGCAGCAGCAGAGCCAGACCCAGCATCTCCGCCAGCCCGGGGAGGGCGCATGATTGTCAGGATCATGGGCGAGGGCCAGGTCCAGATCTCCCCGGACGACATCGCGGTGCTCAACGAGCTCGACAGCGAGCTCGAGGCCGCGATCGACGCCGGCGACGAGAAGGCCTTCCGGGTCAAGTTGCACGCGTTGCTCGACAAGGTGCGCCAGGTCGGCAAGGCGCTTCCCGACGACAGCCTTGAGCCGTCAGAGCTGATCCTTCCCCCCGCGGACGCCTCCATCGAGGAAGTCCGGGAGATGCTGGGCGACCAGGGCCTGATTCCGGGCTGAGTCCCGTGCGCACGCGGTTCGCGTCCGACAGCGGCCTGACCCGCCGCATGGTCGTGACGATGTTCCTGCTCGGGCTGCTCTACGTGGTGTTCGTCGGCGTCCTGATCGCCTTGGGCGTGCGGGCGCTGACCGTGCTGCTGATCGCCGGGGGTCTGCTGTTCGCGCAGTACTTCCTGTCCGACCGCATCGCGTTGTTCGCGATGCACGGGCGCGAGGTGTCGCCGCAGGAGGCCCCCGAGTTGCACGGGATGATCGACCGGCTGTGCGCGCTGGCCGACATGCCCAAGCCGCGCGTGGCGATCGCCGATTCCGACGTCCCCAACGCGTTCGCCACCGGCCGCAACCAGAAGAAGGCCGTCGTCTGCGTGACGACCGGCATCCTGCGCCGCCTGGAGCCGCAGGAGCTCGAAGGCGTGCTGGCCCACGAGCTGTCGCACGTGGCGCACCGGGACGTGGCGGTCATGACCATCGCCTCCTTCCTGGGCATCGTGGCCGGCCTGATGACCAGGTTCGCGCTCTACACCGGGCTCGGCGGCCGGCGCGAGAACGGCCAGGGCGGCCTGCCCATCGGGCTGATCGTCATGCTGGTCTCGATCGTCGTCTACGCCGTCAGCTTCGTGCTCACCCGCGCGTTGTCGCGCTACCGGGAACTGGCCGCCGACCGGGCCGGCGCGTTGCTCACGCAGCGGCCGTCCGCGCTGGCCAGCGCACTGACCAAGGTGTCCGGCGACATGGCCAGGATCCCGACGCGCGACCTGCGCGACGCCGAGCCGTTCAACGCCTTCTACTTCGCGCCCGCGCTGGCCAGGGGCGAGACGCTGGCGAACCTGTTCTCCACGCACCCGCCGCTGGAACGGCGGCTCGAACAGCTGGCGAACATCTCGCACCAGCTCGGACGGGGCTGAGGCCGATGGGGTGGCTCGATTCCCTGCTCGGCCGGTCGAAACCGGTCAAGCCCAATCTCGACGCGTTGTTCGCGCTGCCGTCCGCCGCCGTGACCCTGCAGGCCGCCACCGGGCTGGTGCCGACCGGGACGGGCTCGGTGGCCTTCCGCGCGGCCGAGGGCAGCGCGTTCGCCACGCTGGAACGCGACGTCAAGACGCTGCTCGGCGAGCGGGTCGAGGAGTTCGACGACGGCTACGGCTACACCTGGCTGCTGGTGCGCCGCGCGCCCGAGGCGGTCGCCGACCTGGTCACCGAGCTGCACGCGGTCAACTCGTCGCTGGAGGAGGCCGGGTTCGGGCCGTCGCTGCTGTGCTCGCTGGTGTCGTTCGAGGGTGATGGGCGGCGGCTGGCGGTCGTCTACCTGTACAAGCGGGGGACGTTCTACCCGTTCGCGCCGCTGGCCGGGCAGAAGCGCGACAACGCGCTGGAACTGCAGGTCAGAGGCGTGCTGGCGGGGGAGCTGCCGCTGGAGAGCGATCTGAGCCGATGGTTCCCGGTCTGGGGGGGCGCCGGGCGTTTGACCGCGTTCAGTGATGTAATGATCACGTGGAGCGAAGGTTGTTCGTCCTCGCGGCTTCCGCGTTCATCGTGGCGGCCGTGCTGTACAGCGCGTGGATCACCGGCCAGTTCACCACGCCCGACGTCGACAGGACCCAGGGCTACGTCAGCGAGCTGGCGGCGGTCGACCAGCCGTGGGCGCGCCTGTTCAGGGCCGGTGACGTGCTCAGCGGGCTGGCCTGCCTGGCCGGGGTGGCGCTGACGCCGCACGTGCGCGGCGAGTGGCCGGGCTGGCTCGCGCTGGGCGGCTTCGGGCTGCTGCTGGCCGCGGGCGGCGCGTTCCCGCTGGACTGCGCGCCGATCAGCGACGAGGAGTGCGGCACGGCGGGGCTGTCGCCCGCGCACCGCGTCCACGAGCTGGCCGGGGTGCTCGGCACGGCCGCGGTGCTGGCCGCGATGGTGCTGCTGGCCGTGCGCTGGCGCTCGTGGGTGGCGTGGCTGTTCACCGGCCTCACGCTGGCCGCCACCGCGGTGCTGCTGGTCGCCGTCGCCGCGGGCCAGTGGGCCGGGATCGCGCACCGGGTGCTGATGACGCTGATCGCCGTCTGGCTGGTGTACGTGGCGCTGCGGCTGCTCATCACCGACGGCCACACGGTGCGCTCGGGGCCGCCGCACGTGGTCAGGCAGGGCGACGGCCCGGCCGTGCTGCTCACCAGCGGCCCGGCCGGGGCCTGGTTCCACTGGGACGCCGTCGCCGCCGAACTGGCCGCCCGCCACCGCGTGACCCGCTTCGACCGGCCTGGACTGGGCCTCAGCCCGCCCTCGCCGGAACCGCCCACCCTGTACGGCGAGGCCGCCAGGCTGGCCGCGCTGGCCCCCGCGCACCCCCAGCGGGTCACCGTCGTCGCGCACGAGTTGTCGTGCTGGCACGCCGAGGCGTTCGCCCGGCTGCACCCGCTGTGCGTGGCCAAGCTCGTCCTGGTCGATCCGGCCTGCGCGAGCGGCGGCAAACGGCCGCAGGTGCGGCGCGCGCTGGGCCGCTGGACGCCCGCGCTCGGCGCCACCTGGGGGGCGACGGCGCTGGCCAGGGTCGCGGGACCGGCCGCGCACCGGCTGCTGACCGGCGCCGGCGACCCGGCGGGCGTCTACCGGCGCGGCAGCGTGCTCGCCGCGGCGGCGGGGGAGTGGCTGGCCCGCCGCGACATGGCCGCCGACCTGTGCGCGATCAGGGCCGAGCACCCGTTCCCCGACGTGCCGGTCACCGTGATCAGCTCCGGCGAGGACGACCCCTGCACGGAACGCCTGGCCGAGACGCTGAACGCCACCCTGGTACGCCTGCCCGCGACCGAGCGCCCGATCCCGCTCGACGACCCCGGGGCGGTCGCCGCCGCCGTCTGACACGGGACGGGCGGCGGGTAAAGCGATGCGACCGAGTCGGTATCGGCGTGACGCGACGCCATGTGACGCGGACAATGGCGGCAAAAGGCGCCGAAGGTGGGGGTGCGATGCCGGACCTCGCGCGGCCGGGCGACCCCGGCTCGGTGGGTGGCTACCGCGTGTCCGGCCGTCTGGGCGAAGGCGGGCAGGGCACCGTCTACCTGGCCACCGCGCCCGACGGCGCCCAGGTCGCGCTCAAGCTGCTGCGCGCCGACCTGGCCGGTGACACCGAGGCGTCCGAGCGTTTCGTCCGCGAGGTGGCGATGGCCAGGCGGGTGGCGCCGTTCTGCACCGCCCAGGTCATCGAGACCGGCCTGTACGGCGGCCGGCCGTACATCGTCAGCGAGTACATCGACGGGCCCACGCTGGCCGACGTCGTACGCGAGCAGGGGCCGCGCTCGGGCGCCGCGCTGCACCGGCTGGCGATCGGCACCGTCACCGCGCTGGTCGCCATCCACCAGGCCGGGATCGTGCACCGCGACTTCAAGCCGTCGAACGTGGTGCTCGCGCCCGACGGCCCGCGCGTGATCGACTTCGGCATCGCCAGGGCGCTCGACCTGTCCTCGACGCTGACCGGCACCGCGCTCGGCACGCCCGCGTACATGGCGCCCGAGCAGCTCAACGCGGAGAGCCCGGGGCCGCCGTCCGACATGTTCGCCTGGGCCTGCACGCTGCTGTACGCCGCCTGCGGGCGGGCCCCGTTCGGCCAGGACCATCTGGCCGCCGTGCTGCACCGCATCATGACGGCCGAGCCCGACACGTCCTGCCTGGCGGATCCGGCGTTACGCGCGCTGGTCGCCGACTGCCTGGCCAAGGACCCGAACAGACGGCCGAGCGCCGGCGAGGCCCTCATGCGGCTGCTCGGCCGGCCGCCGGGCAGCACCCCGCCCGGGTTGCTCCAGCAGGGCAGCGCGGTGGCGGGGGCGGCCGGCAT
>NZ_JABCPZ010000022.1 GCF_013283785.1 Nonomuraea antri
CCCGGGGAACGGCCGGGTTCCGCTGATCAGTCGAGGGGCTGCCGGAATCTGGGCTTTCAAAGGTGAGCCGGATTTCGTGCTGGGCCTTCGTAGCAGGCCTATCCGCCGGCGAGCGGGGAGGCCGGAGGTTGCCTCCACGGCGGTGATGTCCGAGTTTCGCATGGTCACAAGCGCGGAGAGGCCGGAGAGCAAGCAGCCGGAGAGCATGGCGGCGCGGCGGATCCCGAATGCGGGCACCGAATGGCACGGCCGGAGACACGACCGCAGAGATACCGCAGAGACACCATCGCCCGTTACCCACGCCGCTCACCCGGCGACCTCCGGTTCCGGGAGTTTCCAGGTCGGCCGGTTCACGATCGCGGCGAGTGCTCCCGGGGCAGCGGTGTGGTCCCGGGCAGAGGCGGTGAGTCGGTGGCGGTCATGGTCGCAGTCCCCCCAGCCGTGGGGACTGCGCGGCCGGCGCCCGGTCGAGGGCCTGCGCGCTGGTGCGGCGAACGACCTGGCGCACGCCGCGCCTCGTCGGCGAGCGCGACCAGGCTCAGGCCCCGCCACCGTCGGAGCGCCCGTCGCCGAGAGCCGAGAACCGAGAACGTCTCGTCGTACATCGGGCCCGCGCCTCCCGATGGCTCGCGACGTCAGGCTGCGGCGCGGTTTTCGCGCAGCCACGGAGTCAGGCGGCGAAGCCGGGCGGGGGCGGCGTTCAGCCCTTGACCGCGCCCTGCGTGATGCCCTCCACGAAGCTGCGCTGGAACGCCAGATAGACCAGCACGATCGGCGCCACCACGATCAGGCTCGCCGCCGCCAGCAGCGGGATGTCCGTCGAGTACTGGCCGACGAACAATCCCAGCCCCGTGGGCGCGGTGCGCCGGTCCGGGTTCTGCATCATGACCAGCACCAGCAGGAACTGGTTCCACGACCACATGAAGTACAGCACGGACAGCGTGGTGATCGCCGGCCAGGAGATCGGCAGCAGCACGCGGACGAGTACGGCCAGGTCGCGGGCGCCGTCGATGCGGGCCGCCTCCACCAGTGCGTTCGGCACGCCGGAGAAGTGGGTCTGCATCCAGTAGACGCCGAACGGCAGGAACAGCGCCGCCTCGGCCAGCACGATGCCCACGTAGGAGTCGGTGAGGCCGACCTCGCGCAGGTTGAAGTAGAGCGCCACCACGACGAGTTCCACCGGCAGCGTCAGTCCCAGCACGAACCCGGCCGACAGGGTCCGGTGGCCCCAGACCTTGAGCACGCTCAACCCGTACGCCGCCAGCGTGGCCAGCACCACCGTGAGCGGGACCACGCAGACCGCGATCAGCACGCTCGACAGCATGAGGTTGGAGAAGTTGCCTCGTTCCCAGGCCAGCGCGAAGTTCTCCCATGACCACTGGTCGGGCAGGCTCAGGCCGCTGAGCTGCGAGCCGGGGGAGTGCAGCGAGGCCAGGACGATGCCGGCGAACGGCAGCAGCACCATGATCGCCAGCAGCGTGAGTACGCCGTAACGGATCCGCATGCTCAACCTCTGTCCCTCGTGGCGAAGCGGATGGCGCTGACCACGACCACCACGAGCGCGGTCAGCACGACGGCCAGCGCGCTGGCGCCGCCGATGTCGCCCTCGTTGAACGCCAGCCGGTAGACCAGCAGGGCGGGCACGTTGGTCTGCCCGGCCGGGCCGCCGTTCGTGGTGACGAAGACGAGGTCGAAGCTGGCCAGCGCGGCGATCGTGGTGATCACCCCGGCGATCGTGATCTCCTTGCGCACCCCGGGCAGGGTGACGTTGCGGAAACGCTGGTAGGCGCCGGCGCCGTCGAGCGTGGCCGCCTCGTACAGGGCGGGGTCGATCTTCTGCGCGCCGGACAGGAAGAGCATCATGCACAACCCGCTCATCACCCAGGTGCCGATGAGGCCGAGCGCGATCAGGGCCAGGTCGTAGTCGCCCAGCCAGGGCCGGGTCAGCCCGTCCAGCCCCACCAGGCCGAGCAACTGGTTGACGACGCCGGACTCGCTGTAGAGCCAGCGCCAGGTGATGCCGACGGCGACCAGCGGCAGCACCTGGGGCAGGAAGAAGACGATGCGGAAGAACGTCATCCCCCTGCGGACCTTGCCCATCAGCAGGGCCGTCATGAGCAGCCCGGCGGCGATCGGGATGACCGAGAAGAAGACGATCAGCACCAGGCTGTGCAGTACGGCCTCGTACAGCGCGCTGTCCTGGAAGATCTTGACGTAGTTGTCCAGGCCGGCCCAGGTCGCGGGCAGGATGCCGTCCCAGTGGAGGAACGACAGCCGCAGCGTGCTCAGCGCCGGCCAGATCGCGAACCCCAGGTAGACGGCCAGCGCGGGCAGGACGTACAGCCAGCCGCGGGCGCGCCGCCCGCGGCCGGCCAGGTCATGAGCCATGGTGGGCGTCCCAGGCCTGCTGCAGTGTGTTCAGGAAGTCGTCGGTCGTCGTCTTGCCGCTGATCAGGCCTTGCACGCCGGGCGTCAGCTTGTCGATCATGCCGGGGGAGGCGAAGTCGGGGAACGGGACGATGCCGTCGGCCTGCGCCACCGGCGTGAAGGCGGTCGCGATCTCCCGTGACAGGCCGTCGCCGGTCAGGTCCACCTTGGTGTTGACGGGCATGAAGCCGGTGTCGAACTGCAGCTGGGCCGCCTCGGGAGAGCTCAGGTAGTCGAGGAACGCGGCGGCCACGTTCGGGTGCTCGGTCTTGGCCGAGATGGCGTACGCGACGCTCGCCCCGGAGGCGACCTTCGCCGGCTCGCCCGTCGCGGAGGGCATGAGGAAGAAGCCGACGTCGTCGCCGAGCTTCTTCTCCAGGGCCGCGGCGGCCCAGTTGCCGGTGATCAGGAACGCGCTCTTGCCGTTGGCGAAGTCGGCCTGGGCGTCGGTGTCGGCCGTGGCGTTCGCGGCGGCCGGGATGTAGCCCTTGCCCACCCAGTCGGTCAGCGTCTCGGTGGCCTTGCGCGCGGCGTCCGTCTTGATCGACGCGTTCGGCTGTCCGTAGCCCCACGCGCGGTACTGCTCGACGTCGCCGAGCACGTTGAGCAGCGCGTTCCACACCTGGAAACCGCCGACCTGGAGCGCGCCGACGCTCAGCGGGGTGTGACCGGCGTCCTTGGCCTGCCGCATCGCGGTCTCGAAGTCGGCCAGCGACTTCGGCGGCTGCTTGACGAGCGACTTGTTGTAGAACACGCCGAGCACGGACAGCGCGCCGGGCGCGGCGTAGAGCGCGCCGGTGCCGAACTGCTTGGCCGTCTTGTCCGAGGTGAGGACCTTGAGGCTGGCCGGCGGGAAACGGTCGTTCCAGCCGTACGCCTTGGCCCAGGGGCCCAGGTCGAGCACGAGCCCGGCCGGCACCAGGGAGCTCATGGCGCCGGGGTTGTACTGGGCGAGGTCCGGCGGCTGGTCGGACGACATCGCCAGCTTGATCGACTTGATGTAGTCGTTGAACGGCGTCTGCTGGGGCTTGATCGTGACATTCGGGTGCAGCTTGGTGAAGCCGTCGATGAGCGACTTGGTGGGCGGGTCGTCGGTGTAGGCGAGGGTGAGCGTCACGGGTTCCTTGGGGACGTCCGTCGAGACCGCGATCTGTCTCTCCGCGCCGCCTGTCGAACCGGTGGTGCCCGCGCAGGCCGTCAGCGCGATGAGGCTGCCGACCGCCACGAGAAGCCGAGCGGGTGTCGTCGTGCCCATGACCGTTCTCCTTACCGAGTTTCTTGCTCTCACCTGACGCGCCGGCTCTCTCACCTGCGCACCGGTCCGAATCTGGTCAGCTCGACCTCGTCCAGCGAATGCCGCAGCGCGCCTTGCACCACGGCGTCCTCGCGCAGTGTCGAGATCTCCAGGGCGGGGGGCTCCAGGAGCTGACCGGCGAGGTGCCTGTTGATGGCGTCGAGCAGCGGCTGGCCGCATCTGGCCAGCGGCCCGCCGATGACCACGAGCCGCGGGTCGAGGATCGCCCTGATCGCCGCCACGCCCTTGGCGAAGCGGCCCGCGACCACGTCGATCGCCTCCAGGGCCGCCGGCACGCCGTCGACGACGGCGTCGAGCACCGCGTCGAGCCCGGCCGCCAGCGTGGCGGCGAGCGCGGCGTCGCCGTCGCGTTCGGCGAAGGACCTGGCCAGCCGGACGATCTCGGCCCCGCCCACCCGGCTCTCGAACGGGCCGAGGCCGTGCTCGGCCTGCCCGTCGGCGAACGCGTCGGGGTCGTGCCCGGCCTGCCCGCCGGCGAACGCGCCGGGGTCGTGCTCGGCCTGTCCGGCGGCGAACACGTCGAGGAAGCCCACGTCGCCGGCGTCGTTGGAGGCGCCCCGGTAGAGCTCGCCGTTCAGCACGATGCCGGCGCCGATGCGCTCGCCCCAGTGCAGCATCACCAGGGAGTCCTCGCGCTGCTCCGCCCCGCGCCACCGCTCGCTCTGGGTGGCCAGCTTGACGTCGTTGTCCAGGTAGACCGGGCAGCCCAGGGCCGCGCCCAGCCGGCGGACGAGGAGGTCGCCCGCCAGCCCGGGCAGGCTCGGGATCAGCTTGATCACCCCGGTCGCCGGATCGACGATGCCCGACACGCCGACGGAGGCGAACCAGAGCGCGTCGGTGGCCGCGGCGGTGCGCCTGACCATGGCCACCAGCGTCTCGACGATCTCCTCGCCGTCCGGGTGGGCGCCGAGCTTGACCACGTCCCGCGCGGTGACCGTGCCTGCCAGGTCGGCCACCGCCACCCGCAGGTCCTGTGGGCTGATGGAGATCCCGAGCACCTGGCCCGCCTCGGCCCTGAACCGCACCAGCTGCGCGGGCCGCCCGGCCCGGCTGGAGTCGCGGTCGAGCGAACCGAACTCGACCAGGCCCTCCTCGGCAAGCGCGTTGAGCGCGCGGCTGACCGCCTGCCTGGACAGGCCGACCGCCTTGGCGAGCGCGGAGACGCTCATGCTCGGCTCCGCGCGCAACCGGCCCAGGATGGCGGCGGCGTTGACCTCCCGCATGAAATGGGTGCCGGCTGCGACCAACTGCTCCATGACCCTCCCTCTGGCGTGTGACCGGGACGCTAGCATAATAATTATGTGCCGTACGGAATTAATTTGGAAAGGGCTGTGACCTGGGATGTCTCAACCGTTGTGGGTAGACACCGTCCGCGGGTTGGCCCACCGGGTCTTGGGCGAGGCGGCCCTGCCCATCGGGTTCGCCGCCCTCGACGGCCCGGAGCGCCGCTACACGTACGAGGCCGGTGGCGGCACGCTGACCATCGCCGCGACCGACGGCGTGAGCGCGTCCGTCGGGCTCCACCACTACCTGCGCGAGCGTTGCGGGCTGTCGGTGGGCTGGGACACCGTGTTGCCGCTGGCGCTGGAATCACTGCCCGACAGCCCGCCCACCTCCGGCTCGGCCCGCGTCCGTGAGGGCTACTACCTCAACTTCTGCACCTTCAGCTACACCACGCCCTACTGGGACTGGGCCGACTGGGAACGCGAGATCGACTGGATGGCCCTGCACGGCATCACCATGCCGCTGGCCGTCACCGGCCACGAGGCCACGTTGCACGCCGCCTACTCCAGGCTCGGCCTGTCCGACACGGCGATACGCGACTTCCTGGGCGGGCCGGGCTACCTGCCGTTCCAGTTCATGGGCTGCCTGGACGGCTTCGCCGGGCCGCTGCCCGCATCGTGGCTCGACCGCCGCCGCGCGCTCGGCGCCCGCATCGTCGAACGCGAGCGCGCCTTCGGCATGACGCCCGTGCTGCCCGCCTTCACCGGGCACGTCCCACGCGAAGTCGCTGCCGGAGCGCGGGCGAGCCGCCGCGACTGGCAGGGGTTCGAGACGTGGGTGCTCGACCCGGCCGACCCCCTGTACGCGCGCCTCGGCGCCGAGATCACCCGGGCGCAGATCGAGCTGTACGGCACCGACCACCACTACGCCGCCGACCCGTTCATCGAGATGATCCCGGTCGACGCCGACCCGGCCTTCCCCGGCGCCGTGGCGGCGGCCACCCTGGCCGGGCTGCGTGCCGCCGACCCGGACGCGGTGTGGCTCATGCAGGCGTGGCCGTTCTCCTACCAGCGGGAATTCTGGACCGGGGAGCGGGTCGACGCGTTCCTCGGTGCGATACCCGACGACCGGCTGCTGGTGGCCGACCTGTGGGCGGAGCACGACCCGCAGTGGGAGCGGTTCGACGCCTTCCCCGGCAAGCAGTGGCTCTGGTGCGCGCTGCTCAACTTCGGCGGGCGTACCGACCCTGTCGCGGACCTGCCCGGGCTGCCGGCGGCCGTCGAGGCCGCACTGGCCGGCGCGAATCCGCCCGCGGGGCTCGGCCTGTCCATGGAGGCGACCAGGAACAACCCGGTCTTCTTCGAGCTGGTGTCCGACCAGTTGTGGCGGCCGGTGCCCGACCTCGGCGCCTGGATCGACGCGTTCGTCACCCAGCGCTACGGCGGCCGGCACGAGAGCGAGCTGCGCGCGGCCTGGCACGGCCTGCTGGACAGCGTCTACGACGCAAGGGGCGTGCGGATCTTCCCCGAGCAGTTCAACGGCGTCATCACCGCCGCGCCCACCTACGCGGCGATCGACGGCGGCCTCGACGACCTGCGCGCCGACGTGGCCAGGACCCTCTGGTACCGGCCCGCCGTGCTCGAACGCGCCTGGGAACGCCTGATCGACGTCGCCGAGCGTGACCCCGAACTGGCCGCCGGGCCGCTCGGGCACGACCTCGCCGAGGCCGGCATCGCCTACCTGGCCAGGGTGGCCGACCGCCGCCACCTGGAGGCGGTGGCGGAGTCCGTGCGTCTCGGCGCGGCCAGCCGCCCCCACCTCGACCGATTCCTGCGCGTGTTCGACGACCTGGACCGCATGCTGGCCTGCCGGCCCGAGTACACCTTCCAGCACTGGGAGGCCAAGGCGCTGACCTGGGCGACCGGCCCCGAGGACCGGGCCGTCCTGCTGGACAACGCCCGCCGCATCATCACCGTCTGGGGCGGCCCGTCGCTGGACGACTACGCCGGCCGCCACTGGGCCGGGCTCGTCGGCGGCTACTACCGCGACCGCTGGCGGACCTGGGCCGACGGCCTCGATGACGCGCTGGCCGGGCGGCCCGGCTCCGCCGAGTCCGAGCTGCGGGCGCGGCTGGACGAGCACGCCGAACGCTTCCTGCGCGACGGCGCGGCCCCGGTCGTCCCCGGCGACCTGGCCGCCGAGTCACGCAGGCTGTTCACCACCTACGCCGGCTCGCTGGAGACCGGAGCCGATCGACGAGGAGCACGATGACCCCCACCGCACCACCGACCGAGCGCAGGAACCCGCGCACCACCGACATCGACACCCTGGAATCCTCGGACGTCCTGCGACTCCTGCTGGCCGAGGACGCGGCCGGGGTCCAGGCCGCGGCGGCGGCCGGTGACCAGCTCGCGCGGGCCGTGGACGCGGCGCACGCCAGGATCGCCGAGGGCGGCCACGTGCACTACTTCGGCGCGGGCGCGTCGGGCCGGCTCGCCGTGCTCGACGCCACCGAGATCAGGCCGACGTTCGGGATGGACCTGTTCACCGCGCACTTCGCCGGCGGGCCCGCCGCGCTCACCGATCCCGCCATCGACCGCGAGGACGCCGACGCGCTGGGCGCCGCCGACGCCGGGGCGCTCGACGCGACCAGCGTCGCGATCGGGATCACCGCGTCAGGGTCCACCAGGTACGTGGCGGGCGCACTCCGCGCGGCACGGGCCGCCGGCGCGCTCACCGTGCTGGTCACCTGCAACCCGGACGCTCCGCTGCGCGAGCTGGCCGATATCCACGTCGTCGCGGACACCGGGCCGGAGGCTCTCACCGGCTCCACCCGGCTGAAGGCCGGCACGGCCACCAAGGTCTTGCTCAACGCGTTCTCCACCGCACTCATGATCAAGGCGGGGCGTACGTACGGGAACCTCATGGTCGGGCTGGTGGCCACCAACGCCAAGCTCGGCGAACGGGCTGTGAGCCTGCTCGTCGAGGCGACCGGCGAGGACGCGGACGTCTGCCGCGCGATCCTGGCCGAGTCGGCCGGGCGCATCCCCGAGGCGCTGGTGCGGCTGCTCACCGGAGGCACGGCCGAGCAGGCGAAGGACGCGCTACGCAGGCACCAGGGCGTGCGGGCGGCCGTCGCCGCGCTGGGCGGGCACACTTGACCGCCGTGGCCGGCGTGGACGTCGGCGGCGGCGGTATCAGGGTGCGCATCGAGCGCGACGGAACGCGACGGTACGGCGAGGAGGCGGCGCCGGTACCGCGGGTGAACGGCCGCGTCGACCTCGACCGGCTGGCCGCCCGGATCATCGCGGTGGTCGAGCGCGCGACCGCGGAACCGGAGCACCCGCTCACGGCCATGGCGGTCGGCCTGACCGGGCTGCCCGGGCTGGTGGACGACCCGGAGCGGTTGTGGCGGGCCCTGCGGGCGCCTCTCGGGCTGGACACGCTGGTCGTGGCGGGCGACCTGGTCACGACGCACGTCGGCGCGCTCGGCTTCCGTCCGGGAGCCGTGGTCGCCGCGGGAACGGGTGTCATCGCGCTGGGCACCGACCTGGCCGGCGTTTGGAACCAGTCCGACGGCTGGGGCCACCTGCTCGGCGACCACGGTGGCGGCGCCTGGGTCGGCGCGCAGGGCCTGCACGCCGCCCTGCGCGCCCACGACGGCCGGGTCGGCGGCTCGGCGGCCCTGCTGGAACGCATGACCGCCCGCTTCGGCGACCCCTTCGACCTGGTGGCGCTCATGTACGAGCCGGGCGTGGCAGCCCACCAGCTGGCGTCGTTCGCGCCGGCCGTCGGTGACGCCGCCCGCGCCGGAGACCCGGTCGCCAGGCAGATCTGGGCGGAGGCCGGCCGGCAGCTCGCCCACACCGCCGTGGCCGCCGCGAAGGGGCTCGACCCGGTCTTCTCCTGGGGCGGCCGCCTGTTCGAAGCCTCGGACCTGCTGATGGCCGAGTTCCAGGACGCCGTGCGGGCGCTGGCGCCGGGCGCGAGGTTCGTGCCGCCGCACGGCACCTCGGCCGACGGCGCGCTGGCCCTGGCCAGAGCCGCCGTCGCGGGGGAGATCCGCCCGCGCCACCCCTACCTGTACGTCTTCAGCGGGCCGGCCGTCCTGTGACGGTCAGGTGCCCGGGTTCCAGAACTTCACTTCGGGGAAGGCCGGGGAGGTGCCGTCCAGCAGGGGGCGGGGGCGTCCGCGCAGGTGGCGGTCCATGAACGCGGCCACGTAGGCCCGCGTGACCTCCACCTCCCTGGCCGATCCCCTGGTCCACAGGGGGAAGTCGGTGAAGGAGTCGTGGTCGCCGCCGTCCAGCGTGAGCCACCGCTTCCAGCCCGGCATCCTGGACCAGTCGCGGGGCCAGGTGAAGTCCGGGCCGCCGGGCTCGTGCACCTCGCCCGCGCCCATCAGCATGAACGGCCGTTCCAGGCCCTGCTCGGGGACGGGGACGAAGAAGGTGCCGTCCATGTTGACGGCGGCGCGGACGCGCGGGTCCTGGGACATCGTCCAGGTGGTGGTGGCGCCACCGAGCGAGTGGCCGGCCATGCCGATGCGGTCGCGGTCGATGAGGCGCGCGTCCTTCCAGGCCGGCCGCCGGGGAGGCTGGTGCCGTACGACTCGTGCACGTGGTCGATGCCGGCCACCACGTAGCCGCGGCTGGCCAGTTCCTCGGCCAGGCTGGTCAGGGTCGCGCGGGAGAAGGTGAATCCCGGTGACAGCACGACCAGCGGCAGCCTGAGAGCATGAGCTGTCTCGTCTTCTCGGCCGGCACCCATGGGTCGGGGCGGCTGTGGTCCACGAGGTGCAGGGTGACCGTCCCCACGGGGTGCGCGCCGGTGGGCCGCGGCAGCGAAGGCGCCGCGCCGGAGCCCACACCATGGCCAGGGGTGGCGGACGCGGTGAGCGGGGCGAGCAGGCTTGCGACCAGGCCGCCCGCCACGCCGATGATCTTGATTGGCATGCCACTCATGCTCCCGACCCGGCCCGCGCCCGCGCATCGGCCGAACGAGCGGCCTTCATGTGCGACTTGGGCGCAGGCCCTGCCACCAAAGTCGCACCCGAGCCAGGAAGCGTCCCGCGCCCCGAGAGGGCCTACTTGAGCGCGCCCGCCGTCATGCCCGCCTGAATACGCCGCTGCAGGACGACGTAGACGATCAGGATCGGCGCCATCGCGATGGTGAGCCCGGCGAACAGCCCCGACCGGTCACCGGCGTAACCCTGCTCCACCGCGAGGTTGGCCAGGCCCTGCGAGAGTACGAACTGGTCGTCGTCGCTGACCAGGACGAGCGGGATCAGGTACTGGTTCCACTGGCCGATGAAGTTGAAGATGCCGACGCTGATGAGCCCGGGCCTGGCCATCGGGAGCATCACCCTGAAGAACGTCGCCACCTCGCCGCAGCCGTCGAGCCTGGCGGCCTCGCCGACCTCCGCGGGCAGCGTACGGAAGAAGGCGACCAGGAAGAACATGGAGAACGGCAGCGAGTACGCGGTGTAGACGAGGATGAGCCCGGGCAGCGAGTTGCCCAGCCCCAGGTTCTGCACCACGAAGAACAACGGGACGAGCGCCATGAAGACGGGGAAGGTCATGCCCGCGACGAAGAAGTAGTACAGCACCCCCTTGGCGCGGAACTCGAAGCGGGCGAACGCGTAGGCGCCCATGGCCGACAGCAGGAGCGTCAGCGTCACGCCGCCGCCGACCACGACCACGGTGTTGCCGAAGTAGGTGCCGATCGACGCCGAGTCCCAGGCGCGGACGAAGTTCTCCCAGCGCAGCGCCCGCGGCAGCGCCCACGGGTCGGCCACGATCTCCGGGTCGCTCTTGAACGAGCTGACGACGGCCCAGATCAGCGGCAGGGTCGACACGACGGCCCACAGGATGAGCAGCGCCTGGGCGACCGCGATCGTCGGGCCGGACGATCCGCGCCGCCCGGACCGCGCCCCGGCCGGACGGGTCTCGGCCGGGGCCTTGCGTACCAGGTCGCGCGTGGCGGTGGCCATCACAGCTCGATCCTCTCTCTGCGGGTCGCGCGCAGCGTGAACGCGGACAGCGCCAGGGTGACGACGAAGAGCACGACGCCCATGGCGGAGGCGTAGCCGAAGCGGCCGTAGGAGAACGCGTTCTGGTAGAGGTAGAAGGAGCCGACCTGGGTGGAGTCGTTCGGCCCGCCGCCGGTCATGATCTGCACGACGGCGAACGCGTCGAGTGCCGCGATCCCCAGGTACACGGCGGCCGTCCGGACGTTCTCCCAGATCAGCGGGATCGTGACGCGGAAGAAGACCTGGCTTCTGGACGCGCCGTCGAGCACCGCCGCCTCCAGCAGCGACGCGGGGATCGCCTTGATGCCGGCGGTGAAGAGCACGACGTAGAAGCCGACGCCGTTCCAGACGAGCACGGCGAGCACCGCCCAGAAGGCCAGGCTCTCGTCACCCAGCCACGACGGCTGGACCCCGTCCAGGCCGACGGCTTTCAGCGCGCCGTTGAGCAGCCCGTTGATCGGGTTGTAGATGTTCATCCAGAGCACGCCGATGATCGCGATCGACAACACGTACGGGAAGAAGAACACGACCCGGTAGAAGGCCGCCCCCCGCACCCCGCGGCTCTCGCCGCCGCGCGGGCCGCCGGCCGCGTTGAGCATGAAGGCCAGGAAGAGCGCCAGCCCGATGGTGATCAGCGGCAGGGTCACCAGGAGGAGCAGGTTGTTGCCGAGCGCCCGCCAGAACACCGGGTCGCCGAACAGCTCGGTGAAGTTGGCCAGGCCGATGACGTTGAACTCGGCGGACAGGCCGCGCCAGTCGGTGATCGCGATGTAGAACGCCTGGACGTACGGCGAGGCCACGAACACCGTGTAGAGGACGAGCGGCGCGGCGAGGAAGCCGAGGGCGAGTCGGCCCTGGTGCCGGTTGCGCATGGACCCGCCCGCCTCTACTTCCTGGCCGCGTCGGTCAGGCGCTGCGCTTCCGTGGCGAGCTGGTCGGCCTTGACGTCGCCGTTCATGAACCGGCCCATCACCTTGGCGATGTCGTTCCACAGCCGGCTGTTGCGGGTGTCGAGGGTGAGACCGAAGATGTGGTCGCCGGCCTCGGCCAGCGCCTTGTTGATCGACACGAGGCCGTGCTTGGCGTCGGCGGGCAGCTTGGCGTTGCGGTTCGACGACAGCGCGCCGGCCTGGGCGATGAAGTTCGCGGCGCTCTCGTCGGAGACCAGCGCGCGCAGGAACTCCAGGCCGCCGGCGGTGTTGGCGGCGTCGCGGGGCAGCACGTACGGCTCGCCCGCCTTGGCGCACAGGGCGCCGAACGGCCGGTCGTCGGCGTCGGTGATCGACGGCACCCGGCAGATCGACATGTCGAAGCCGGCCGGGACGCTGTCGCCCATCTCCTTCTCCAGCCACGACCCGCCGGGCACGAATCCGGCCTTGCCCTGGAGGAACTGCAGCTGGGCGTCGGTGTGGTTCAGCCCGGAGCTGCCCTTGAGCACCCAGCCGTTGGCCGGGATCGCCTCGAACGCCTTCAGCGCGGCGACGGCCCGGTCGTCGGTCCAGGCGTCCTTCTCCATGTTGTTGATCTTGTCGATGACCTCCTTGCCGGCCACCTTGTAGATCATCGAAGCGAGCCACCAGAACATGTAGTACGGGAACTGGCCGGGATAGACCCAGGGGGTGACGCCCGCGGTGGCCATCTTCTCGCACAGGTCGAGGTAGGCCTCCCAGGTCTGCGGGTAGGTCCAGCCCTTCTCCGCGAACAGCGAGGAGCTGTGCCAGGCGCCGTACGCGCCGTAGGAGATGTTGAGCACCAGGAACTCGCCGCCGTGCGTGCCCACCTCGACCACTCCTGGGCGCAGGGTGTCGCCCACGGTGCGCGCGGGATCGTTCCAGGACGGCGCCTGCAGCAGGGGCGCCAGCGGCAGGAGCGCCTTGTCGCCGACGAGCGCGCCGTAGTCGATGGCGTTGGAGCCGGAGTTGTTCACCACGTCCGGCGGGTTCTTGGCGACGAAACGCGGCTGCAGGGTCTGCTGGATCTGCTGGGTCGCCGACTGCTTGATCTCCGCCTTGGCGTGCTTGCCCCGGTACAGCTCGATGGGCAGCTTGATGTAGGTCTGGCCGTAGCCGCCGTCGAAGACGACGATCTCGACGGGCGCGTCGGACGCGACGCCGAAGGGGTTGCCCGCGACGGCGCGGCCGGTCGGGGCGGCGGCGGGGGACGGACGGCCGCCGCCCGGGGTGGCGCAGGCGGCCAGCGCGCCGGCGACGGGGGCCATGGTCATGAACGCCAGGACCGAACGGCGGGTCGGGCGCGACTGGGACGAACGGGTCATTTGGGTACACCTCCACAGGAACCACACTTTTGCGATCCTGAGTAAGGTAAGCTACCTTACTAATATGGCTACAGCAACAGGCGATGCACCGGCTTTTCCGTGGAACTCCTTTGATCAGGCGTTCGGCAGCCAGCCCGGGGCGCTGGCGGACCTCGTGGCGGCGCTGCCGGCGCAGCTCGACCGTCACCACGGCATGTCCCGGCTGGTCGTGTTCGCGATCGGGGCCAGCCACGCCGCGGCCCACGTGCTGGTGGCGCACCTGACCGCCCACGGGATCCCGTGCGAGCTGCAGACCGGGGCCGATTTCACCGCCGCCCAGGCCCGGCCGGGCACGACCTACCTGGGGATCTCCCAGTCGGGGCGGAGCGTCGAGATCGTGCGTGCGCTGTCGCAGGTTCCCCCGGAATCACGCATGAGCGTGGTCAACCGGGTGCCCTCGCCGGTGGCCGAGCTGACGCCGGACCCGCTCACGCTGGGCGGCGTCGCCGACTCCCGGGTGTCGACCGTCGGCTACACCGCCACGGCGCTGGCCCTGGCCATGCTGGCCGAGCACCTCACCGGCGGCGCGGACCTGGCGCGCTGGCAGGCGTTCGGCGAGCTGGTCGCCACCGTGATCGAGCGGCGCCGCGAGGCCGCCGCCGTCATCGCGGCCGACCTGCTGCGCGCCGGCCACATCGACGTGGTCTCCTCGCGCGCCGGGCTGGCCGCCGCGGAAGGCGCCGCCCTGCTGTTCCGCGAAGGCGCCGTGGTGCCGGCCGCGAGCTACGACACCCGCTCCTACCTGCACGGATTCATGGACAGCGCCAAGCCGGGCAGCGTGCACCTGATCGTCGACCGGGGCGACGAGGCGCTGCTGGCCAGGCAGCTCGCCGACCACGGCGCCACCGTGCACGTCATCGGCACCGAGCCGATCCCCTACGCCGGCACCGGCCCGCTGCACCAGATCCTGCTGCCCGCGATGACGGACGCCGAGCTGTCCATCGCCGCCAGCGTGATCTGCCAGATGATCGTCCAGGAGGCGTGCGCGGCCACCGGCCGCCGTCCCGAGGACTCGGTGTTCACCCGCATCGACACGAAGGTGGAGACCGCCGCGTGAGCCTGGTCCAGCCGCCGCGCCGCGGCGTCGCCGGCCTCGACATCGGCGGCTCGTACCTGCGCGTCCGCATCGAGGACGCGGAAACCGGCGCCGAAGTCGTCAACGCGACCAGGCCCAACGCCGACTGGAACGACCTGCGGGCGGCCGGCCGCGCCCGGCTGATCCGCACCGTCCTGGACGAGCTCACGCCCGCCGGCCACGAACTGGCCGCCGTGGGCGTGGGGGCGCGCGGTTGCGACTCCGACGCGCTGACCCGCGAGCTGGAGTCCGCCGTGTCGGCCGAGCTCGACCCGCGCGTGATCGTCAGGGTCTGCAACGACGCGCTGCTCGTCGGGCTGGCCGGCGGATGGGAGCACGCCCTGTCGGTGATCGCCGGAACCGGCGCCGTCGTCGCCGGGCGGACCGGTGACGGCGCGACCGTGCTCACCGACGGCTGGGGCTGGCTGCTCGGCGACCACGGCAGCGCGCCGCGCATCGTCATCGACGCGCTGCGGCACTACGCGGCGAGCGTGGACCGGGGCGGGAGCGACCCGGTGTTCCGCGCCTTCGTCGCGGACGCGTTCGCACTCACCGAGGATCGGGCACTGCCCGCCGCGCTGGAAGGCGCGCGCGAGGCGCTGGGCGACCACGCGCCGGGCGTCTTCGCGTGCGCGCTGGCCGGCTCGCCCAGCGCCGGTCGGGCGATCGGTGACAACGCCCGGCGGCTGGCCGGCAGCGTCGCGGCGGCGCTGGGCCACGGCGTCCTGGCCGACGCCGTCGTCGGCGCCGGCGCGGTCCTGGTCAACCAGCCGCTGTTCCAGGCCGCGTTCGCCGAGGGGCTGCGCGACCACGGCGTCACGCTGCCGCTGTCCGTCCTCGACACCGAGCCGGTCCACGGAGCCGTCCGGCTCGCCCACCTGGCACTGCCGAACGATGAGGAGCACCTCGTATGACCTCGCACCTGCGCCGCCTCGCCCTGGGCACCGTGCTGCCCGCGTTCGAGGGGACCACCGCCCCCGCCTGGCTGCTCGACCGGCTGCGCGAAGGGCTGGGCGGCGTCATCCTGTTCGGCCGCAACATCGTCTCGCCCGAGCAGGTGGCCGCGCTGGTCGGGCAGATCCGCGAGGTACGCCAGGACGCCGTCGTCGGCATCGACGAGGAAGGCGGCGACGTCACCAGGATCCACCACGACGAGGGCAGCCCCTACCCGGGCAACCGGGTGCTGAGCGAGAACGGCGACCTGGACGCCACCCGCGCGGTCGGCCGCGGCATCGGCGCCGAGCTGCGCGACCTCGGCATCAACTACAACCTGGCGCCGATCGGCGACTACGTGACCGATCCGCTCAGCCCGCTCACCACCCGCTCCTACGGCCGCACCCCGGGCGACAACGCCGAGCACGCCGCCGCCTGGATCGAGGGGCTGCAGCAGTCGGGCGTGGCCGCGTGCCTGAAGCACTACCCGGGGCTCGGCGGTTCGCTGCTCGACTCGCACCTGTCGCTCGGCCGGGTCGTGGCCGGGCGCGCCGAGTTCGAGTCGCGGCACCTGCGTACCTTCGCCAGGGCCGTGGTGGCCGGGACGGCCAGCATGATGACCGCCCACGTGGTGGTCGACTGCCTCGACCCCGAAGTGCCCACGACGCTGAGCCCGGCCGTGATCAGCCGCCTGCTGCGTGACGAGCTGGGCTACGACGGCGTCGTCATCTCCGACGCGCTGGAGATGCGCGGCGTGCTGAACCACGCCTCGTCGCTGCCCGCCGCCGCGGTCGGCGCGCTGAAGGCCGGGGTCGACGCGTTGTGCCTGGGCGCCGTGCAGTTCGAGGAGGCGACCGAGGCAGTGGCCGACGCGATCGTGGCCGCGGTGCGCTCCGGCGAGCTGCCGATCGAGCGGCTGGAGGAGGCCAACCGGCGCATCGCCGCGATGGCCCGCGACTTCCCCGGCGTGTCCGGCGTGCCCGGATCGACCGACACCGGCGCGGAGCGGGCCGCCGGCCTCGCCGCGGCCTGGGGCGCGACCCGGGTGGAAGGCGAGGCGTCGATCTCCGGCGCCGGGGTCCACGTCGTCACGTTCGACGACCGGACCTCCATCGCGGCCGGGCCGGTCCCCTGGGGCATCGGACCCGAGCTGCGCGCGGCCGGCGTCACGTTCGCCGACCACGTGCTCACCCCGCCGATCGGCGAGCTGCCCGACCTGTCGCAGGCCGGCCCGTCGGACGTCGTGGTGGCGGTGGTCAGGGACCTGCCGCTGCACCCGGCCAGCGCCGAGGTGTTCGCGCGGCTGAAGGCTGACCGGCTCGTCGTCGTCGACATGGGTTACCCGGGCACCGAGTATCCGCACGCCACCGGCGTGGTCCGCACCTTCGGCGCGTCGCGGGCGAGCGCCGCGGCCGCCGTCCGCGCGCTGACGAGCCGCCCGTGACGACGGCGGTGCGCGCCGGCCGGACCCGCGCTGACAAGTCCGGCGTGACTCCGATTGGATGACACCATGCGTTCGCCGGAACTACCCCCTACTCAACGACACGTCCTGAGCCACACGCTCGGCCACGGATCGACCACCCGGCCCCGGCTGCTCACCGCGACCGGCCTGTCGAAGCCGAGCGTCAACGACGCTGTCAGCGCGCTGGAGGGGGCCGGCTACCTGCGGCGCAACGGCAGGCACGTCCCGGCGACCGGCAAGCCCGCCGTGCTGTTCGAGGCGGCCGACGAGGTCGGCTGGGCGCTCGGCATCGATCTGGGCAGCTCCCACGTCGAGCTGATGGCCGTCGACCTGGCCGGGGGCGCGGCCACGCACGTGTCGATCGCCGAGCCCGGCGGGCCCGGCGAGACCCGGCGGCGCGAGCCGTCGGCCGAGGTCATGGAACGGGCGGCCGGGCAGCTCGCCGAGTGGTGCGAGCAACACCAGCGCAGGGACCGGCTGCGGGCGACGACGATCGCCGTGCCGCAGATCGTCCAGGCCGGCCGCCGCCAGGTGCGCGCCGCGGACGCGTACCTGGAACAGGGCGCGGTCGCCGTGCTGCTCGACGCGCTCGCCGCGCACTACGACGGCCCGGTGCGGCTGGAGAACAACGTGAACTGCTCGGCGGTGGCCGAGATGCGGATCGGGGCCGGCGCCGAGGTGCCGAGCCTGGCCTACCTGCAGCTCGGCGTCGGCGTCGGCGCCGGGCTCATCAACGAGGGACGCCTGGTCCGGGGCGCGCACGGCGCGGCGGGCGAGCTGTCGCGGTTGCCGTTCCCCTGGGCCGACGGCGCCGAGCAGGTCTCGCGCCACGCTATGGAGGACCGCCTGGCGATCTCCAGGCTGGTCGACTCCTACCGCTCGCACGCCCCCGACGTTTCCGGCGTCACGGCCGGCGAGGCGGTTCGGGCGATCCTGGCCGGCATCGCGGCCGGGTCCGCCGAGGCCAAGGCCGTGCTCGACGCGTACGTGCTGGACGTCGCCAGGGCCTGCGTCGCCCTGGCGGCCGTCATCGATCCCGACCTCGTGGTGATCGGCGGGGAGATCGGCGACGTCCCCGAGGTCGTCGCGGCGATCCAGGCCGCGGCCCGGCCGTTGCACGAGTTCGTGGCGGTGTCCGGGAGCGTCATCGGGGCGCTGGCCACCGTGCTCGGCGCGGCCATACTCAGCCTCGAACAGGCGCACACCGAGCTGCTCGGCGAATACGCCCCGCACGCCGGCCCCGCCATCGACCGCCTCAACCCCGCCGAACCGGGTCAGAACGGGTAGGTCGCCACGTCGCCCTGCATGGTGACCCACTGCGTCTCGGTGAACGCCTCGATGTTCGCCTTGGCCCCGCCGAACCGGGTGCCCGTGCCCGACGCGGCCACGCCGCCGAACGGGGCGACCGCCTCGTCGTCCACCGTCTGGTCGTTGATGTGCACGATCCCGGTCGGCACCAGGTCGGCCAGGGTCAGGCCCTTCATGACGTCCCTGGTCAGGATGCCCAGCGACAGCCCGTACTCGGAGTCGGCGGCCAGCGACGCGGCCTCCTCCAGCGACGAGAAGGTCGTCACGGGCGCGACAGGCCCGAACACCTCCTGCGCGTACGCCGGCGCCGCGACGGGCACGTCGGCCAGCACGGTGGGTCGGTAGAACAGCTCCTCGTACGTCCCGCCGGCGGCCAGCCGGGCGCCCGCCGCCACCGAGTCGGTCACCAGCCGGTGCACCCGGTCGCGCTGGTCGGCGTCGATGAGCGGGCCGAGCGCGACCTGCCCGGTGGCCGGGTCGCCGACCGGCAGGTGGTCGGCCTTGGCCGCCAGGCGTGCCACGTACTCGCTGGCCACCGCCTCGTGCACCAGGTGCCGGCCCGAGGTCATGCAGATCTGGCCCTGGTGGAAGAACGACGCCCACGCCCCGCAGGACACGGCGGGTTCGAGGTCGGCGTCGTCCAGCACGATCAGCGCCGAGTTGCCGCCCAGCTCCAGGTGCACCCGCTTGAGCAGCCGGGCCGCCGCCTCGCCGACCCGGCGGCCGGCCGCGGTGGAGCCGGTGAACGAGATGACCGGGACGTTCGGGTCGGCCACCAGCGCCTGACCGGCCTCGGCGCCGCCGGGCAGCACGTGCAGCAGGCCTTCGGGCAGCCCGGCCGCCTCGAAGACGCGCGCGATGGCGAACCCGCCGCACACGGCGGTGCGCTGGTCGGGCTTGAACACCACCGCGTTGCCCAGCGCCAGCGCCGGCGCGACCGACCTGATGCCCAGGATGAGCGGGAAGTTGAACGGCGCGATCACGCCGACCACGCCCACCGGCACCCGACGGGCGAAGCTGAGCCGCTTGCGCGCCGTGGGCAGCACCTCGCCGAGCGGCTGCGAGGCCAGCGCCGCCGCCTCGTAGCACTCCTGCGCGGCGACGTGCGTCTCGAAACCGGCCTTGCCCGGCACGGATCCGGCCTCGCGCACGATCCAGTCCTGGATCTCCTGGGCGTGCTCCTCGAACAGCCGCCCGGCCCGGCGCAGCACGGCCGCCCGCTCCTCGTACGACGTCGCGGCCCACGCCCGCTGCGCACGCCTGGCCACGGCGGCGGCGCCGGCCACGTCCTCGGCGCCCGCGGTGCCGGCCCGGCCCAGCTCGTGGCCGGTGGCCGGTTCGACGACGGGCGCGTCGCCGGCCCGCGGGGTCGTCCAGGAGCCGTCGAAGACCGAGCCGGCCCAGATCTTGGGGTCGAGGAACGTCATGGGGGTCTCTCCTCAGGGGGGTCAGGAATGGAGGTCGGGGTCCGCGGTCACGGTGACGTCGAGCAGCAGCGGCTCGGTGCGGGTGGCGAGCGTGGGCACGACCTCGTCCAGCACGGACGTCAGCTCCTCGTGCCCGCTCACCCGCCGGCCGGGGCAGCCCAGGGATCTGGCCAGCGCGCCCACGTCCACCTCGGTGAACGGCGGCCACGGGGCCTTGCCGCCGTGCCGGTCGGCCAGCCGGTCCATGACGGCGTACCTGCCGTTGGCCAGCACCACGAACAGCGCGCCCACGCGGTAGTGGGCGGCGCTCCAGAGCGCGTGCAGGCCGTACAGGGTGGAGCCGTCGCCGACGACCGCCACCACGGGACGCCCGGCCAGCGCCATGCGCAGCCCGACCGCGGCGGGCACGGCGAACCCGAGCCCGCCCATCGCCGCGGACAGGAAGCCCAGCGGGCTGCGCGCCGGGACGAGCCGGTTCAGGTCGGGCCGCGAGGACGGCGTCTCCTCGACCAGCACCACGTCGGACGGCAGCCGCAACGCCAGCTCGTGCAGCACGTGGGCGGGACGCAACGGTTCCCCTGGCCCGGGCGGCGCGGGCGGGTCCGGGGCACCAGCGCGACCGGGCCCTCGCGGGCGCGGCGGCACCAGCGCGGCCAGGCGGGCGCAGACCGCCATCGGCGGCGCGAGCAGGGCCAGCCCGGCGGGGCTGCGATGCGCCTCGGCCGGGTCGTCGGTGATCAGCGCGATCTCGGTGCCGGGCGCCACCAGCGGCCCGGGCAGGTACGAATACTGCCGGAACACCGGCGCGCCCACCGCGAGCACCACGTCGTGCCCGGCCAGCGCCGTCCGCAGCCCGGGCCGGTCGGCCGGGAGCTCGCCCACGTACTGGGGGTGGTCCTGCGGGAACCCGGCCAGCGCGCCGAACGACTCCTGCCACACCGGGCACCCGAGCCGTTCGGCCAGCGACACCAGCGGTGCCCAGCTGCCTGACGCCGCCGCCGCGCAGCCGACCACCCCGGCCCCGGCCACGATCACCGGCGACCGGGCGCCGGCCAGCAGGTCCGCCAGCGGGGCGAGGTCGTCGTCGGTGACGGCGGCGGGCCGTACCAGCCGGGCGGGCGCGGCCGGGGTCTCGCCGTCGAAGGGCGCGGCCCAGTCGTCCATGGGGACCACCACCAGTGCCGGGCCGCGTGACGTGCGTGCCTCGTGGCAGGCGCGGGCCACCGCGCCCGGCACGTCCTGGGCCCGCACCGGCAGGTCCACCCGGACCGGGTAGTCGCCGGCCAGCCCGTCGAGCCGCCCGGCCAGGAACGGCTCCAGCGCCAGGTGCCGCCGGTCCTGCTGCCCGGCCAGTACCACCAGGGGCACCCGGTTCACCCGGGCGGTGGCGATGGCGCCGACCGCGTTGCCCAGCCCGGCCGTGGTGTGCAGGACGGCCAGCGCGGGCGCGCCCCGCCCGATCGCCCACCCGGTGGCCATCCCCACCACGGAACCCTCGTGCAGGGCCAGCACGAACCGCAGGTCGTCGGGCAGCCCGACGAGCAGCGGGATCTCGGTCGAGCCCGGGTTGCAGAAGATCGTGGTCAGCCCGGTGCGCCGCAGCACCTCGAACGTCGCGTCCCTGACCGTGGTCACCGCGCCTCCCTGGCCTGCTGGATGAGCCGGTAGATCTGCCCGCGCAGCTCGCCGAAGGCCGGCAGCGACCGCGTGGTGAGCTGGTCGCGCTCGCCCGGCAGGTCGATGGTGAGGTCCTTCATCACCACGGTCGGGGACGACGACAACACGATCACCCGTTGCCCCAGGTAGACGGCCTCGTCGATGTCGTGGGTGACGAACAGCGTGGTCACGTTCAGCTCCCGCCAGAGCCGCAGGATCAGGTCCTCCAGGTCGGCCCTGGTCTGGGCGTCGACGGCGGCGAACGGCTCGTCCATGAGCAGCACCTGCGGCTCGTAGGCGATGGCGCGGGCGATCGCCACCCGCTGCTGCATGCCGCCGGACAACTGCCACGGATGGGCGTCGGCGGCCTCGGCCAGCCCGACCGCGGCCAGCGACTCCGTCACCAGCCGCGCCCGGCGCGCCGCCGGCTCACGCTTCTCCTTCAGCGGCAGCTCCACGTTCTGCCGCACGGTCATCCACGGGAACAGGCTCCTGCCGTACTCCTGGAAGACCACCGCCATGCGCGGCGGCGGCCCGGTGACCGGCTCGCCGGCCAGCCGCACCTGGCCGCCACTGGCCGGCAGCAGCCCGGCCACGCACCGCAGCAGCGTGGTCTTGCCGCACCCGGACGGCCCCACCACGCACACCAGCTCGCCCGCGCCGACGTCGAACGTGAGCGAGCGCAGGGCCTCGACGCGGCGGCCCGGGCTCTCGTACACCTTGCCCAGCGCGGAGATCTCAAGCACGGGCGGCTCCACTGCCGTGATACCAGGACAGGACCCGCCGCTCGACGCGGCGGAAGAGCAGCGACAACCCCAGGCCGAGCAGCCCGAGCAGCAGGATGCCGCTCCACATCTCGGCGATCTCGAACTGCCGCTGGAACAGCACGATCGTGAACCCGAGCCCGCTGGAGCTGGCGAACATCTCGCTGATGACCATGAGGATGATCCCGATCGACAGCGCCTGCCGCAGCCCGGCCATGATCTGCGGGCTGGCCCCGCGCAACACGAACCTGCGCAGCCTGGACGCTCCGCGCACGCCGTACATGCGGCAGGTGTCGGACAGCACCTCGTCCAGCGCGCGCACGCCCTCGACGGTGTTGAGCAGGATCGGCCACACGCAGCCCGACACGATGACCAGCACCTTCATCGGCGTGTCGATGCCCGCCAGCAGCATGATCAACGGAACCAGCACCGGCGGCGGTATCGCGCGGAAGAACTCCAGCACCGGCTCCAGCGTCGCCCGCAGCCGCGGTGACAACCCGATCGGCACCCCGAGCCCGACGCCGACCAGCCCGGCCACCGCGTACCCGGCCAGCAGCCGCAGCAGGCTCGGCAGCACGTCGTCGAGCAGCCGCCGGGAGAACCAGGTGCCGGCGAACGCCCGCGCCACCCGGTCGGGCCCGGGCAGGTAGAACGACAGGCCGCCGACCAGCCACCACAGCAGCACCAGCAGCACGGGCAGCCCGGCGGCGGCGAGCACGGCCCGCCACGACAGGCGCGGCCTTCCGCGGGTCACCCTCATCTCGCCGCCTCGGAGCGCACCGCCGGATGCCAGGCCAGCACCCGCCGCTCCAGCAGCCGCACGGCCGCGTTCACCACGATGCCCACCACCCCGGCCAGTACGACCAGCGCGTAGACGGCGTCGATGGACCCGCTGTTCTGCGCCACCTGGATCTCCGCGCCGATCCCCGGGCTGCCGATCACCAGCTCGGCCGTGACCGCCAGGATGAACGCCACCGCGGCCGCCAGCCGCAGCCCGGTCATCACGTACGGCAGCGCGCTCGGCCACACCAGGTGCCGTACCCGTGACCAGGCGGACAGCCCGTAGGCCCGGGCGGTGTCGTCGGCCACCGCGTCCACGGCGGCCACGCCGTACAGGACCTGGATGAGCACCTGCCAGAACGCGGCGTAGACCACCAGCAGCAGCGTCGAGCCGATCGACGGCCCGTACAGCAGCGTGGCCAGCGGCACCAGCGCCACCGACGGGATGGGCCGCAGGAACTCGATCGTGGAGCGCGTGGCCGCGCGCAGCCCGGGGACGATCCCGATGATCACCCCGGCCACCACGGCCAGGCAGAACGCCAGCGCCAGCCCCACGGCCCAGCCGAGCATGGTCTCGCCGAGCGCGATCCACAGGTCGGCCGTGCCCAGGTCGGCGGCGAGGCGGCCGAGCACGGCCGAGGCGGGCGGCAGGAACCGCTCGTCCACCAGCCCGGCACGCGGCACCACTTCGAGCACCGCCAGCAGCCCGGCCAGGCCGCCCAGCCCGTACAGCACCCGTCCGGGCGCGATCGGCCGCCGTGGTCTCACGGCACCAGCGCCGAGACGTCGATCTTCTCCTTCAGCACCCCGTCGGCCAGCGCCAGGTCGGCCACGGTCTGCACGGAGGCCTTGTTCACCGCGGCCGGCCACTTGGGCAGGTTGATCTTCGCGATCACCTCGGGCGCGATCTTCGTGTACGTCTTGAGAATCTCCCTGACCTCGTCGGGATGCGTGTCGGCGTACTCCAGCGACTTGCGCATGGCGGCGGTGAACCGCTTGGTCAGGCCC
This sequence comes from Nonomuraea antri, assembly GCF_013283785.1. GTDB lineage: Bacteria > Actinomycetota > Actinomycetes > Streptosporangiales > Streptosporangiaceae > Nonomuraea > Nonomuraea antri. The sequence goes on from NZ_JABCPZ010000022.1 coordinate 23,725, forward strand.
TCGTCGGTCTTGCCGGTGGTGAAGTACATGGCCACGGTCAGGTCGGGCGCGGCGTCGGCGAAGTTCCAGGCCACCGGGCGCGCCCCCTGGCTGATCGCCTGGCTGACGAACGGCTCGACCACCCAGATCGCGTCGACCCGGCCGTTCTGCAGGGCGGCGGGCGCGTCGGGGAAGGGCAGTTCGACGAAGTCGATGCGGGTCGGATCGCCGCCGGCGTTGCGTACCGAGGCGCGCACGGTGGTGTCGCCGATGTTCTTGAGCTGGTTGACCGAGATCTTCCTGCCCGCCAGGTCCTTGGCCGTCTTGATCGGGCTGTCCGGTTTCACCAGCACCGCGCTGAAGTCCTTGCCCTGCTGCCCGGTCGAGGAGACGCCGTTGGAGACCACCTTCACGTCGAGCCCCTGCTGCTTGGCGGTCAGCAGTGAGGTGGTGTTGGCGAAGGCGAACTGGAACTGCCCGCTGACCGCGCCGGAGATGCTGGCCGCGCCGCCCGCCACGGGGGTGATCGTCAGGTCGATGCCCTGCTCGGCGAAGAAGCCCTTGGCCTTGCCCAGGTGGATCGGAGCGGTGTCGACGATCGCGATCACGCCGGCGTTCACCTTGTCCTTGCCCGCCTGCCCTTGTCCTTGCTGCCCGGACCCGCAGGCGGCGACGAGCAGGAGCGCGGCGGTGATCACGAGAGTGCGACGCATCATCCACTCCAATTTGTTCGCGATGCGCACAGATATTCTCTGGACGAACAGCCCCGTATGGCGGAAACTACGCCTCTGGTGGCCTATGTCAAGGGATCTCCATGGTTGATCACGTCCAGTCGCTGGCCCGGGGCCTCGCCGTGATCCGGGCGTTCAGCGCCGCCGAGCCCGAGCTCACGCTCAGCCAGGTCGCCCGCATCACCGGCCTGACCAGGGCGGCGGCCCGGCGGTTCCTGCTCACGCTGGCCGACCTCGGCTACGTGCGCAGCGACGGCCGGCTGTTCGCGCTCACGCCGCGGGTGCTGGAGCTCGGCTACGCCTACCTGTCCAGCCTGTCGCTGCCCGAGGTGGCCGACCCGCACCTGGAACGGCTGGCCGCCGAGGTGCGTGAGTCGGCCTCGGTCGCGGTGCTCGACGGCGCGGACGTCGTCTACGTGGCCCGCGTCGCCACCGCCCGCATCATGCGCGTCTCGATCAGCATCGGCACCCGGTTCCCCGCCTACTGCACCTCGATGGGCCGGGTGCTGCTGGCCGCGCTGTCCGCCGGGGAGTTCGACGACTACCTGGAACGGGCCGAGCCGCGCAGGCTCACCTCCAGGACCATCGTGCTGCCCGCCGCGCTGCGGGCCGAGGTGGCCCGGGTGCGCGCCCAGGGCTGGGCCATGGTGGACCAGGAGCTGGAGGAGGGGCTGCGCTCGATCGCGGCCCCCGTCCGCGACCGGTCGGGACGCACGGTCGCCGCGGTGAACGTCTCCACGCATGCCAGCAGGACCAGCCTGCAGCAGGTCAGGCGCGACCTGCTGCCGCCGCTGCTGGCCACGGCCGCCAGGATCGAAGCCGACCTGGCGGCCCTGTCGGTGGCCCGCGCCTGATCGGTCAGCGGTTGCGGTAGCGGTCGGTGGCGTCCCTGGTGGCCCGGATCGCCGCGTCGGCCGTGTCGTACGTGCGCTGCGCCAGCCCGACGAAGATGCAGTCGACGATCAGTAACTGGCTGATCCTGCTGGCCAGCGCCCCGGGACGGAACGCGGTCTCCCGCCCGGCCGACACCAGTGTGTGATCGGCCAGCTCGGCCAGCGACGAACGCGGGTTGTTGGTGATCGCCACCAGCAGCGCCCCGGCCTCGGCCGCGGTGCGGGCCGGGACCAGCACGTCCGGCGTCTCGCCGCTGCAGCTGATCGCCACCACCACGTCGGTGTCCTTGAGCAGCGCCGCGCTGGTGAGCGCCAGGTGCGCGTCGCTGAACGGGTGGCTGGACAGGCCGATCCGCAGCAGCTTCTGCGACATGTCGGCGGCGACCAGGCCCGAGGCGGCCACGCCGTAGACGTCCACGCGGCGGGCGGCGGCGATGGCGCGCACCACCTCGCCCAGCCGGTCCGGGTCGAGCTGCGCGGCGGTGTCGGCCAGGGCCTCGGACTCGGCCCTGGCCACCTTGGCGATCACGTCGGTCAGCGGGTCGTCCGGGGCCAGGTCGCCGGGGACCAGGCGTTCCGGCTCCTTGGCCACGGCCGCGGCCAGCGCGAAACGCATCTGTGAGTAACCGGCGAAGCCCAGCGCCCTGGCGGTGCGTACGATCGTCGCCTCGCTGGTGCCGGACACCGCGCTGAACTCGGTGATCGTGCTCCTGACCACCAGGCCGGGATCGTCCAGGATGATCCGGGCGATGGCCTGGGCGGCGGGGGTGAGCGAGGGCAGCACCGCGCGCACGGTGGCGACCGGGTTCGCCGGCTCGGTCGCCCGCGCGGCGGGTTCCGCGGCCTGCCCGTCGGCGCCAGCGCCGCCGCGTGCCCGAGTCATCGGGTGAGCCGTTCCGCCGCGGCCTGGGCCGAGGTGCGGGAGAGTCCGTGCGTGGCGAGGTGGGCGGCGCCGGCGGGCGTGTCGGGGACGCCGGTGTCGACCACGATCACGTCCGGCCGCTGCCGCACCGCCCGCGCCACCGTCTCGCGCACCCACGCGTGGCGTGCCGCGTCGTGCACCACCAGCACGACCGGCCGTGGCTCGGCGCCGAGGTCGAGCCCGGCGGCGGGGTCCTGGCCGTCGAGGCGCAGCCGGGTGGTGCCGGGCAGCAGCGCGGTCAGCGCGGCGGTGATGCCGGTCGGCGTGGCCGGGTCGATGGCCTGGTTGAGCCGCGTGTTCACCTCGACCACCAGCGGCGGCTCGGCCAGCGTGGCCGCGCCGGTGACGGTCAGCGCGGCCCTGGCCGCCTCCAGGCCGGCGCCGGGGTCGGCGTCCGCGACGGCCTTCTCGCGCAGCGTGGCGTGCTCGGCGTACCAGCCGGCCAGCGCCCGAACCCGCTCGGCGGCCTGCGCCAGCCGCTCCTCGGCCAGCCGCCCGGAGCGCACCGCGGCCACGATCGCGTCGCGCAGCTCGTGCAGGCCGTGCTCGTCGACGAGCCCGGCGCAGATCGCGTCGGCCCCGGCGGCGAGCGCGCGCACCGCGATCTCGCCCGGCGGGTACTGGGCGGCCACGGCGCGCATCTCGATCGCGTCCGTGACGAGCATGCCGTCGAAGCCGAGCTCGTCCCTGAGCAACCCGGTCAGCACGGCGCCGCTCAGTGTCGCGGGCAGCTCGGGGTCGAGCGCGGGCACCAGCAGGTGGCCGCACATGATGGCGCGCACCCCGGCGGCGACGGCGGCGCGGAACGGCGGCAGGTCGCGCTCGGCCAGCACCTCGCGTGAGGCGTGCACGGTGGGCAGCGCCAGGTGGGAGTCGGTGATCGTGTCGCCGTGACCGGGGAAGTGCTTGGCGCAGGCGGCGACGCCCGCGCCCTGCGTGCCCCGCACGTACGCGACCGTGTGACGGGAGACCAGCTCGGGATCGGGCCCGAACGAGCGGATGCCGATGACGGGGTTGGCGGGGTTGGCGTTCACGTCGACGGCGGGCGCGTAGTTGAGCGTGATGTCGTGTTCGGCGAGCATTCTGGCGATCTGCCGGGCCACCCGCTCGGTGAGGTTCACGTCGTCGGCCACGCCCAGCGCGCGGTTGCCGGGGAAGGAGCTGCCGGTGGTCGCCTCCAGCCGGGTGACCGCGCCGCCTTCCTCGTCGATGGCGAGCACCACGTCCGGGCTTTCCGCCCGCATCTGGGCGATGAGCTGGTCGTTCGGGAAGTTGCGTGCGAACAGCACGGCGCCGCCGAGCCCCTCGCCAAGGGCTCGGCGCAGCCAGTCGGGGGCGGTGGTTCCCTCGAAGCCAGGCTGAAGCACCGCCATGGCGAGTTGGTACAGGTCAGGCGACATTCGGCATTTTCCTTCACAGTTGTTGATCTGAAGGTAATTTTCTGCCATCGTCGCCCTCGACACAACCACTTCCGAGAGGCCACCCCCCATGCCGAGCAGAAGGACTCTCCTGAAGGGTCTCGCCCTCGCCGCCGCCGCTACCGCCGTCCCGCTGCCCGCCTTCGCGGCCGACGGCTACATCCCGCCGCTGCGCCAGATGCGCGGCATGTGGATCGCGTCGGTGGTCAACATCAACTGGCCGTCGAAGCCCGGGCTCACCGCCGAGCAGCAGAAGGCCGAATACCTGGCGTGGCTCGACGTGGCGGTCGCGCGCAAGCTGAACTCGGTGTTCGTGCAGATCAGGCCGACCGCGGACGCGTTCTGGCCGTCGCCGTTCGAGCCGTGGTCGCAGTACCTGACCGGCACCCAGGGCCAGGACCCCGGCTACGACCCGCTCGGATTCGCCGTCGAGGAGACGCACAAGCGCGGCCTGGCCTTCCACGCCTGGTTCAACCCGTACCGGGTGTCGATGCAGGCCGACCCGGCCAAGCTGCACCCCGACCACCCCGGGCGCAAGAACCCCGACTGGATCCTGCCGTTCGGCGGCAAGCTCTACTACAACCCGGGCATGCCCGAGGTACGCAAGTTCTGCCAGGACGCCATGATGGACGCGGTCACCCGCTACGACATCGACGGCCTGCACTTCGACGACTACTTCTACCCGACCAACACCACGGCCTTCGACGACGCCGAGGAGTTCGCCAAGTACGGCGCCGGCTTCCCCGACCTGGCCGCCTGGCGGCGCAACAACGTGGACCTGATGGTCCAGGAGATGCAGCAGCGCGTGCTGGCCGAGAAGCCGGAGATCGCCTGGGGCATCAGCCCGTCCGGCATCTGGCGCAACAAGGGCACCGACCCGATCGGCTCCGAGACCAACGGCGGCCAGTCGTACGACAACCTGCACGCCGACACCCGCGGCTGGGTCAAGAAGGGCTGGCTCGACTACATCGCGCCGCAGCTCTACTGGTACATCGGCCAGCCCCCGGCCGACTACTCCAAGCTCGTGCCGTGGTGGTCGGACGTGGCCAAGGGCACGAACACGCTGCTGTGGATCGGCCAGGCCGCCTACAAGGCGGGCGACCCGGCGCAGACCGTACCGCAGTGGCACGACCCGGCGGAGCTGTCCAAGCACCTGTTCCTCAACCGGAACCACCCGGAGATCAGCGGCGACATCTGGTACAACGCCAACGACGTCAAGGTCGACAGGATCACCTCGATCACCACCGCCGTCAACGACCACTACCAGCGGCCGGCGCTCGCGCCCGTGCTGCCCAGGCTCGCCGGCGGGGAGCCGCCCAGGCGTCCGGTGCTGGCCTACGCGCTGCGCCGCGGCGACGGCGTGCACGTGCGCGCGGTGGCCACCGGCAGGGACGAGCCGTTCCAGTTCGCGATCTTCCGCCTGGCCGACCACGCCCGCCCCGGCGCCTTCGACGACGCGCGTAACCTGGTCGCGGTCGTGCCCGGCGACCGGCACGTGACCTGGGTCGACCCCGAGGGCAAGCGCGGCGACCACTACTACGTGGTGGCGGTCGACCGGGCCAACCGCACCAGCCGTCCCAGCAACGGCTTCCGCGTGATCTGAGGAGTGTGATGCGGGTTCTCGGCCTGATCTCCGGCACCTCGCACGACGGCATCGACAGCGCCGTCGTCGACTGGTCGCTCGACGGCGGCGTGCTCACCGGCAGGCTGGAACATGCCGGCGAGCGGCCGTACGAGCCGGGGCTGCGGGCCCGCATCGCGGCGGCGCTGCCGCCAGGACGGGTGGACCTGGGCGAGGTGTGCGCCCTGGACACGCTCATCGGCCAGGCGTTCGCCGAGGCCGCGCTGGCCGCACCGGAAGCGGACCTGATCTGCTCGCACGGGCAGACGCTGTTCCACTGGGTCGAGGACGGGCAGGTCAGGGGCACGCTGCAGCTCGGGCAGCCGGCCTGGATCGCCGAGCGCACCGGCGTGCCGGTCGTCTCGGACGTCCGGGCCCGCGACGTGGCGGCCGGCGGGCAGGGCGCGCCCCTGGTGTCGTACCTGGACCTGCTGCTCATGGCCGGGCTGCCGGGCCGCACCGGCGCGCTGAACCTGGGCGGCATCGCCAACCTGACCGTGCGCGAGCCCGCGCTCGCCTACGACACCGGGCCCGCGTGCGCGCTCATCGACGCCGCCGCGCCGCCGTACGACGAGGACGGCGCGCTCGGCGCGGCGGGCACGGTGAACGAGAGCCTGCTGCGCGAACTGCTGGCCGAGCCCTACTACGCGATGAAGCCGCCGAAGAGCACCGGGAAAGAGCTGTTCACCCCCGGCTACGTGACCGCGGACCTGCCCCAGGCCGACCTCGTGGCCACGCTGACCGCGCTGACCGCCGAGACCGTGGCCGCCGAGGTGCGCGGACACGGGCTCGACACGGTGATCGTCTCCGGCGGCGGCAGCAGGAACCCCACGTTGATGGGCATGCTGCGCGCGCGTGCGTCGCAGGCTCACTTCAGAACCAGCGACGAGCTCGGTGTGCCGTCGGACGCCAAGGAGGCGATCGCCTTCTCGCTGTTCGGCTGGCTCACCGCGCACGGACTTCCCGCGACCGTGCCCGCCTGCACCGGCGCTTCTGGCGCGCGGGTGCTGGGCACGGTGACACCGGGCTCCGGGCCGTTGACGCTGCCGGAACCCCTCGCCGAAGCCCCGGTCGCGATCCGCTTCCTATGAGGCCCTGCGGCCGGCCGCCGACGGCGCCTCGGCCGAAGTGCCCGACCGCTGTGGTGGAACCACCGGGGTCGGACGCACCAGACCGAGCGCGACGACCTCGTTGGCCAGTCGGGTGCGCCGGTTGGTGCCCTCAGGAATGCGGAACTTCTGATAGAGCCGCAGCAGGTGTTGCTTGACCGCGGCCTCGGTCACGACCAGGTCATCGGCGATCTCGCGGGCGGTCGCCGGTGCGACGAACGCCTCGTCGGACAGCGCCGGCCGGCAGAGCGAGGTCAGCACGTCGACCTCGCGCCTGGTCAGCTCGGGCGCGGCGGCCCGGCGCAGTTCGACCTCAGGGGTGAAGTCCTCTCGGGGGACTCCACCGATGCGACCCCGCGCCGCGCCGAAGGAAACGACGTCGCCGTCGTCAAGGACCCTCCGGGCGATCGGCCTGCCGTTCACCCGTGTGCCGTTGCGGGACAGGCCCAAGTCAACGACGTACAGGTAGGGTCCTCGTCTGACGAACTCGGCATGGAGTCGAGACACGCTCGGGTCGGTGAGCCGGATGTCAACACCCCGGCCTCTGCCGACCGTCGTGATCTCGGGGCGCAACGGGACCACCTCGCCGGTGTCCTCGATGCGTATGAACGGCCCCTCCACGGCAGTTCCTCCCCAGGTAGCCCGCCGTAACTATTACTACAGCTCCGGCTTACCCAAACGAGGGGATGCGGAATCGCCTTTGCCATAAGGAGAATCCCGCGTGAAATTGGTCTGGACCTTTGCGGACGGTTTTGCCTGCTCACGGGTAGACTTCGGACGAAGATAAGCGGAGGAATCACTCATGGCGGACAAGCCCACGAAAGGCCTCGCCGATGTCGTAGCCGCGTCCACAGCGCTGAGCGACATTGACGGCAAGGCCGGTCGCCTCTTCTATCGCGGATACGACATCCACGATCTGGCCGGCCGAGCGACGTTCGAAGAGACCGCGTACCTGCTGCAGCACGGCAAGCTGCCGAACCGCGAGGAGCTGGCCGCGTACGGCGCCGACCTGGCCCGCGGCCGCGAGCTGGGGGCCCTCGTCGCGCAGAACGTGGCGGAGATCGCCGAGAAGCAGAAACCGATGGAGGCGTTGCGCTCGCTGGTCTCGCTGTCCGGCGCCGACGACCCGGACAAGGACTCCATCGCCCCCGACGCCAACCTGCGCAAGGCCGCGCGCCTGGTCGCGCAGCAGCCCGTGCTCGTCGCCCTCTACCACGCCGCGCGCACCGGCGGCAGCGTCCCTGCCCCCGACCCCGGGCTCAGCATCGCGGGCAACTTCCTCCTGCAGGTCACCGGCCGCGTCCCGGCCAAGCGGGAGATCGAGATCTTCGACGAGTGCCTGGTGCTGCACGCCGACCACACGATGAACGCCTCCACGTTCGCCGCCCGCGTCTGCGCCGCGACCCTGTCCGACATGCACTCGGCCATCGTCGCCGCCATCGGCACGCTCAAGGGCCCCCTGCACGGCGGCGCGAACGAGCAGGTCATGAAGACGCTGGAGTCGATCTCCCCGAGCGGCGTGGCCCAGGCGGTCAGGGACAAGCTCGCGGCCGGCGAGAAGATCATGGGCTTCGGCCACCGCGTGTACAAGACCGAGGACCCGCGCGCCACACACCTGCGCAGGATGTCCGCCGAACTGGCCGAGTCCACCGGCGATGACACCTACTATCGGATGTCCAAGGAAATGGAAGAGGTCGTCCTGGAGACGAAGGGCCTCTACCCGAACGTAGACTTCTTCGCCGCGTCGGTTTACCACTACCTCGGCATCCCGACCGACCTGTTCACCCCGGTCTTCTCGATCAGCCGCATGTCCGGCTGGACCGCTCATGTGATCGAGCAGCACGCCGACAACCGGCTGATCCGCCCGGACAGCGAGTACATCGGCGAGCGCGACCAGAAGTGGAAGCCCATAGACGAGAGATGAGCCAGGAGCACTCCAAAGGCGAACGCTGGGGACCGTACCCGCTGATACTGGCGGGTGCGGTCATCGGCGTGCTCGTCATGATCCTGCTGGACCCGCGGTGGGGCGGGTTCGTGCTCGGCGGTCTCGTCATGATCGCGGCCGCGCTCCGGTTCTCCGGATTCACCGGCCAGCTTGTCGTACGGAGCAAGAAGACCGACGTGATCACGCTCGGCTTGTTCGGGTTCATCCTGGTCCTGACCTCGCTCCTGCTCGGCAACGCCGGGCTCAAGCAGCTGATCATGTCCCTTTTCGCCCGTTGACATGGGCGTCCGATAGCCTCAAGCCATCAATTCATTGAAGGGGAACCATTCGCATGCCCAAGATCAAGGTGGAGAATCCCGTCGTCGAGCTTGACGGCGACGAGATGACCCGGATCATCTGGCAGTTCATCAAGGACCAGCTGATCCTTCCCTATCTCGACGTCGACCTGAAGTACTACGACCTCGGCATCGAGCACCGCGACGCCACGGACGACCAGGTCACCATCGACTCCGCGAACGCCATCAAGAAGTACGGCGTCGGTGTGAAGTGCGCCACCATCACCCCGGACGAGGCGCGGGTCGAGGAGTTCGGTCTCAAGAAGATGTGGAAGTCCCCGAACGGGACCATCCGCAACATCCTCGGCGGCGTCATCTTCCGCGAGCCGATCATCATGTCGAACGTGCCGCGGCTCGTACCCGGCTGGACCAAGCCGATCGTCGTCGGCCGTCACGCCTTCGGCGACCAGTACCGCGCCACCGACCTCAAGGTCCCCGGCGAGGGCACGCTGACCCTCACCTACACGCCGAAGGACGGCTCCGAGCCGATCGAGCTCGACGTGTACGACTTCCCCGGCGGCGGCGTCGCGATGGCGATGTACAACCTGGACGAGTCGATCCGCGACTTCGCCCGCGCCTCCATGCGTTACGGCCTGGCCCGCAACTACCCGGTCTACCTCTCCACGAAGAACACGATCCTCAAGGCCTACGACGGCCGCTTCAAGGACATCTTCGCCGAGGTCTACGAGAGCGAGTTCAAGGCCGAGTTCGAGGCCGCCGGCATCTCCTACGAGCACCGCCTCATCGACGACATGGTCGCCGCCGCGCTCAAGTGGGAGGGCGGCTACGTCTGGGCCTGCAAGAACTACGACGGCGACGTGCAGTCCGACACCGTCGCGCAGGGCTTCGGCTCGCTCGGCCTGATGACCTCCGTGCTCATGACCCCCGACGGCCGCACCGTCGAGGCCGAGGCCGCGCACGGCACGGTCACCCGCCACTACCGCGAGCACCAGAAGGGCAACCCCACCTCCACGAACCCGATCGCCTCGATCTTCGCGTGGACGCGTGGCCTGGCCCACCGCGGCAAGCTCGACAACACCCCGGCGGTGACGGAGTTCGCGAACACGCTGGAGCAGGTCTGCGTCGAGACCGTCGAGAGCGGCCAGATGACCAAGGACCTCGCGCTCCTGGTCGGCGGCGACGCCAAGTGGCTCACCACCCAGGACTTCCTGGCGGCGATCGACGAGAACCTGAAGAAGAAGATGTCCGTCTGATCGACGCTGACGGCCTCTACCTCCGGTCGCACCGACACCTCCGGTCGCACCGAACGGTAGGGGCCGTTTCGCATGTCGGCCGTGACCTATATGCTCCGGCGACATGTCAACGTCACCCACGTCGCTCGACATGGCCCTCGCCCTGCTGCGTGAGGGCCGGCTGGTCGACGCCGAGCAGGTCATGATGCGGGAACTCCAGACCGTCGAGGAGAAGTACGGCTCAGGCAGCCCCGAGTGGGCGTCGGTGCAGTGCGACCTCGGTAACGTCCTGCTCAACGCGGACCAGCCGGCCAGGGCGGTCGAGTGTTACCGTGCCGCCTGCTCCGGCCCGGCGCCCCAGGACCCCGAGGCGCGCAAGGACCGCCTGACGTACCAGATGAACCTCGGCATGGTGCTGGCCTCGATCGGGCGGCTGGACGAGGCGGAATCGGAACTGCGTGCCAACGTGGGTGAACGGCTCGCCTTCTACGGTCGCGAGCACGCCGGTTACGCGTTCGGCCTGGAGCCGCTGGCCGAGGTGCTGCTCAGGCGCGGCGACCTGCGCGCGGCCCGCGAGAGCGTCGAGGAGGCGATCCAGAACTTCTGGCACAACGGGCACGAGCGGATCGCCGCCGCGCTGGCGCTGCGGGCCAGGATCGTGACGGCCGCCGGCGGCGGTGAACCCGCCTTCGTCGCGCTGGAGCAGTTGCCTGACGAGATCGTCGAAGGGGTGGCCCTCGCCGTGCTCAGCAGGGCCGGCGAGCACCCGGAGACGGACGGCGCCGTGTTGTCCCTGCTGGCCGAGGCCATGGAAGCCCGGCTGGGCCCCGACCACCAGACGACGCTCAACGCGCTCTCCATGCTGGCCAACGTCGGCGGGAACGGCGACGGGGCCGACCGCGTCGCGGCGATCAGGAAGGTGCTCGCCTCCTACCGCAGGCAAGGCAGGGCGGAGGAAGCGCTCATGGCCGGGCTCGGCCTGGCCATGGCCCAGTGCGACACCGGTGACCTCGACGGCGCGCTCCGGACGTACGCCGAGGCCCTGGACTGGGCGCGCAGCCTGGGCAGGGCCGACCTGGTCGCCCAGGTGCTGCGCAACTGGGGGCTGGCGCTGTCGGAGGCGGATCGGCCGGCCGAGGCGGAGCAGCGCCTGCGCGAGGCGCTGTCCGATGCCGAACGCAGCGGCGACCAGGAATTGCTCGGCCGCGTACGCATCGCGCTCGGCCTGTTCCTGCAGCACCAGAACCGGCTGGCAGAAGCCCGCCAGGTCGTGGAGGCCGGGCTGGGCGCACTCGACGCGGCGCACCCCGACGCGCTCGTGGGACGCAGCCACCTGGGCGCGATCATGGAAGGCCGCTCGTGCGGCTGCGGCGACCTGCCCGCGGTGGTCGCCGAGGCGTTCAAGGAGTTCGTCCTGAGCAGGCTGCCTCAGGATCTGCTCGCCGATCTCGGCGTGGACATCGAGGACGGCGACTTCGCGGTCAGCGTCGAACTGCGGCGCGAGCCCACCGAGGACGAACTCGACCAGCTGAACCGGGTGATCCAGAGCGCCACCGCCGAGTTCCGCCGCCGCCTCACCACGAGGTGACATCAGGGTCGCCCGCGGGTGGCCCTTTTCGCTTCTCCAGACCATCTCTTGCCTTGTCAGGCGGCGTGGCGGAGTTGATCTGCTGGGTAGGAGCCCCACGTAGGTACGCAAAGTGCGCTATCTGCCGCGGCCCGCCGAACGCGGGCCGTTCGAACAGTCGTAGCGTCTCGGGGGGTTCGGATGCGACTGCGTATTGCGAGTGGGGTGGGGTTGGTCGCGGTCGCTGCGATCGTCGCGGGGTGCGGGTCGCAGGCCGACACCGCCAAGCAGGCGGCCACCGCCAAGGCCAACGCCGCGCTCAAGCTCAAGCAGGCCAGGGCGGCCAAGGTAGCGGCCGCGGCGAAGGTCAAGGCCAACGAGCTCGGCCAGATCCCGGTGCTGATGTTCCACCGGATCATCCCGAATCCGGGCACCAACGACGACAGGACGCCGCAGCAGTTCCGCGCCGACCTGGAGCGGCTGGTCAAGGACGGGTACGTGCCGATCACCGCGTCCGAGCTGGTGACCGGCAAGATCGGCATCCCGGCGGGCAAGCACCCGGTGGTCCTGACCTTCGACGACTCGTCGCCGTCGCAGCTCACGCTGACCGGCACCGGCGAGCCCGCGCCGGACACCGCGGTGGCGATCCTGCGTGAGGTGGCCGCGAAGAATCCCGGCTTCCGCCCGGTCGCGACGTTCTACGTGACCAGGGACATGTTCGGCAAGAGCGTGCCTGAGGAGCAGGCGCAGATGCTGCTCTGGCTGAAGAACAACGGCTTCGACATCGGCAACCACACGCGGGACCACCACGACCTGCGTACGCGCTCGGAGAAGGAGGTCAGCGAGCAGATCGGCTCGATCGCCAAGCAGATCGACGACCTCAGCAAGATCAAGCCCGACTCCATCGCGCTGCCGTACGGCAACCAGCCGCGCAAGAAGCGACTGGCCGCCGAGGGCAAGAACTACCACCACGCCGGGGTGTTCCTGGCCGGCTACACGCCCGCGCCGTCGCCGTTCAGCAAGGCCTTCGACCCGCTGGGCATCCCGCGCATCAAGGCCATGGAGAAGAAGGGCGACTGCGCCCAGTTCTGCTCCATCGCCTGGCTGGACTGGCTGAAGGCCAACCCGGACATGCGGTACACCTCGGACGGCGACCTGTCGACGGTCGCGTACCCGAAGTTCAAGAACCCGTACCTGCGCCCGGCCTTCGCCAAGTGGAACCTGCAGTACTGACTAGCGGACGGCGCCGAGGATCACCGACTGCTCGACCGGCTGCAGCGGCAGGTCGACCGCGCCGCTGAGGTTCAGGTCCAGCAGGGTGGCCTGGCCGGTGGCCAGGTTCAGCAGGTGGTGCCCCGGCTCGTCGGCGCGGTCGCTGGTGCGGAGCAGGAGCGTGTTCTCGTCCGTCCAGCGCACGATCTGCCTGGCCCGCCAGCCGCCGGGCAGCGGCACGGTGCGGCGCGTGCGTCCGGTGTCCGGGTCGACGAGGACGATGCCGCGGCCGGTCACGGCGGTGGGGGTGAGGTCGTCCGCGATCGTGGCCAGGGTGGCGCCCGCCGGTGACGGCACGGAACGCCAGGCCAGGTTGCCCGGCAGCGCGTACCGGCCGACGACCGCGCCTTGCGGCGAGTAGACGGTGAACTCGGCCGTGGTGGTGTGCCCGGGGCGATCGTCGGTACGCCGCTCCGTCATCAGGACGAGGCCCTTCGCGGTCCAGCCGACCACCCGGTCCGCCGCGGGCAGGCGGCGGACGACGCCGCGCTCGACGTCCACGATGACCGGGTCCCGCAGGACGACCTCGACCTCCTCGTCCAGGTCGTCGAGGCGGATGAGCAGGTGGCGGCCGTCGCGGGAGAACAGCGGCGGCTGGGCGCCGAACAGCTCGCCGACCGATTCGCCCGCCGTGACCGGGAGCGGCTTGACGGTGTTCGCGGCCAGGTCGTGCAGCACGAACCGGCCGTCCGCCTTGCGCGGGTAGGCGGCCCTGGTGCCGTCGTGGCTGAGCGCGAGCGGGGTGTCCTGCGCGCCGTGCGGCAGCCAGGAGTGCCGGCCGTCGGACGAGACCACGATCCAGTGCGTGCACGGATCGGCGTCGCCCTGACATGAGGGCACGTAGGCGTAGCGGACGGGAGGCAGCGGGCCGTCCGCCCGGGTGGTCGTGACCAGTGGCGCCGTCAGGGCGGGGGCCTGCGTCGGTGCGGTCGTCGCGGTGGTGACGAAGCGCGGCGGTGGCGGCGGCTCGAAGAGCGGTTGCACGACCCAGGCCGCCGCCAGTGCGGCCAGTGCGATCCCGGGGAGCCAGAGGCGTGACCGTCTCATGTGATCCTGCCGAACACCGGCTGCTGGAGGTCGTCGGGCAGGCCCTCGACCCGGCTCGACCGGCCGGTCTCCAGGTCGACGAGGTGGTAGACGCCCCGGTCGTCGTCGTCCGGTTCGATCTCGATCAGGAGTCGCCCGTCCGCGGCCCAGCCCAGGGGCCGAGGTACGTCGTAGTGCCTGGGCGCCTTGAGCGGCACCCGGCCGCCGATCCTGCCGGTGCGCGCGTCCATGGTCATCACCTCGTCCCCGGTGACGACGGCCAGCGACCGGCCGTCCGGCGTGGCGCGCACGTGCAGCGTGGGGTCGAACGGCACCCGGGTGCGCACGGCGCCGCGGTGGTCGAGCGTGAGCAGTTCGACGTCCGGCGCGCCGGTCAGGGCCAGGTGCCCGGTGGCGCCCACGACGCCGTCGGGTCCGACGCCGAACACCCGCACGACACCGGGCAGGCGGGTGCGGACTCCGGCCGCCGTGTCGATCAGCTCGGCCCCGGACGGGGAGACCAGCGCCGCGTATCTCCCGTCGTGGGAGAGCACGGGCTCGGGCACGTCCGCGTCGGCCAGCGGCCCGGTCAGGTCGCGCACCCACCTGCCGACCGGGTCGGTCAGCACGAGACGGCCGGTGGCGGCGTCGAGGTAGGCGAGGCGGCGGCCGTCGCCGCTGACGGCCAGCGGCGCCGGCCGGCCCATGCCCGCCTCGCCCGGCAGGTGCATCCTGGCCCCGGGCAGCGGGATCGGCGACTCCGCCGACAGGTAGACGTCCCAGGTGCGCGCGGCCGGGTTCAGGTCGGCCAGCCGCAGCGACGCGTCGGCGGGGACGACGCTCCGCAGGCGGGCGGCGTCGCTCTGCGCCTTCGTGACGACGTCCGGAGCCGGCTGCCAGACCGACAGCGCCAGCGCCAGGGCCAACGCCAGTGCCGGCGCGAGGACGAACGGCGCCCGCCAGGGCGGCCGCTCGGTCAGCACCGGCTGGAGCGCGGCGAACCAGATCACCAGAGGCAGGACGTAGGCGAAGAGCAGCGTGACCACGGTGGGCGGCGTGGGCAGGCCGCTCAGCGGCGCGATCCACAGGGCGAGCACCGCGCCGGCGCCCATCAGCGCGCGGGCGGATCGCGAGCGCATGGCCAGCTCCGCGTCCACCAGGTCGGCGGGACCCGCCGCGAGCGGCCGCGTGCGCAACCCGTTGAGCAGCGCCATGACGATCAGCAGCGTCACGAGCGTGGCGACCGCCCACATCCGCTCGGCGACCGGCACCTCGGTATGGAAGGAACGCACGACCGCGCGCAACGCGACGGCGCAAGAAACAATGGCGGACAACCGCCACAACCAGGTCAGCGGTACCGGCACGAGATTCACCGCGAGCGGCCGGCGGAAACGAACGCGGTCGGCGCGGGGAAAGACGATTTCGGCCAGGACCACGCCGGCGAGCCAGCCGGCCAGCGGCGCGACCGGGCCGATGGTCCAGGTGTCACGGACGGCGGCGGCCAGCGCGATCGCCACGCCCGTCGCCGCGCCCACGACCCGGAATTGCCGCGTGATCAGCAGCTGCCGCAGGATCTTCGCCCCGTTGAACGCGGTGAGGACGATCCGGTGCTGCCGCGTGAAACGGCGCACGCTCATCCGGTCGACGGAACCCCGTACCGCTGCGCTAATCAGCGGAACAAGCGCCACGGAGAGCGCCAGAATCACGACCGACAACAGCAAGCCGCTTTCTTCACGCTGGGAAAAGTAGCAGAATGCTCAAACGTGTGACAGGGGGACACGAGTGAATTCCGGTGTGGAATGGGCGCAAATCCCGGTTGAAGAGCGTCCTCTTTCCCGAGACGACCTTCGCCGCTTACGCGTGACGATCGGCCTGTGCCTGCTCGCGTTGTGGTTCGCCGGCGGGCTGTGGCAGAGCGGAGTCTTCGTGCCTCATCTGTCGCAGCAGTCGGCCACCGGCATGTTCGGACGTCCGGAGCAGGACGAGGCCGGCCGCCGGCGCGGCGAGAGCGTCGAGGTGTACGCGCGCTTCGCCAACGACGGCTGGCTGCCGGTCACGATCACCGGCGTGGCCGCCGACACCGGATACACGATGCGCACGGTGCGGTTCGAGGACGGACGCGGCTTCCCCCGCACGCTCGCCCCGGGCGAGGACGTGCGGCTCCAGCTCGGCCTGGTCTTCACCGACTGCCTGACCGGCCCCGACGACTCGTTCGTGTTCACCTTCGAGGTCGACCACTGGTGGGGCAGGACGAGCGTCGCCGCCCCGCCCGCGAGCGCCGACGCCGACAGCATCTCGGCGCCCTGCGGGCCGTGACGTCATTTCGCCGGGCGGGTGGTGAACGAGATGCCCGCCCTGCGCAGCCGGTCGATGAGCGGCCGGCCCATGGCCGAGGCCGTGGTGAGCTGCCCCGCCCGGTCGGGCACGTCGTCGAAGGCCAGGCAGAGCGCGGACTCGGCGAGCATCTTGGCCGTCTCGTCGTAGCCGGGGTCGCCGCCGGCCACCTCGGTGACCACGCGCCGCCCGCCGCCCTGGCCGAGGAAGGTCACCTTGAACCAGTTCCTGGCCCGCCGCTCCGGCGACGGTCCCTCGCCGGGTTTGACCTGGTCGGAGATCCACGCGCGGGCCCGCGGGATCTGGGCCAGCGCCGCCAGCGCGCCCGAGCCCGCCACCACGGCCAGCGCCTGGGGCAGCCGCCTGACCGCGTAGTGCTGCCGGTAGGTGAAGTCCGGGCCGTAGCGGTCGAGCAGGCGGGCCGAGTGGCCGACGATGCGCGGGTCGATCGTGGGCATCGGCAGCGCCCAGCCGCCGACGTACCGCAGGCCGCCGGGGCCTGAGCTGATCTCGCGGTCCGCCGGCCGGGGCTCGGCGGAGCGGCGCTGCGTGGCCTGCTCCATCGTCTGACGGGCGCGGGACATGATGGTCAGCACGGAGGCCAGCGTGCCGCCCGACACCCGCCCGTTCACCCGCAGGAACCCGCTGACCGTGAGCGGCACGCCGGTGGGCAGCTGCTCGACGGTGTGCAGCACGCCCAGGTCGTAGGGGATGGAGTCGAAGCCGCAGGCGTGCAGCAGCTTCGCGCCGCTCCTGACCGCCCGGTCGTGGTGGCGGACGTAGACCAGGTCCACGAACTCGCTCTCGCCGGTCAGGTCCAGGTAGTGCGTGCCGGCCTCGGCGCAGGCGGCCACCAGCGGCTCGCCGTGGAGCACGTACGGGCCGACGGTCGTGACGAGCACGCGGGTCTGCCGGACGAGTTCGGCCAGCGAGCCGGGATCGGCCGCGTCGGCGTGCAGGATCGGCACGTCCAGGCCGAGAGACTCCAGCTTGGCGCGGTTGCGGCCGGCCACCGCCCAGCGCACGCCCGGACCCGCGGCCCTGGCGAGGTAGGCGGCGGTGAGCGCGCCGGTGAAACCGCTGGCTCCGAAGAGCACGATGTCGTAAGGGCGGTCCATGATCCGAGACTAGTCACTGACGCCGAGAACGAAAGTCCCCTCGTCGGCGTCGCGGTCGTCGGCCGTCAGCGGGCGCAATCCGCCGCCGGCCACGTCGAGCACGTGGTAGGCGGTGAGCGAGCCGAAGCCGCCCGGCGGCCTGGCCGTGGCGACCAGGACGTGGCCGCCGTCGCGCCAGCCCAGCACCCGCTCGGCGGCCGGCACGGCCAGCGTCCGCGTCACCTCGCCCGTCGCCGCGTCGACCAGCGACACCCCGGACGGCGACGCCACCGCCAGCGTCCGCCCGTCGGGGGACACGGCGGGCCCGTTCGCCAGGTTCGCGGGGATCGGCCGCCGGGTGAGCGTCGTGCCCGCCGGGCTGATCTCGACGAGTTCGGCCGAGCTCAGGTGGCCGGGAGCCGTGTCGCTCGGCCGCGTCCTGGTGAGGGCGAGGCCGGCGTCCGTCCAGCCCGCGGGTGTGCCCTCGGTGGCGGTCCCGGTCACGCGGCCGGTGGCGGTCTCGTGGATGACCAGGCCCTTCTCGACCTCGACGGCCACGTGGCGGTCGTCGCGCGACATGGAGATCGACGAGCACGCGCCTCGGCAGGGGAAGGAGCGCGTGGCGCCGGTGCGCACGTCCATGACGGTCACCTGGTCACGGTCGGTCAGGAGATGGGCCACCAGCTGCCGGCCGAGCGCGAGCGCGTCGCCCCGGTCCGATCCGTCCGGCAGCCACCAGCGCCGCCCGTCGGCGGCGACGAGATGCCAGGCGCGGCACCGTGTGCCTGTCCCGCCTTCGAGGCAGCGGCCGCGGTAGGCGTGGGCGATCGGGCCCGTCGCCTGCCCCGCGTTCAGCCGGGCCGCGGCGGGCAGCGGGGTGCCGAGCGGTGCCGCGGGCAGGTCGGGCAGCGCCAGCCAGTACGCGCCGGCCAGCACGGTCAGGGCGAGGGCGAGCGCGCGCCACGTCCTCATGAGCCGTCCTCGGGGACGCGCGCGTAGACCGTGTCGGCGGCCGGTCTGGCCTCCTCCGCCCGGCCGGTCTTGATGTCGATCTCCCAGGTGACGGGGTCGAACAGGCTGGGCGGCGAGGTCACGACGACGTGCCCGTCGTTCTTCCAGGCCACCACGTCGAGGCCCTGGTGCGGAGTGTCGCCGGACGCCTCGATCGTCGTGCGCTGCAGCACCCGGCCGGTGGACGGATCCATGAGCACCAGCTTCAGGTCGTCGGTGATGATCAGCAGCCGTTCTCCTCCGGGCGTGAGCGACGCGTTGAGCGTCGGGTCGAAGGGCACCCGGGTCAGCACCCGGCCGTCGAGCCCGGCGGTGACCAGTTCGACGTCCGGCGCCGGGCCACGGGCCGCCGGGCCGGTGGTCGCGACGAGCCCGCCGGGGCCGAAGCCGAGTATCCGGGCGATGCCGGGGACCGTCACCGCGCGGCCGCTGCCGATGTGCACGATTTGGGCGCCGCCGCCGGTCAGCGTCGCCACGTGCGTGCCGTCCTGCGACAACGCCGGCGAGGTTCCGGTGATCGCCCGGCGCGCGCCCGTGGCCAGGGCGTGGACGACGAGCCGCCGGTCGGCGCGGTCGCGGTAGACGACGTGGGTGCCTCGCCAGTTGACCGCCAGCGGACGCCCGGCGGCCCGGGGGAGCGCGGCGGAGTCGTTGGCGGAGATCGCGAACCAGGTCGCGCAGTCGAGCAGCGTGCCCCGGTCGGGCCGTGCGCAGTTGTTGGACTGGAGGTAGAGCGCGGGCTCGGCGAGCCGTCCTTCCTGGTCGTACAACGGTGTGACCGGGGTGGTCGCCGTCCACCAGGCCGCGCAAGCTGTCACCGCCGCGGCGAGCGTGGCGAGCGCCGGGCCGGGCCACCGGCGCAGCGGCCGGGGCGCCGCCGGGCGCACGCAGACGATCAGCGCCACGATCGCGGCCGACACACCGGTCAGTATGGAGACCTGATCGGAGAGCGTGTGCGTGGACAACGCGCAGGCCAGCGCGGCGCTGCCGCCGCCGGTGGCCAGCACGCGCGCCGACCGGGTGCGGATCGCCGCCGCCACGGCGATCAGATCGGCCGGCCCCTGTGCCAGCGGACGCGCTTTCAACTCGTGAATCAGCAATCGAACAGCGGCCACGATGAACACCGCGGCGACGGCCCAGACCTTGTCCGCCGTGGGAACGGTTTCGCCGAGGCTTCTGACGACCGTCGCCCCGGCCAGCACGAGCACGCCCGCGTCCGTCATGGCGTGGAATGCCGAGGCGGCCGGGTCGAGGATCGGCAGTCCGTGCGGACGCCCTTTCTCACGTCCGGCCATCAGCCGGAACTCGGACATCAGCACCCCGGCGAACCAGCACACGAGTATCGCCATGGCGCTGATGGTGAGATGGCCGCCGGTCATCGGGAGCAGCAGCCCGGCCGTCAATCCCACGGCGCGCCAGGACCTGGTCTCACGGAAATAATCGATGGCCGGGCCGGCATTCCAGGTGGTCGGGCCGAGGCGTTCACGATTGGTGAAACCCGCGATGCTCCGGTGCGAAACCGGCGTGGACTGAAAAGCGGCCCAGAGTGCCAGACCCACGATCGCGGCCACCAGGACGACGACCAGATTCAAGCCGATCCCTTTCCTCAGGGGTCGCCAAACTAACAGAATCGCCTTCAGTTGATCTATCACGGGGCGAATGATGATTTTTCAGGGAATGAGAAAGCGGCGGACGGCGGTGATCCTGCTTCTCGTCGGCGGCCTGGCGCTGGCCGGCGTCCTGTGGAGCGGCCTGGTGATCCCCCGGTTCTCCCACGGCGGCGGGGCGAGCGCGGGAGCCACCCACGGCAAGGGGCACCCGCTGGTGATGGACGTCACCGTCGAGATCGAGAACCGGGGCTGGTTCCCCGAACGGGTCGAGGCGGTGGGCCGGAGCGTCCCCGGCCTGCACCTCAAGAGCGTGACCTACGCCCCCGGCGTGCTCGCCGCCGGAGAACGGCGGAAGATCTCGCTCGCCTACCAGATCACGGACTGCGCCGCGGTGCGGAGATCGAGCCTGGTCGTGCCGGTACGGGTGAGCCGCTGGTGGGGGAGTGTGACGGTTGACGCCGCCGATGACTTCGACGGTTCGCAGAGTTGGGAAGAGACCGTACTCGACGGCTACTGCGAGGACAAACCGTGACGTCACGAACGGTTAACAGTTCCCTGAGGGGTTGCTGAGCGTCGTAAAGTTTCCGTCAACGGGGTCCAGTACAGACGTGGGGAAGACGAATGCCGCAGATTTCGCCGCTGGTAGCCGGCGATCCCGCCCAGCTAGGGTCCTTCCGGTTGACCGGCAGGATCGGCGAGGGCGGTCAGGGCATCGTCTACCTGGGAGTCAACGAGCAGGGCGAGCGGGCGGCGATCAAGCTGCTGCACGTGAAGTTCTCCGGTGACACCATCGCCAGGTCGCGTTTCGCCAGGGAGCTGAAGGCGGCCCAGCGGGTGGCCTCGTTCTGCACGGCCCGGGTGATGGAGGCCGACCTCGACGGGAACACGCCGTACATCGCCAGCGAGTACATCGACGGGCGGCCGCTGCGCGAGCTGGTCGACACCGACGGGCCGCTCAGCGGCACCCTGCTCGACCGGCTGGCCATCGGCACGGCCACCGCGCTGGTCGCCATCCACCACGCCTCGATCGTGCACCGCGACCTCAAGCCCGACAACGTGCTGATCGCCGCCGACGGGCCGCGCGTGGTCGACTTCGGCATCGCCAGGATCATCGACTCCACCGGGACGATCACCAGCAGGGCCATCGGCACCCCGGCCTACATGGCGCCTGAGCAGATCGCCGGCGACGACATCGGGCCCTACACCGACGTGTTCGCCTGGGGGGCGACCATCGCGTTCGCGGCCACCGGCACGACCGTCTTCGAGGGCAACTCGATCGCGGTCGTGCTCAACCGCATCCTGAACCACGAGGTCGACGTGGACATGATGCAGGAGCCGCTGCGCGGCGTGGTGCGGGGGGCGCTGGCCAAGTCGCCGGCCGACCGCCCGTCCGCGGACCAGATCCTGCTGCGGCTGCTCGGCCAGCCGGAGACCGCCGGGGCCTCCACGGCGGTGCTCAACCGGGGTGTGCAGGTGGCCAGCGACGACACCGCGCCGTTCGCGCGCGTGTCGGTCACCGACCGGCCGCCGACCGGCACGCACACCGGGCTCCAGCAGACCGACGGCCTCCCGCCGCAGACCCACACCCAGGGCGAACCGGCGCCCACGTCCACGCAGTCGCCGGCGCCGACGCTGTTCCCCGCCGTGACGTCGGCCACGCTCCCGCCGACCCAGGCACAGACCCCGTCACCGGGCCAGCAGCCGGCCGGCCCGACCGGGCCGATCGTTCCCGGTGATGCCGCCGAGACCGGTGGGCCGGCGCGGCGGCGCAGGTCGTGGCTGCTTGGGCTGGGCGCCGCCACCGTCGCGCTGGTGGCCGCCGCGGCGGTGGCCGTCTCGAACGGCTGGCCGCCCCTGGCCTTCGGCGACCAGCCGACGCCCACGCAGGGCGGCAGCAAGGGCCGCGACCCCGTCTCGCCCGGCACGTTCGCCTCGGTCGTGGAGAAGGTGGCGGGCACCGGGAAGATCGTGATCGGCGTGAAGGGCGACCTGCCGGGCATCGGGCTGGAGCGCGGCGACGGCTTCGACGGGTTCGAGGTCGACCTGGGCAAGCGGATCGCCACCGAGCTCGGGGCCAAGCAGGTCGAGTTCGCCAGGGTCACCGTCGGCAACCGGGCGCAGCGGCTCGCCGACGGGGCCGTCGACCTGGTGCTGGCGACGTACTCGGTCGACAAGAGCGAGGTGCGCTTCGCCGGGCCGTACTATCTGGCGCATCACGACGTCCTCGTGCACCAGGGCGCGCCGATCAAGACGATCAAGGATCTCAACGGCAAGCGCGTCTGCGCGCTCAACAGCACGGCCGTCGGCGCGGTGCAGGACCGGGCCAAGGTCGAGCCGGTCACCGCGGGCGACTACGCCGAATGCATGAACCTGCTCAGGAGCGGCGCCGTCGACGCGGTCCCCGGCGACGATCTCATCCTGGCCGGGTTCGCCAACCGCGAGAACCTGCGGTACCGGGTGCTCGGCGCCAAGCTGAGCGACCAGCCGTACGCGGTCGGCATCCGCAACGGCGACGCCAAGACCTGCAAGGCGGTCAAGTCCGTCATCGCCGACCTCTACCGCACGGGCTACATCAAGCAACTCGTGACCAAGCATTTCGCCAAGGTCGACTTCGAGCCGGAGCTAGAGGTGCCCGCGATGGAACCCTGCGAATGACGAGCGGGTAACATCCGAAAGTCAATGATTCAGCCCGCGAGTTAGGGGAAGGCCATGGCGTTGTCAGCCACTGGGCCCGTCAAGGTGACCGTCACCGGCGCCGCCGGACAGATCGGCTACGCACTGCTGTTCCGCATCGCGTCGGGTCAGCTGCTCGGCGCCGATGTCCCGGTCAAGCTGAGCCTGCTGGAGATCCCGCAGGCCGTGAAGGCCGCCGAGGGCACCGCCATGGAGCTCGACGACTGCGCGTTCCCGCTGCTGTCCGGCATCGAGATCACCGACGACCCGAACGTCGCGTTCGCGGGCGCCAACGTCGCGCTGCTGGTCGGCGCCATGCCGCGGAAGGCCGGCATGGAGCGCGGCGACCTGCTCGAGGCCAACGGCGGCATCTTCGGCCCGCAGGGCAAGGCGATCAACGACCACGCCGCCGACGACATCAGGGTCCTGGTCGTGGGCAACCCGGCCAACACCAACGCGCTCATCGCCCAGCAGCACGCGCCGGACGTCCCGGCCGAGCGGTTCACCGCGATGACCCGTCTCGACCACAACCGCGCGCTCTCCCAGCTCGCGGCCAAGCTCGGCGTGCCGGTCACCGAGATCAAGAAGATGACCATCTGGGGCAACCACTCCGCCACCCAGTACCCCGACCTCTACCACGCCGAGGTCGGCGGCAAGGTCGCGGCCGAGCAGGTCGACGGCGAGTGGCTGCGCGACACGTTCATCCCGACCGTGGCCAAGCGCGGCGCCGCCATCATCGACGCCCGCGGCGCCTCCTCGGCGGCCTCGGCCGCGAACGCCGCCATCGACCACGTCCACGACTGGGTCAACGGCACCGACTGGACCTCCGCCGCGGTCGTCTCCGACGGCTCCTACGGCGTGCCCGAGGGGCTCATCTCCTCCTTCCCGGTCCGCTCCGTCGGCGGCCGCTACGAGATCATCCAGGGGCTGGAGATCGACGCGTTCTCGCGTGACCGCATCGACGCCAGCGTCAACGAGCTCGTCGAGGAGCGCGACGCGGTGAAGGCCCTGGGCCTCATCTAGGCGTCCCGCGATCGAAAGGCGCGCGTCCTGCCGGGACGCGCGCCTTTTCCGTGCCGGCCCTACTTCCTGTCACCCTCGGGGCAGGGGTCCGGTGACACGGCCGGCGCGGGCGAGGACGTCGCGAAGATCACCCCGGCCCCCGCCATGACGCTGCCCAGCACGATGAGGACGCACAAGAGCACCTTCGTGACCCTTGGTGAAAATCTCCTCACATTTCGGTATCACAGCACATATCTCGGCGCCGCATCACTGATTTGGCGAAAGCGCCGCCCACGCGTCCGCGACGATGTCGCGCAGCGCTGGCCGCTCGGCCTTCCAGCCCAGCTCATGCTCGATCTTCGCGGACGACGCCACCAGCACCGCGGGATCGCCCGCCCGCCGCGGCCCGACCACCGCGGGGATCTCGTGACCGGTCACCTCGCGGCAGACCGAGATCACCTGCTGGACCGAGAACCCGGTGCCGCTGCCCAGGTTGTAGATCTTGTGCTCGCCCTCCGCGGCCGCGCCGAGCGCCAGCAGGTGGGCCCTGGCCAGGTCGGAGACGTGCACGTAGTCGCGGATGCAGGTGCCGTCGTCGGTCGGGTAGTCGGTGCCGAACACGCTCACCGACTCGCGCTCGCCGGTGGCCACCTTCAGCACGTTCGGGATGAGGTGGGTCTCGACGGCGTGCCGCTCGCGGTAGCGGCCGTAGGCGCCGGCCACGTTGAAGTAGCGCAGGCTCACCGCGCCCAGGCCGCGCAGCCCGGCGTAGGCGGTCAGCGCAGTGTCGACGGCCAGCTTCGAGGCGCCGTACGGGTTGGTCGGGCGCGTGGGGTCGCTCTCCTGGATCGGGGAGCGCTCCGGCTCGCCGTAGGTGGCGGCGGTGGAGGAGAACACGATCCTCCGGACGCCCCGCGCGTGCATCGCGTCGAGCAGGGCCAGCGTGCCGCCCAGGTTGTGCGACCAGTAGAGACCCGGCTTCTCGACCGACTCGCCCACCAGCGACCTGGCCGCGAAGTGCAGCACCGCGTCCTGCCCGTCGAGCACGTCACCGGCCTCGGTGATCGAGCCCTGGACGAACCGCGCGCCGTCCGGCACCGCGTCGGCGTGCCCCGTGGACAGGTCGTCGAGCACGGTCACCTCGTGCCCCGCCTCGACGAGCTGCGCCGCGACGACACTGCCGATATATCCGGCACCTCCGGTGACCAGCAGCCTCATGTGTACTCCTGTTCAAACATGTTTGATTTTGTACGGCTCGCCGTTCAGCATACGACGGAAAGCCCCCGAGTACGCTGCCAACCACCATGTTTGACACCGTCGCGGCCAACGTCGCCCTGGTTCTGCTCTTCATTCTGGTCGGCGGCTTCTTCGCCGCCGCCGAGATGGCGATGGTCTCGCTGCGCGAAAGCCAGATCCGCAAACTGGCCGGACGCGGCCGCCGCGGCGATCGGGTGGCCAAGCTGGCCCGCGACCCGAACAGGTTCCTGTCGGCGGTGCAGATCGGCGTGACCGTGGCCACCATGTTGTCGGCCGCGTTCGGCGCCGACCGGCTCGGCCAGCAGCTGCGTCCGGTGCTGGAGGGCTGGGGCGTGCCCCCGGCCGTCGCCCCGGTGCTCGCGCTGGTGCTGGTGACGCTGGCCATCTCGTACGTGTCGCTGGTGCTCGGCGAGCTGGCGCCCAAGCGCCTGGCCCTGCAGCGCGCCGAGGGCCTGTCGCTGTTCGTGGCGCCCTTCCTGGACTGGATCGCCCGGCTGTCGCGCCCGATCATCTGGATGTTGTCCAAGTCCACCGACGTGGTGGTCAGGCTGCTCGGCGGCAACCCGGCGGCCGACAGGGAAGAGGTCACCACCGAGGAACTGCGTGACATGGTCGTCGGGCACACCGACCTGACCGCCGACGAGCGCAAGCTGATCGCCGAGGTGTTCGCCGCCGGCAAGCGCCAGCTGCGCGAGGTCATGCTGCCGCGCACCGAGGTCGAGTTCATGGAGGCCGACCTGCCGCTGGCCGAGGCCGCCGTGCTCGCCGCCGGGCTGCCGCACTCGCGCTTTCCCGTCTACCGGCAGTCCTACGACGAGATCATCGGCTTCGTGCACGTCAGGGACCTGCTCGACCCCACGCTCACCGGCCGGACCGAGCCGCTCAGCCAGCTCGTGCCGATCAGGGCGGCCAAGTTCGTGCCGGCCTCGAAACGGCTGCTGACCACGCTGTCGGAGATGCGCGACGAGGGCCAGCACCTGGCCATCGTGGTCGACGAGTACGGCGGCACGGCCGGCATCGTCACCATGGAGGACCTGGTCGAAGAGTTGATCGGCGACATCAGGGACGAGTACGACATCGAGGACGACACGGTCGTCCTGCCCGCCGGCGAGATCGAGATCGACGGCCTGACGAACCTGAACGACTTCGCCGGCGAGACCGGGATCAGGCTGCCGGACGGCCCCTACGAGACGCTGGCCGGGTTCGTGATGGCCATGCTCGGCCACGTCCCCGTCGCCGGTGAGCAGGTGGAGATCCACGGCTTCGAGCTGACGGTCACCGAACTCGACGGCCGCCGCATCGCCCGCGTCCGCGTGAAACGCCGACCGGTGGCCGAGTCGCCGCCCGAGCAGGATTCCTGACACAATTGCCTGCTATGGCCAGACCTCGTGTTCTCTCCGGCATCCAGCCCACCGCGGACTCCTTCCACCTGGGCAACTACCTGGGTGCGGTCCGTCAGTGGGTCACGTTGCAGGAGACCCACGACGCGTTCTACTGCGTGGTCGACCTCCACGCCATCACCGTGCCCACCGAGGCCGCGGACCTGCGCAGGCGCAGTCGCGTGGCCGCCGCGCAGCTGTTCGCCTCCGGCCTCGACCCGGAGCGTTCCACGGTGTTCGTCCAGTCGCACGTGCGCGAGCACACCGAGCTCGCCTGGGTGCTGATCTGCCTCACCGGCATGGGCGAGGCGGCCAGGATGACCCAGTTCAAGGACAAGTCGGCCAAGTTCGGCGAGAACGCGGCCAGCGTCGGGTTGTTCACCTACCCGATCCTGCAGGCCGCCGACATCCTGCTCTACCAGGCCAACCAGGTCCCGGTCGGCGCCGACCAGAAGCAGCACCTGGAGCTCACCCGCGACCTGGGCCAGCGCTTCAACCACCGCTTCGGCGACACGTTCACGCTGCCCGAGCCGTACATCCTCAAGGAGGTCGAGAAGATCACCGACCTCCAGGACCCGACGGCCAAGATGTCCAAGTCGTCGTCCAGCCCGGCCGGCATCCTCGACGTGCTGGAGCAGCCGGGCCCGCTGCGCAAGAAGGTCATGCGCGCCGTCACCGACACCGGCTCCGAGGTCCTCTTCGACGAGGAGAACAAGCCGGGCATCTCCAACCTGCTGCGCATCCTGTCCGCGCTGACCGCCACGCCGATCCCCGAGCTGGTCGCCCGCTACGAGGGCCAGGGCTACGGCACGTTCAAGAAGGACGTGGCCGAGGCCGTGGTCGAGGCGTTCACGCCGATCAGGGAGCGCACCGAGAAGCTGCTGTCGGACGAGACCGAGCTCGACCGCCTGCTCGCCATCGGCGCCGAGCGCGCCGCCACGGTGGCCCGCCAGACGATGGCCGAGGTCCGCGACCGCGTCGGCTTCCTGCCCCAGCTCTGAACCCCGCGGGGAAGCCCGCCACGGGCTTCCCCGTGTCCCGGTGCCGATCAGGAACACCCGGTCGGCCGCCGGAGGTCACCGGTAGCGCACCCAGACGTCGCCGGTCTGCACGTAACCGGTCAGGCGGACGGTGACGCCGTCGGGCGCCGGCGGCTTCGGCGGGTGGTTGTGCACCGCGCCCAGCCACCGGCGTACGACGTCCTCGTCGCGCACCCGCCAGCCGCGCGGGACCAGCACCACGATGTCGCCGAACCAGGACGTGATCTCGACGTCGAGCAGGACCTCCCGGTGCGCGCAGTCCGCCCGGGTGAAGTCGATGCGCACCTTGCCCCACCGCCCTGCCGCGGCGCTGATGCGCTCGGGGACCTGCCAGCGGCCTACCTGCTCGACCCGGCCGCTGCCGGTGTGCAACCGCAGGTCGGGCTCGGGTAAGCGGACGAGCGGCGGCGGCGTCTCCTGGCGCGGCAGGTCGGCGATCATGTCGTCCAGGTCGCCCAGCGTGCGTGCGGTGTAGGCGCCGGCCACCCGCTCGTTCAACTCCTCCAGCGTGATGCGCCCCTCGGTGAGCGCCACCCGGAGTGTCTCGGCCACCCGCTCGCGGTCCTGGTCGCTCGCCCGCACCTGTCGATGATCCATCATGGCGTCCACCCTAGAAGGCCGGACCCCGGACGAGACGGTCAGGCGAGTGGGCAGTACAGGTCCACGGCGTTGCCGTCGGGGTCGGTCACGATGGCGTAGCGCTGGCCCCAGACCGCGTCCCACGGCTCCTTGTGGCCGGTGTGGCCGAGCGAGACCAGCTTGTCGTAGGTGGCGTCCACCTGGCCGGGCGAGTCGAGCAGGAACGCCAGCGCCACCCGGTGCCCGCCGCCCGGCGGGCGCCAGTCGGGGTCGAACGTGCGAACCGTCTCGACGGTGTCCCAGGCCAGCCGGATCCCGCCGCCTAGGTCCACCTCAGCGTGCGGCTTGTGGTCGTCCTCGGCGGGCAGGTCCAGGCCGAGCAGCCGGTAGAAGGCCAGCGAGGCGGCCATGTCCTGGACGACCAGGCCGAACATGTTCAGACGAGCAGTCATGATCACTCCTTGGGTGGGATGTTGAAGTTGACGCGGAACAGGTTCTCCGGGTCGTAGACGGCCTTCAGCCTGATCAGCCGTTCGTAGTCGCCGGGGTCGTAGGCGGCGCGGACCAGCTCGGGGCGGGCGTCCTCGACGCCGGCGAAGTTCAGGCTGATGCCCCCGGTGCTCCACGGCCGCATGGCGGCCAGCAGACGGTCGCGCGCGCCGAAATCGCCCTGCGTCGAGCCGGTGTACAGGGAGAACGCGGCGTCCCTGCCGCCGACGCAGTTGGGCGTCGCGGGCGGCCTGGCGTACGCGCCGCCGAAGTGGCGCAGCTCGGTGACGAACGGCGGCGCGGCCGCGGGCCCCGCGTGCGCGAGCAGCGTGTCGACGGCCGCCGCGTCTAGTTCGCGCAGCAGCAGGTTACGGTCGAACGCCTGGTACGGGGCGTCCACCGGCTCGTGGTGAATGCTGCCCACCTCGCCGTACGGCAGGTCGCGGACGCTGTCCACCAGCCGGTCGCCGATCGCGCGCAGCGGCTCGACCAGGTCCGCCCCGCCCTCCTCGCCGCTGTACGCGATCCGCACGTGGGTGACGTACCTGCCGCGTAGCGGTTCAGGCACCCCGGGCGCGTCGGGGTACGTGCTCAGCAGCACCGACGAGGACATCTCCTCGGGCACCGCGCCCGTCCACTCGGCGTAGGCACGCAGCACGTCGGCGGTGGCCTCGGCGGGGAAGTACAGGCCGCCGCCGTAGAGCCGGGCCACCGGGAAGAGCTCCACCTCCATGCCGACGACGATGCCGAAGTTGTCCTTGCCGCCGCGTACCGCCCAGAACAGGTCGGGGTCGCTGTCGGCGCTCACGTCGCGGATCCGGCCGTCGGCGGTGACCACGCGGAG
The DNA here is from genome assembly GCF_013283785.1 of Nonomuraea antri. Classification (GTDB taxonomy): domain Bacteria; phylum Actinomycetota; class Actinomycetes; order Streptosporangiales; family Streptosporangiaceae; genus Nonomuraea; species Nonomuraea antri. Next base: position 53,051 of record NZ_JABCPZ010000022.1, read on the forward strand.
CCTGCGCACGTGGTCGGCGGCGAACCCGTGCCGGCGGCCGAGCAGCCCGGCGCCGCCGCCCGTGGTGTAACCCACGGCGCCCACGTTCGGGCTGGAGCCGTTGAGCGGGGCCAGCCCGTGCGGGGTGGTCTGCAGCAGCACCTGACGCCAGCGCGCCCCGGCCTCGATCCACGCGCTCCTGTCGCAGGGGACGACCTTGACCCCGTTCATCCTGGAGGTGTTGACCAGCACCGCCTGGTCGGGACGGACCGAGGGGCCGTGACCGGTGGCCAGCACGCCGATCGCCCGGTCCTGCTCCCAGGCCAGGCAGACCGCGGCGACCACGTCGTCCTCGTCGGACGCGCCCACCACGTACGCGGGCTGGGACTCGACCGCCCTGTTGATGCCCAGCCGATCGTCGTACCCCGGCCGTCCGGGCAGGATGAACTGCACAGGAGTCGCGTTCATGGTGGTCCAGGTACCCAGGAGGAATCCGGCCAGTCGTGCGGGGGAGCGGCGGGCGCCGAGCCGAACCGGTCTATACGGGACATGCCGGTGCGGTGATGCCAGACTTCCCTCACCCCGGGTAGGGGTACGACGGGAGTGGGTGCGATGGCGCGATGGGCCGAGCGGATCGAGTCGGCGAAATCCTGGGGACGCCGGCGGGTCGAACACTGGCGGGTCCGCAGGCCGTTCGTCGACCACTGGATCAGGGCCCTGCAGCGCTACCAGGTCCAGTCGGGCGACCGGCTGGCCGGCGCGGTCACCTACTTCGCGTTCCTGTCGTTCTTCCCGCTGATCGCGCTGTCGTACGCGGTGCTCGGGTTCGTGATGGCCAACGACGCCGCGATGACGAAGGCGCTGGAGCGGGCCATCGAGGAGCGGTTGCCGGGCATCTCCAGCACGCTCGACATAGCGGCCATCGGCAGCGACAAGGAGGTCGCCGGGCTCATCGGTCTGCTCGGCCTGCTCTACGCCGGTCTCGGCTCGATCGACGCGTTGCGCGGCGCGCTGCGTGAGATCTCGATGACCTCGAACCCGCCGCTCAACTTCGTCCTCGGCAAGCTGCGCGACCTGGCCGCGCTCGTCCTGTTCGGGGTGACGCTGATCTCGTCGGTGGCGGTCGCCGGGTTCGCCACCACGGCCACCAACGCGGTCATGAACTTCATGTTCGACAGCACGCCGGTGGTCAACTTCGTGCTGCGGGTGACCGGCATCGTGGCGAGCGTGTCGGCGGACTGGCTGCTGTTCGTGATCATGCTGGCCTGGGTGGCCAGGATCGGGCAGCCGTTCTGGGTGCTGGCCAAGGGCGCCCTGCTCGGGGCCGTCGGGTTCGGCGTGCTCAAGCAGGCCGCCACGCTGCTGCTCGGGCACACGCTCAGCAACAACGGCCTGTACGGCACGTTCGCCGTCATCGTCGGGCTGCTGATCTGGATCAACTTCTCGGCCCGGCTGGTGCTCCTGTCGGCGGCCTGGACGGCGACGGCCGGGTTCGGGCCGCCGCCGGCGCCGTCACCCATCCCGTCCAACGGCGACTCGAACGGCCACGCCGACGGCCACTCGAACGGCCACTCGACCGGCGGGAGCCCGAGCTCAGCGGCGTGAGCGGCGGCGGATGCCGTAGCCCAGCCACAGCAGCCCGAACAGCAGCCCGCCGCCGATCACGATGGCGCCCACCGTGCGGGTCGAGTCGGTCTGCTTGGAGGCGGCCGTGTCGAGCAGCGGCGGCGGCTGCTGGGCCGGCGTGACCTTGGTGACCGGCGGCGCGGCACGCACGTCGGTCTGGTCGGGCAGCGGGTCGACCAGCGTGCCGACCGGCTGGGCCCGGCCGCGGGCGGCGAAGCCCCAGTCGAGCAGCGAGGCCACCTCGTCCCAGAAGTAGCCCTCGTGCCGCATGATCGAGACGATGATCGTGTGGCCGCCGCGGGTGGCCGCGCCGACGAAGCTGCCGTGGGCCTTGGACGTCCAGCCGTTCTTGACGCCGATCATGCCCTTGTACCGGAACAGCAGCTTGTTGTGGTTGCTGATCTGGTAGGTGTTCTTGGGCGCCGGGAAGTTGGCCGTCTTTGTGCTGATATATCGCCGGAAATCGGGGTTGGCGAGGCCGGCCCGGGCGATGAGCGCCAGGTCGTAGGCCGAACTGCTCTGCCCCGGCTGGTCCAGGCCGCTGGGCGTCTTGGCCACGGTGTCGTTCGCCTGCAGCCGCTTGGCCTCGGCGTTCATGTCACGCATGGTCTTGGCGACGCCGCCGTTCGCCTCGGCCAGCGCCATCGCGGCGTCGTTGCCCGACGACATCATCAGGCCCTTGAACAGGTCGTCCACCTTGTAGGTGACCTTGGGCACCAGGCCGACGGCGGTGCCCTCCTGGTTGCAGGCGTTGTGGCTGGGCCGGATCTTGCGGTTCTTGTCGAGCTTGGGGATCAGCGTGAGCGCGGTGAGTGACTTGATCGTGCTGGCCGGCAGGTACTTGCCGTGCGGGTCCTTCGCCGCGAGCACCTGACCCGTGTCGGCGTCGGCGATCACGAACGACGTAGCCTTGGTCTTGGGCGGCGCCTTGACGCCCTGGGGGAGCACCAGGCCACGGCTGCCCAGCGCCTCTCCGCCGACCGGCGTGGCCGGTGCGGCGGATGCGGTCCCGGTGGTGAGCGTGACCGCCGCGAGAAGTGCCGTGATTGGCACGATTTTGGTCCACATGGCGGTCTCAGCGTAGCTCTGTGTGAATGCCCATGTGGCGTCACATCCCCCGATGGTTCGCCTTCGATACTGGAGAGGTAGTTATGTCGCGAAAGATCGCCGGATTCCTCATCCTCCTCGGTCTGTTCATGATCGTTGAGTGGATCAACCTTGGGTTTAACTTGGCCGACGGCCATTCCACCGGCTTCTACGTCGTCCACGGCGTGCTGATCGCGGTGAACGTCGTGCTGGGGGTGGTGCTGGCGATCATCGGCTGGCGGGGGTTCAGGCGGGGGTTCAGTGGCCGCAGAGGAGTCGCCGGGTGAGCTCGTGCAACTCGTCCGCCTCTTCGCGTGAGTCGCCGATCGTGGTGAAGCCCAGCTTGCCGTGCTCGGGGACGGCGCCGAGCAGGTGGAAGACGTTGCCGGTGCGGCTCTTGGCGTCGAAGCCGATGCCGAGCCGGTCGATCGTCTCGATCACCTCGCCGGGGGCGCGGCCGCGCAGGCACGCGTCGGCGCAGTTGTCGGTGGCGGTGTAGAACTTGGGCCGGTCGCCGGACATGAGGAGCCCGGTGTCCGGGTCGTAGCTGGCGCCGGTGGTCATGACCGCGGCGCCGAACGGGTGCGTGGTGCCGCCGATCCGCAGGTTGATCTCGCAGAGCAGGGCGGCGTAGCCGGCGTCGGTCTTGAGCGCGAAGAAGTCCATCCCGAACAGGCCGACCACCCCCCGGCCCGCCAGGATCTCGGCGATCCTGGTGGCCGAGGCGCCCACCTCGGCTCGGTACTCGGGCGCGGCGGGGAACGTGCAGCCCTGGTAGACGTCCTGGTTGGCGCCGCCCAGCAGCTGGTCGTGGGTGGCCAGCACCTCGGCGTGACCGCCGGGCGTGATCTTGGCCAGCGCGCTGGGGTAGTACAGCGGCCGGTGCTCGATGAACTCCTCGACCACCGCGCCGCGTTCGCGGATCTTGCCGGAGAAGCTGGTCCAGTTCTCGCCCGCGGCCGAGAATCTGGTCAGCGACCTGTCGGCCTTGGTGACGATGGCGTTGCCCAGGCCGGAGTAGCCGTCGTTCAGCTTGACGATCACCCGCTCGCCGGGCAGGGAGTCGATGGCCTCGTCGATCTCGACCAGCGTGCGGATGTCGCTGTACCCGCGCGCCATGGGCACGCCGGCCTCCCTGCCGACCTCGCGGGAACCGCTCTTGGAGCCGTAATACGACAGGGACGTGGCGGGGCCGTAGATGGGGACGTTGAGTAGCGAGGCGAGCTCCTCCTCCAGCTCGCTGAGCACGAAGGGCACCAGGAAGGCGTCCTGGCCGTCGATCGCCGAGCGTAACCGCTCCATCGCGTCGGGACGGGAGAGCAGCGTCCTGGTCAGCGGCTGGGACCAGGGGTCGTCGAGCGTGATGAGCTCCAGTCGCTTGGCGGCGTCGTCGGGGTCGGGGAGGAAGGAGAAGTAGTAGTCGATGATGTCCGGATCGATGGGCGCGGAGGAGAGGTAGACCACCTTGATCCCGGGTTGGCGAAGTGTGAGGAGCAGGAAGAGCAGGCGCTCCTCGTACGACCTGGCTCCCTTGATGCGCCGTAGTTCGTCCTGCGGAAGAGAGAGCGAGGGCACGACCACCAGGGTCCCCTCGCCCGGCTCGAAGATGCTCAACCTGGCATACTTCTCCCCGAACGGGATATTAGTGATCATATAGCGAGTGAAACACGCATTCTTCTCAAATGCAGCCAGCGTCGAAGTGTGATGACCATGACAGAAGGTGACAGGATTGGAAATGGCAGATGACGTTTGGACCTGGCGACTTCGGGTCACCATCTAATGATCCCTTGTGACTATTTCCGGACCAGGCCGATGCTCACCTAACGTGACGACCTGCGATTACGGGCATGCCGTCGACTAACTTTCGGTGTAGTTGTCGGCGCGACAGCCCAGCGGAGCGATAAAGTCGAAGCATCGCCATCGGGCTCACGGCCAACCCGCCGTGCTCGTGGACTGCACAAGTTCACCGGCTATCGATGAACGCAGAGCCCGTGCTGACGATCTCGCACACCAAACCAGTGGGTGTGGCTTTTTCGATTCACCGAGCGGCCGCTCCGACCGGGCGGGCACGCGGGACAGAGGACTTACAGGCGCCGCGACGGTGAGTAGATGGAGACGCGGCATCGGACGGGATGGTGACTTGATGCGGGGACGTGAGCTGCGGGGGGAACTCGACGCGTTCCTGGCGGAGACCGAGCAGGATCTCGTGGCGTTCCGCCGCGACCTGCACATGCACCCAGAGCTGGCCTTCGCCGAATACCGCACGACGCAGCGGCTGGCCGAGCGGCTCGAAGCCGCCGGGCTCACCCCTTCGGTACTGCCGCGCGGCACCGGGATCATCTGTGACGTGGGCAGCGGCGACGGGCCGACCGTGGCGCTGCGGGCCGACCTCGACGCGCTGCCGCTGCAGGACGAGAAGGACGTCCCGTACCGCTCGACCGTGCCGGGCGCCTGTCACGCCTGCGGCCACGACGTGCACACCACGATCCTGCTCGGCACCTCGATCTTCCTGGCCCAGCAGGCCGCGGCCGGCCTGCTGCCCGGCCGGGTCCGCCTGATCTTCCAGCCCGCCGAGGAACTGCCCGGCGGCGCGCTGGAGGTCATGGCGCAGGGCGGCATCAGCGGCGTCGACCGCATCTTCGGCCTGCACTGCGACCCGCGGCTCGACGTCGGCCAGCTCGGGCTCAGGGCCGGGCCCATCACCTCGGCCTGCGACAAGCTGGTCGTCCGGGTCTCCGGGCCCGGCGGTCACACCGCGCGTCCGCACCTGACCGCCGACCTGGTCTTCGCGCTGGCCAAGATTCTCACCGAGCTGCCCGCCGCGCTGTCGCGCCGGGTCGACCCGCGCTCGTCGCTCAGCCTGGTCTGGGGCCGGGTGGCGGCCGGGTCCGCGGCCAACGCCATCCCCGACGACGGCGTCGCCGAAGGCACGATCCGCTGCCTCGACGAGGAGGCCTGGCACGCCGCGCCCGACCTGATCAAGGCGCTGCTGGAGTCGGTGGCCGGGGCGTACGGCGTCGAGGCCGCGATGGAGTACACGCGCGGCGTGCCGCCGGTGGTCAACGACGAGGTCAGCGTGGAGATGCTGGCCGAGGCCGCGGAGCGGGCGCTGGGCGCGGGAGCCGTGGCGCCCACGCCGCAGTCGCTCGGCGGGGAGGACTTCGCCTGGTACCTGGAGTCGATCCCGGGGGCGTTCGCCCGGCTCGGCACGCGTTCGCCCGACGGCGCGATCCACGACATCCACCAGGGCACGTTCGACGTGGACGAGCGGGCGATCGGCATGGGCGTGCGCGTCATGGCCGCGACCGCGCTGACCGCCCTGTGGGGCGCGCCGCTCTCCGACCCGATGACCGCGCTGTCCAACCCCTGACCCTCGATGGGCCGCACACCGCCCGGCGTGCGGCCCACCGTCAGGTCAGAGCAGCCGGCCGAAGACGACGGGCAGCTTGAGCGCCGAGCGTCCCGGATTCACCGTGATCTCGGTGCCGGGCGGGTAGCGCAGCGTGTAGTCGAAGTCGGTCGAGATGATCACCACGCCCAGCCGGTGTCCCTTCTTGAACAGGTAGTCCTGCGGCTGGAAGTCCCAGGAGAAGGTGTACTCCTTGCCGGGACGCAGCCGTTCGGTGCGGTCGTCGCGGTGCCGGTTGCGCACGTCCAGCCAGCCCCTGGTGACGATCTTGAAGTCCGTGGTCGACGTGCCGAGCTGCCGCAGTGTCGTGCAGCCGGTGTCACCCGGGATCCCCTGGCCGTAGCAGTAGTTCTGGCCGGTCGACAGCAGCCGGCCGTCGAAACGCGTGTCCGTGCCGTAGTCCACCAGCAACGCCGTCAGGTACGGCGACGCGCCGTCCTTCAGCGAGGCCCGCAGCGAGATCGTCGGCGTGCCGGAGATCCGCACGTCGGCGGGCAGCGGATCGGTCAGGTACGCCAGCCGGTTGGGGTCGGCGGCCGGGGCCGACTCCGCCAGCTGCTCGGCGGTCCGCGTCTTCTGGTCGACGAACGACTCCCTGGGCGACAGCGGGCGCGGCAGCAGGCTCAGCCTCGATCCCGAACCCAGCCAGAGCGGCACCGGCGCGGCCCCGGGCAGCGGCCACGAGGCGTGCTGGGCCCACTGGCCGACCCCGATCTCCACGTCGGCCTGCGGCTCGCGCATGATCCCCGAGTCGATGCCGTACAGCCAGTGGTCGAACCAGCCGTGCAGCTGGCGCAGCCACTCGACGGTACGCAGGCTGAAGGGGTTCATGTGGGAGCCCTGGTGCAGCCAGATCTTGCGCGGCACGTGCCGCTTGGACAGGGCGTACCACCACTGGGCGGCCTGCTTGGTCTTGACGTTCCAGTCGTTGAGCCCGTGCACCAGGAAGACGCTGGCCTTCACCTTGCCGACGTCGTTGAGGTAGTTGCGGGCGTCCCAGAACGGGCTGTAGTCGCCGCTGATGCGGTCCTGGTCCCTGGTGAGCCCGTCCATCACCGAGCCGCACACCTCGGCGCCCCGGTCGCGGGTCAGCACGTACTTGGCCAGCACGTCGGCGTCCTCGCCCTGGAAGCCGCCGGGCGCCAGCACGCCGCCGTTGGCCCGGTAGTAGTCGTACCAGGAGGAGATCGCGGCGATGGGCACGATCGTCTCCAGGCCCTCGACGCCGGTCGAGGCGACCGCGTTGGGCAGCGTGCCGTTGTAGGAGACGCCGATCATGCCGACCTTGCCGGTCGACCAGGTGGCCTCGACCGGGTTGCCCTGGGTGTCGAAGCCCCTGGCGCGGCCGTTGAGCCAGTCGATGGCGGCCTTCGGCCCGGCCGTCTCGTTGCGGTCGCCGGTCGTCGGACAGCCGGTGGCGCGGCCGCTGCCCAGGTTCTCCACCAGGGCGATCGCGTAGCCGCGGGGCAGGAAGTAGTTGTCGTAGTAGCTGTCGAAGGGTTCGCTGGCGAGCTTGTCGTTGCTCAGCGCGAACATGGTGGGCAACGGGACGCCGTTCTCGTCCACGTCGACCGGATGGTTGGCCACGTCGTTGCCCGGCCGGTAGTACGGGCTGGCCTCCATGATGACCGGGACCTTCAGTCCCTGGTCGGTCTCCTTGGGCCGGAGGATGTCCACCGCCACCCGGTCGGCCTGGCCGTCGTTGTCGCTGTCGGTTCCCGCGACCTCGACGAAGACGGTCTGCCTGACGGCGTCGGCCCGCGAGAACACGGGCTGGGTGGCGTTGTTCTCGACCTTGATGGCCGGGTCTGCATGGGCGTGGGCGGGCGCGGTGCCGCTCAGCGCCGCGATGATGATCGCGGCCAGCGGCACGGCGAGTGCCTTCCGAGGGTGCATGCGGGCTCCGATACGAAATTTCCACCTTCGATGGGAATCTCTGCCAAGATCCACCCGTCGGCAAGGGGGCAGGGCCTACCAAAGTTGGGCAAAATTTTCCGAGCCGCCCTGCGGCGTTCTCCGTCAGATCCAGGTCACGGACGTGCCTGATGTCGATAACGGAGCGGTTGCGACCCTGTGCGCCGGTTTGGTGCGCCCTGGCCAACCAACTACCTTTCGTGCAGGTGCCGTACGTTTCTTCGCGCCTGCGATGAAGTTCGACGGCGGGGAAATGGAAGGGAGTCGACTTGCTCAGCAAGCGATTCAGCAGGGTGGCGGTCGGCTCGGTAGCCGGCGTCATGCTCATGGCGGCCGCGGCGTGTGGCGGCGGCAGCAGCAACACTGGTGGGGAAGCCACGACCAGCGCGGCGCCGGACGCCGGCGCCAGCAGCGAAGCCCCCAAGGGGGCCCTCAAGATCGGTCTCGCCTTCGACATCGGCGGCCGCGGCGACAAGTCGTTCAACGACGCCGCCTACGCGGGCCTGGAGAAGGCCAAGACCGAGCTGGGTGCGGAGATCAAGGACCTCAGCCCGGCCTCCGACGGCTCGAACCGCGGCGACCTGCTGCGCCAGCTCGCCGACGCGGGCTACAACCCGATCATCGGTGTCGGCTTCGCCTACGGCGACGACATCAAGAAGGTCGCCACGGAGAACCCGGACATTCAGTTCGCGGTCGTGGACTCGGCCTCCAACGCCCCGAACGTGACCGGCCTGCTGTTCGCCGAGGAGCAGGGCTCCTACCTGGCGGGCGTCGCGGCGGCCACCAAGGCCAAGAGCGGCCACGTCGGCTTCGTCGGCGGTGTCGAGAACGACCTGATCAAGAAGTTCCAGGCGGGCTTCGAGGCGGGCGTGAAGTCGGTCAAGGCCGACGCCAAGATCGACGTCAAGTACCTCACGCCCGACGGCGACTTCTCCGGCTTCAAGGCCCCCGACAAGGGCAAGGTCGCGGCCGAGAAGATGTTCCAGGACGGCGCGGAAATCGTCTACCACGCCTCCGGTGACTCCGGTCTGGGCGTGTTCCAGGCGGCCGCCGCGGCCGGCAAGAAGGCCATCGGCGTCGACTCCGACCAGCGCCAGACGGTCAAGGAGACCGACCTGCAGTCGGTCATCATGACCTCGATGCTCAAGCGCGTCGACGTCGGCGTGTTCGAGTTCATCAAGGCGTTCCAGGGTGGCGCCAAGGGCGGCAGCAACGTCGTCTACGACCTCAAGGTCGACGGCGTGGGCCTGTCCACCACCGGTGGCGAGATCGACGACATCAAGGACAAGATCGACGCTGCCAAGAAGGACATCGTCGACGGCAAAATCACGGTTCCGTCCAAGCCGTAATCTGGGTAGGAACGACGATTGAGGGCCCGGAGTCCCGCACTTCGGGCCTTCTGTCTTATCTGCTTGGCTTCAACAACGCCTGGCTTCAGGAAGAGGCGAAATGAGCGACCATGGGCGCTGACACCCTCGCCGCGGCGCAACCCGCCGTCGAGCTGGAGGGCATCACCAAGCGCTTCCCCGGTGTCGTCGCCAACCACGACATCCACATCACCGTCCAACCGGGGACGGTGCACGCGATCGTGGGCGAGAACGGCGCGGGCAAGTCCACCCTGATGAAGATCCTCTACGGCATGCAGAAGCCGGACGAGGGCACGATCAGGGTCAACGGCGCGGAAGTCGGCTTCCGCACGCCCAGCGACGCCATCGGCGTCGGCATCGGCATGGTTCACCAGCACTTCATGCTGGCCGACAACTTCACCGTGCTGGAGAACATCGTCCTCGGCGCGGAACCGACCAAGGGCGGCATGCTCAACGCGGCCATGGCCCGCCGCCGCATCAACGAGCTGGCCGAGACCCACGGCCTGCGGGTCGACCCCGACAAGCTGGTCGAGGACCTCGGCGTCGGCGACCGCCAGCGGGTGGAGATCCTCAAGGTGCTCTACCGCGGCGCCAGGATCCTCATCCTCGACGAGCCGACCGCGGTGCTCGTCCCGCAGGAGGTCGAGGAGCTCTTCGACAACCTGCGCGAGCTCAAGGCCGAGGGCCTGACCGTCATCTTCATCTCGCACAAGCTCGACGAGGTGCTCAGCATCGCCGACGCGATCACCGTGATCAGGCGCGGCACCACCGTCGCGAGCGTCAACCCGCGCGAGGTCAACGCCCGCCAGCTGGCCGAGCTCATGGTCGGCAGCGAGCTGCCGACGCCGGAGACCCGCGAGTCCACCGTCCGCGACACCGTCACCCTGCGCGTGTCCGGGCTGACCATGGAGGCCGACGGCTACCGCCCGGTGCCCAAGGGCACCGACCTGCGGGTGTACGCCGACAAGCTGCGCCAGGAAGGCAAGCGGCTGCTGCTCGACGACGTCACCTTCGACATCCACGCGGGCGAGATCCTCGGCATCGCGGGCGTCGAGGGCAACGGCCAGACCGAGCTGATCGAGGCCATCATGGGCCTGCGCCAGGCGCACGGCCGGATCCTGCTCGACGAGCAGGACATCAGCCAGTGGTCCACGCTCAAGCGCCGCGAGTCCGGCATCGGCTACGTCCCGGAAGACCGGCACCGCCAGGGCCTGCTGCTCGAGGCGTCGCTGTGGGAGAACCGGGTGCTCGGCCACCAGACCAGGAAGCCCGCGCGCAGCGGCATCTGGGTCAACCGGCGTGCCTCGAAGGCCGACACCGAGCGCATCATCAAGGACTACGACGTCCGCACGCCCGGCGTCGACACGCTGGCGCTGGCCCTGTCCGGCGGCAACCAGCAGAAGCTGATCGTCGGCCGCGAGATGAGCGGCGAGCCCAAGTTCCTCATCGCCGCGCACCCCACCCGGGGCGTGGACGTGGGCGCGCAGGCGGCCATCTGGGACCACCTGCGTGAGGCGCGCACGGCCGGCCTGGCCGTGCTGCTCATCTCCGCCGACCTCGACGAGCTGATCGGCCTGTCCGACACGCTCCAGGTGATCTACCGCGGGCGGCTCGTGGCCCAGCTCGATCCTTCCGACGTCACGCCCGAGCGGCTGGGCGGTTACATGACCGGCGCCATCGCCGGCAACGAGGAGACGTGATGCCCGCCGGGCTCAATCGGGCGCTGCTCACCATCGCAGGCGCCGTCGTCGCCGTCCTCCTGGCCATCGCGATCACCAGCGTGGCGATCAACATCGCGGGCAGCAACCCGGTGGACGCCTTCGCCGCCTTCTTCAACTTCGGCGCCACCGAGCGCGCGGAGTCGAACGGCATCGCGGCCTTCCTCAACCGGGCGGTGCCGCTGTTCATCGCCGGTCTGGCGGTGGCCGTCGGCTTCCGCATGAACCTCTTCAACATCGGCGTCGAGGGCCAGTACCGGCTGGCCGCCATCTGTGCGGCCTACGTGGGCTCCACGTTCAGCGCGCCCGCGCCGATCCAGATCGCGGTGATCATGGTGGTCGCCGCGGCCGTCGGCGGCCTGTACGCGCTCATCCCCGCGGTCATGAAGGTGACCAGGGGCGTGAACGAGGTCATCTCGACGATCATGCTGAACTTCATCGCGATCAACATCACCTCCTTCCTCGTGCGCGGGCCGTTCGCCGGCCAGCGGGAGGAGGGGCAGCTCACCACGACCACGCCCCCGCTGGGCGAGTCGGCCTGGTTCCCCAACCTGAACTTCATCTTCGAGTGGTCGGGCCTGGTGCCGCCCACCCGCAGCGGCGGCCTGTGGGGCTTCCTCATCGTCGCCATCGTGCTCGGCGTGGTGGTCTGGCTGGTGCTCGAACGCACCAGGTTCGGCTTCGGCGTCAAGGCCAGCGGGCTGAACGCGTCCGCCGCGGCCGCCTCTGGCGTCAACTCGAAGAAGATGATCATCGCGGCGATGGTGATGTCCGGCGCGATCGCCGGGCTCATCGGCCTGCCCGAGATCCTCGGCGACCGGCACGCGTTCAACTCCAACTTCACCGCCGGTCTGGGCTTCCTGGGCATCGCCGTGGCGCTGCTCGGCAGGAACAAGCCGGTCGGCATCGCGATCGCGGCGCTGCTGTTCGCCTTCCTCGACCGGGGCCAGGGCGCGCTGCAGGAGGCGAACGTGCCCGCCTCCGTCGTCACGATCATCCAGGGCGTCATCGTGCTGCTGGTGGTCGTACTGAACGAGGTGACCAACCGCATCGCGATCAGGATGGAAGAGCGGCGGGCCGCCCGGCAGCTCGGCACGAACACTCCCGTTGAGGTGAGCGCATGACCAGGGTCGGCAAGTACCACCTCGCGCTCGTCGCGGTCGCCGCGCTCGTGCTGCTGATGTCGCTGGTGCGGCTGGTGTCCGGCTACAACGACATCACCTCCTCGGGCACGATCGCCGCCGCGCTCGGATTCGCCGTGCCGATCGGCCTGGCCGGACTCGGCGGCCTGTGGGCCGAGCGGGCCGGCGTGGTCAACATCGGACTCGAAGGCATGATGGTGCTCGGCACCTGGTTCGCCGGCTGGGCCGGATACCAGTGGGGCCCGGTGGCCGCCCTGGTCGCCGGCATGCTCGCGGGCGCGATCGGCGGCCTGATCCACGCGGTCGCGACCGTGACGTTCGGCGTCGACCACATCATCAGCGGCGTCGCGATCAACCTGCTCGGCCCCGGCGTCACCAGGTTCCTGTCCGAGGTGCTCTACAAGCAGGGCACCCCGGCCTCCGAGGCCGGCGCGGGCATCACCACCTCGCCCGCCATCAGCTCGTCCGCGCCGGAGTGGAGCCTGCCGCTGCTGTCCAGCGGGCCCGACTGGCTCGGCTCGCTGGAGCGGACCCACTGGTTCGTCATCTCCGACGTGGCCGGCATCCTGCGCGGGCTCACGCACGACGTGAACGTGCTGGTGATCCTGGCCGTGCTGCTGCTGCCGCTGACGTACTTCGTGCTCTGGCGCACCGGCTTCGGCCTGCGGCTGCGCTCGGCGGGTGAGAACCCGTGGGCGGCCGAGTCGCTGGGCGTCAACGTCTACCTGTTCAAGTACATCGGCGTCGTCGTCTCCGGCGCGCTGGCCGGGCTCGGCGGCGTGTTCCTGGTCTTCGTCGTCGGCAAGTACGTCGAGGGCCAGAGCCAGGGCCGCGGCTTCATCGGTCTGGCCGCGATGATCTTCGGTAACTGGCGGCCTGGCGGGCTCGCGGCCGGCGCCGCGCTGTTCGGCTACGCCGACGGCCTGCAACTGCGCAGTTCGGGAGCGGTCACGTCGTTCTTCCTGTTCGGCGCGATCATGCTGCTCATCTACCTCGGATTCAAGCTGCGCGCCCTGCTCGCCTCCGGCCGGCCCGCCGAGGCGGTGGCCAGGGGCGCCAGGGACTACACCGTGATCGCGGCCGCCGGCGTGGGCATGGTCGTGCTGTTCTGGCTGTGGCTGACCGTCGACAAGCTGCCGAACGAGTTCGTCTTCATCACGCCACACGTGCTCACGCTGATCGTGCTCCTGGTGGCTTCGCAGCGACTGCGGATGCCCAAGGCCGACGGCGTGCGCTACCGCCGGGGGGAACAACATTGAGCACCGGAGTCAGCATCGACTGGGACGGCCTGCGCGCTGAGGCCACGGCCGCCATGCGCAACGCGTACGCGCCGTACTCGAAGTTCCCCGTGGGAGCCGCGGCGGTGGCCGACGACGGGCGCATCGTCACCGGCTGCAACGTCGAGAACGCCTCCTACGGGCTCGGCCTGTGTGCCGAGTGCGGGCTGGTCTCGGCGCTGCAGGCGTCGGGCGGCGGCAAGCTGGTGGCCTTCACCTGCGTCGACGGCCACGGCGAGCTGCTGATGCCGTGCGGGCGCTGCCGCCAACTCCTCTACGAGTTCGGCGGCGAGGACCTGCTGGTCGAGACCCCCGACGGGCCGAAGCGGATGGCCGAGATCCTGCCGTACGCGTTCGGCCCCGACGACCTGGCCAGGGGGCAGTGATGGACGCCATCGAGGTCATCCGCGCCAAGCGCGACGGAGCTCGCCGCGGCGAGCTGTCCACCGGCCAGATCGACTGGGTGATCGACGCCTACACGCGCGGCGAGGTCGCCGACGAGCAGATGTCGGCGCTGGCCATGGCCATTCTGCTGAACGGGATGAACCGGCGCGAGATCGCCGACTGGACCCAGGCCATGATCCGCTCGGGCGAGCGCATGGACTGGTCGATGCTCGACCGGCCGACCGCGGACAAGCACTCCACCGGCGGCGTCGGCGACAAGATCACGCTGCCGCTGGCTCCGCTGGTGGCGGCGTGCGGGGCGTACGTGCCGCAGCTGTCCGGCCGCGGGCTCGGGCACACCGGCGGCACGCTGGACAAGATGGAGTCCATCCCCGGCTGGCTGGCCTCGCTGTCCAACGACCAGATGCTGCACGTGCTGCGCGAGGCCGGGGCCGTGGTGTGCGCGGCGGGCTCGGGCCTGGCGCCCGCCGACAAGAAGCTCTACGCGCTGCGCGACGTGACCGGGACCGTCGAGTCGATCCCGCTGATCGCCTCCTCGATCATGTCCAAGAAGATCGCCGAGGGCACCGGCTCGCTGGTGCTCGACGTGAAGGTGGGCTCCGGGGCGTTCATGAAGACCACGGAGACGGCCCGCGAGCTGGCCGAGACCATGGTCGCGCTGGGCACCGACGCGGGCGTGCGCACCGTCGCGCTGCTGACCGCGATGGACCGGCCGCTCGGCCGGGCCGTGGGCAACGCGCTGGAGGTCGAGGAGTCGGTCGAGGTGCTGGCCGGCGGCGGCCCGTCCGACGTGGTCGAGCTCACCGTACGGCTGGCCAGGGAGATGCTGGAGGCGGCCGGGGTGTCCGGCAAGGACCCGGAGCGGGCGCTGAAGGACGGCTCGGCCATGGACGCCTGGCGTCGCATGATCTCCGCCCAGGGCGGCGACCCCGACGGGCTGCTGCCGCGCGCGGCCGAGACCATGGTGGTCGAGGTTCCCGAGTCCGGCGTGCTGACCAGGCTGGACGCCTACGCGGTCGGCCTGGCCGCGTGGCGGCTCGGCGCCGGCCGGGCGCGTAAGGAGGACCCGGTGTCGTTCGGCGCGGGCGTCATGCTGCACGCCAAGCCGGGTGACGTGGTGCGCGCCGGGCAGCCGCTGATGACCCTGCACGCCGACGAGACGTCCCGCTTCGAGCGGGCGCTGGAGGCGCTGGCGGGCGGCTACGAGGTGGGCCAGGCGAGCAGCGGTGACCTGCTGCCGCTGGTCATCGACCGCATCACGGCCTGAGACCGTTTCGAGTGACGGCCATCCGAGGTTCGGGTGGCCGTCTCTTCGTGTTCACGGGGGTTCCGGGTGACCCCGGCGCCGGCTAGGGCCGGGCGGCCAGGTCGCCGGAGAAGACGTCGGCGAGCACCGCGCGCTGCGTGGGCAGCGCCTCGGCGTGCCTGGCGCGCCCTTCGTCGGTGATCGACACGTACACGCCGCGCCGGTCCGCCTCGCAGACCCCGCGGATGACCAGTTCGGCCCGCTCAAGGCGGGCGACCACGCGCGACAGCGCGCTCTGGCTCAGGTGCACCTCTTCGCAGAGCTCCTGGATCCGCAGCTTTCTCTCATGATGGACGATCCGGTCGAGCACCTCGAACTCGCTCGGCCCGAGCCCGTGCTTGTCGCCGAGCTCGCGTTCGAGCGCGCACATGGCCTTCGCGTGCTTGGCCAGAACGTAGTGCCATGTTCCGACCACGAACTCCTCGTCCATGTCGCGGAGGTTACCATCTCGAGAAAACTCATGCAACGGAATTAAATGCTGTTGCATTAAATGCGGGCGCATGTATTGTTCTGACCCATGTCCTCTTCCTCATCCCGTTGGGGCGCGCTCGCCGTGCTCTGTGCAGTGATCTTCCTCGACGCCCTGGACGTCTCGATGGTCGGTGTCGCCCTGCCGGCAATCCAGCACGACCTGGGGCTCAGCACTTCGTCCCTGCAGTGGGTGGTCAGCGGTTACGTGCTCGGCTACGGCGGTCTTCTTCTGCTCGGGGGCAGGACCGCCGACCTGCTCGGGCGGCGCAGGGTGTTCCTGGTCGCGCTGGGTGTCTTCGCCGTCGCGTCGCTGCTCGGTGGCATTGTCGACGACGGCGGCCTGCTGATCGCCGCCCGTTTCGTCAAGGGCGTGGCCGCGGCGTTCACCGCGCCGGCCGCTTTGTCGATCATCACCACGACGTTTCCCGAGGGGCCGGAGCGCAACAAGGCGTTGAGCATCTTCACCGCCTGCGGCGCCAGCGGCTACTCGCTCGGTCTTGTGTTGTCCGGACTGCTGACCGAGATCGGCTGGCGCTGGACGTTGCTGATGCCGGTGCCCGTCGCGATCATCGCGCTGGTCGCCGCGCTGAAGGTGCTGCCCCGTGGCGCCGAGGAGCGCGCCGAGGGCGGTCACGACCTGCTCGGCGCCGTGCTGATCACCGCTTCGATGCTGCTGCTGGTCTTCACCGTCGTGCAGGCTCCCGAGGCCGGTTGGGCCTCGCTGCAGACGATCGGCTCGCTGGTGGCCGTCGTCGTCCTGCTCGGCCTGTTCGTCTTCACCGAGCTCAGGATGAAGCACCCGCTGGTGCGGCTGGGCATCCTGCGCTCCGGCTCGATCGTCCGGGCCAACCTGGGCCTGCTCATCCTGATGGGCTCGTACGTGGCCTTCCAGTTCGTGGCCATGCAGTACTTCCAGAACCTGCTGCACTGGTCGGCGCTCGGCACCGCCCTGGCGTTCCTGCCCGCGGGCCTGCTCGTCGCGGTCAGCTCGACCAAGATGGGTGACTTCGCCGACAGGTTCGGCACCGGCAAGCTCATCGTCATCGGCGCCGCCGCGCTGGCCGGCGGGTACGCCATGTTCCTGGGCATCGACGAGACGCCGAGCCTGTGGGGCCTGGTGGTCCCGGGCATGCTGCTCATGGGCGTGGCGTTCGCGCTGTCGTTCCCGTCGCTGAACATCCAGGCCACCAACGGCGTGGACGACGACGAGCAGGGCCTGGCCTCCGGCCTGCTCAACACCTCCGGCCAGGTGGGCGGCGCGATCGTGCTCGCCGTGGTCACCGCCGTGCTCACCTCCGGCTCGGAGGGGACGCTGACCATCGGCGCGCTGCGCTCGGCCATCGTGGTGGCGCTGGTCCTGGCCGTGATCGGGCTGGGCGTCGCGCTCACCGGGGTCCGCGACCGCAAGGCCGTGGCCGCCGAGGAGGAGCCGGTCAAGGTGTACGAGACCGTCTGATCCGATCGACGCGAAGGGCCCCTCGTCCCGGGGGCCCTTCGCCATGGGGGCGGTATGTCGGTGTTCGCGGTGGTTTCTGGATCGTGGGAGGTCAGAAGGGCCTTGCCGATCGGCTGGAGTGTCGCTTGGGTGACACCGGGGTAGGGCATCATCGGGACATGCGTCCGTCACACGCGTCCGGGAGGGCGACGCGATCGCTCGCCGGACTCCTCGTCTGCCTGCCCGTCTGCCTGGCCGCGGCGACCGCCTGCGGCGCGGCCCAGCCCACCGGTCAGGCCACCAGCACCGCGGTCCCGTCGGCGGAACCGTCCCCGAGCCAGCCCGCCGGCACCAGCAGCCCCGGCGGCACGCCCGGGCCTGGCGAGTCGCCGCCCGCCGACCAGTCGCCACCCGCGCAGCCCGCGCCCACCGGCACCGCCGAGGTGGACGTCGAACGCGAAGGCATGGAACCCGCCCTGGTCACCGGCGTGCGTTACGCCACGCACCCCGCCTACGACCGGATCGTGGTGGACCTCAAGGACGGCATGCCCGGATACAGCGTGGAATGGGTGGACGAACTCGTCCAGGACGGCTCGGGCAAGCCACTCGGCGTGAACGCCGGCGCGTACCTGCAGATCACGCTCACCCCCGCCAACGCGCACACCCAGAAGGGCGACCCCACCTGGAAGGGCGGGCCGATCTTCCATGCCGGCCTGGCCAACGTCGACAGCGTGGTCAAGACCGGCGATTTCGAAGGCCGGGTGGGCGTGGGCCTCGCGCTCGACCGGCGGGCCGGGTTCCGGGTGTCCGAGCAGCGCGACCCGTACCGACTGGTCATCGACGTGGCACACTGAGCAGCGTGGTGAGGAAGATCGAAGGCCCGACGCGCATTCCGGTCCCGGGCGGCAAGCTGATCGACGAGCACGTGGGCCGCGTGAACAGCGGCGACGAGGGCGTCTCCATCGCGCACATGACCGCGCCCGCGGGGTGGGAGGAGCCGGCCCAGACCCCCTCCTTCACCGAGTACACGCTGGTGCTGCGCGGCACCGTGATCGTGGAGCACGACGAGGGCACGCTGGAGGTCGGCGCGGGCCAGTCGGTCGTCACGTCGCCGGGGGAGAGGGTGCGCTACCGCGTCGGCCCCGAGGGCGCCGAATACGTGGCGGTCTGCCTGCCCGCGTTCTCGCCGGAGAGCGCCAACCGCGGCTGAACGGGCGCGCCAGTGCAGGTCTTCCATCGGCCTGCCTGCCTTACCATGGCGAGATGAGCCCCACGCTTGACGAGATCCGCCGGGTTCCCAAGGTGCTGTTGCACGATCATCTCGACGGCGGCCTGCGCGCCGAGACGATCGTCGAGCTGGCCCGGGAGATCGGCTACGAACGCCTGCCCAGCACCGACCCCGACAACCTGCGGGCGTGGTTCGAGGAGGCGTCGGACTCCGGGTCGCTGGTGCGCTACCTGGAGACGTTCGACCACACGGTCGCCGTCATGCAGACGCGCGAGTCGCTGATCAGGGTCGCCGCCGAGTGCGCCCGCGACCTGGCCGACGACGGCGTCGTCTACGCCGAGGTCCGCTTCGCGCCCGAGCAGCACACCACCATGGGGCTCAGCCTCGACCAGGTGGTCGAAGCCGTGCTCGAAGGGTTCACCCAGGGCTCGGCCGGCCCCGACGGGCGGCCGCGCATCCGCGTCGGCACGCTGCTGACCGCCATGCGGCACCAGGCCAGGTCCATGGAGATCGCCGAGCTGGCCGTGCGCTACCGCGACGTCGGCGTGGTGGGCTTCGACATCGCCGGGGCCGAGGCGGGCTACCCGCCCACCAGGCACCTCGACGCCTTCGAATACCTGCAGCGGGAGAACGCGCACTTCACCATCCACGCCGGTGAGGCGTTCGGGCTGCCGTCGATCTGGCAGGCCATCCAGTGGTGCGGTGCCGACCGGCTCGGCCACGGCGTGCGCATCATCGACGACATCACCGTCGCCGACGACGGCACCGCCAAGCTCGGCCGGCTGGCCGCGTACGTGCGCGACAAGCGCATCCCGCTGGAGATGTGCCCCACCTCCAACCTGCAGACCGGGGCCGCAGACTCCATCGCCGAGCACCCGATCGGGCTGCTGCGCCGCCTCTACTTCCGGGTCACGGTCAACACCGACAATCGGCTGATGAGCTCGACCAGCGTGTCGCAGGAGTTCCACAAGCTGGTCGAGGCGTTCGGCTACGGCTGGGACGACCTGCAGTGGTTCACGGTCAACGCGATGAAGTCCGCGTTCATCCCGTTCGACGAGCGGCTCGCGCTGATCAACGGTGTGATCAAGCCCGGGTTCGCGCAGATCAAGTGGCAGCCGTGAAACAGACATTCCGCTCCAAGACCGCGTTCGTCCTCGGCTGGGTCTGGGTCGCGTTCGCCGCGATCAACCTGTGGGACCTGATCGCCCGCTACAACGGCAAGCCGTCGCTGGTCGCGCTCGCGGTCCTGGGCGTGCTGACCGCCGTGATCTACGTGCTGGCGCTGCGCCCCGTCACCAAGTTCACCGGGGACGAACTGGTCGGGCGCAACCCGTTCCGCACCACGCTGGTGCCGTGGGCGGCGATCAAGGACGTCACGGTCTCACACTCGATCAACGTCGAGTACGACGACTCCGTCCTGCGCCTGTGGACCCCGATGAGCAGCGCGCGCGAGCGGGCCAAGTCCCAGCGCAAGGGCATGCCGGGCCGGCGCGGCAGGTTCGGCGCCAAGCAGGCGATGACCAAGGAAGAGGAGATCGCCGCCACCGCGTTCGCCGGCAAGACCCACGCCGACTGGGTGGGCGAGCAGATCATGAGCCGCGCCGAGTCCGCCCGCAGCCGCCGCGAGGAGCAGGACACCGGCGTCCGCACGGTGTGGGCCTACGACTCCATCGGGGTGCTGCTCGCCGCGCTCGCGCTGGTGGTCGTCGCCGTCGTGGCGCCCTAGCGCCGGCGCTTGACCCTGACACGGTGTGAGCCCCTAGACCTGGAGCCGACATGTTCAGCATCGGAGATTTCGCCAGGCTGGGGCTCGTGTCCGTGCGGATGTTGCGGCACTACGACGCCATCGGGCTGCTGCGTCCCGCGCACGTCGACCCGGTCACGGGGTATCGCTCGTACCAGGCCGCGCAGCTCTCCCGGCTCAACCGCATCGTCGCGATCAAGGACCTCGGCTTCACGCTGGAGCAGGTCAGGACGATCCTCGACGAGAAGGTGAGCACCGAGGAACTGCACGGCATGGTACGCATGCGCCGCGCCCAGCTCGAAGCCCAGATCGACGCCGACCTGGCCAGGCTGCGCGGCGTCGAGGCGAGACTCCGGTCCATCGAGACGGAGGGGCACATGAAGACGGCCGAAGTGGTGGTCAAGAAGGTGAGCCCGGTGTGGGTGGCCGAGCTCAGCGCCCGCGCGGCCAGCTACGACGGCGAGGACGTCGGCCCGGTCATCCAGCCCCTCTACCAGGAGCTCTGCGAGCGGCTGGAGACGGCGCAGACCCGCGTCACCGGGCCAGGCATCGCCTACTACGTGGCCGAGGACGACGGCTCGGTCATGGTGCACGCCTCGCTGCCGGTCTCGGCCGAGCCGGGCGGCGGCCACGACTTCGAGCTGGTCGCCCTGCCCGGCGTCGAGACCGCGGCCACGCTCATCCACCACGGCCCGATGGAGGACGTCGGCCACACCTTCCAGGCGCTGGCGCACTGGATCGAGGAGAACGGCTACCGCGCGCTCAACCTGGCCAGGGAGGTGTACCTGCACTGCCCGGAGAACAAGGACGAATGGGTGACAGAGCTACAGATCGAGGTGACCAGGCCGGCGAGTTCGAGCGGCACCGGGTCGAACTGACCGGATACTGCTACCGCATGCTCGGCTCGGGTTTCGAGGCCGAGGACGCGGTGCAGGAGACGTTCGTCCGGGCCTGGCGGACCTACGACCCCGATCGCGGGGCGCTGCGGCCCTGGCTGTTCCACCTGGCCACCAACATCTGCCTGGATATGCTGCGTACGCCGCAGCGCCGGGCCAGGGCGATGGATCTGGCCCCGGCCGCGGTCCCGGGCGCCGGGCTGGGCGAGCCGCTGCCCGAGCACCGCTGGATCCTGCCGGTGCCCGACGGCCACGTGCTGCTCGCCGACCCGGCCGAGCTGGCGGTGGCGCGGGAGAGCGTGCGGCTGGCGTTCGTGGCGGCGCTGCAATTCCTGCCGCCGCGGCAGCGGGCCGTGCTGATCCTGCGCGACGTGCTGCGCTGGAGCGCGGCCGAGGTGGCCGAGCTGATCGGCGGCAGCGTGGCGGCGGTCAACAGCGCGCTGCAGCGGGCCAGGGCCGCCCTGCCGACAGCCCTGCCGGCCGCGCGTCCGCGTGACGACGACGTGGACCCCGGGCTGCTGGCCCGCTACGTGGACGCGTTCGAGCGCTACGACATCGACACGCTGATCAAGTTGCTGCACGAGGACGCCACCTCGTCGATGCCGCCGTTCACCTGGTGGCTGGCGGGCCGGGCGGACATCCGCCGCGTCATGCTCGCGGCCGGCGCGCCCTGCGAGGGCTCCCGCCTGCTGGCGACCAGGGCGAACGGGTCGCCGGCCTTCGGGCAGTACCTCGACGGGGAGCCGTTCGCCCTGGTGATCCTGGACGTCTCGGACGGCCTCATCTCCGACATCACCACCTATCTCGACCCCGGATTGTTCCCCTGTTTCGGATTGCCGATGAGTTTCGGCGCCCGGCTTCGTAGAGAGCAGTGAAGGAGGACAACATGCCAGAAATCGTGGAATTTCCTGACCGTCCATACATCGCGGTGCGCAAGGCCATCACCATGACCACCTTCGGGGAGGTCGGCGACAGGATCGGCGAGCTGATCGGCCTGCTGGCCGAGCGCGGCGTCGCGCTCGCCGGCCCGCCGTTCTTCCGCTACCACTCCATCGACATGGCCGAGGACCGGCTGGACGTGGAGGCGGGCGTGCCGGTCGCGGCGCCCGTGGACGTCGAGGGCGACATCGTGACCGGGACGCTCCCGGCCGGCCGATACGCCACGACCGGCCACCACGGCCACCCCGACCAGTTGATCGGCGCCATCGAGTCGTTTCGGAAGTGGGCCGCCGACCAGGGGCTCACCTGGGACATGACCGAGGACGGCGGCACCGAGCACTGGGGGTGCAGGCTGGAGCTCTACCCGACCGACCCTCGGGTCGAGCCCGACCTGAACAACTGGGACATCGACCTGCAGTTCCGGCTCAAGTAACGCGAGCGGGCACGTGGGCCTCACCCCGGGGTGGGGTCCACGTCCGTTCGCGGGGGCCGGCCTTCGAGCTTGGCGAACACCCGCAGTGCCTGCGCGTCGGAGTAGGTGGCCGTCACGTACTCGGCGACCCACTCCTCGATCTCCGGGAAGCCGCTGGCCGCCACCAGCCGCGCGCCCACCTCGGCCGCGTCGAGCGGGGTGCGCCGCAGCGTGACGGCCCCCGTGTCGCCGTCGAGCAGCGCCCAGTGCGCGCCCGTGGTGCCGTACGGCATGCCGACGGAACCCGGGTTGACCAGCAGGACGCGGTCGGCGAGCCGGGCGAAGGGCATGTGCGTGTTGCCCATGACCATCGTGTCGGCGCCGAGCCCGGCCAGCACCTCCGACCAGCGCTCCAGCGAGCTGTCGACCAGCACCACCTCCTCGTCGCTGCGCGGCGTGCCGTGCACGAACGCGGTGACGCCGAGCCGCCCGAGGTCGAGGACCTGACGGGTGGGCAGGGCGGCGAGCAGATCGAGCTGGTCGGGCCGGAGCTCGCGGGCCGCCCAGCCCGAGACGGCGATCCGCGGCGGTCGGCCCGCCGCCGTCTCCACCATCTCGCGATCGGCGTTGCCGCGCACCCACAGCGCCCGGTCGCCCAGCGCGGTGAGCGCGTCGAGCGTCTCGACCGGCATCGGGCCGGCGGCCAGGTCGCCGGTGAGCGCGATCAGGTCGGCGGCGGCCACGTCGGGCTCGGCGAGCACGGCTTCGAGTGCGGGCAGGACTCCGTGTACGTCGGACAGGACGGCGACCTTCATGCCACCACTCTGACCGGGGGAACGCGCCCCCGCATCCCCGTTCGCGCCCGACGTAACGACTGTTTCACGGGCTACTTCTTGGGGCCGCCGGCCTGCTGGTCCTGGGGCGGGCCGCCGGGCGGGTCCTGCTGTCCGCCGTGCCCCTTGCCGTCCGCCTGGCCCGGCGGTTCCTTGGTCTGGCCGGGCGGCGTGTGCGCGGGCTTCGTGGCAGGAGGCGGCGTGGCAGGAGACCGGGTCACCGTCGGGCGGGTCGGGGC
>NZ_JABCPZ010000230.1 GCF_013283785.1 Nonomuraea antri
CCCCAGTACGGCGGCCCCCAGCACGGCGGCCCGCAGCACGGTGGCCAGCAGTTCGGCGGCCCTCAATACAGCGGCCCCCAGTACGGCCCTCAGCAAGCCCCACAACAAGGCCCGCACCAAGGCCCCCAATACGGTCCCCAGTACGGCCCGCCGCAGACCCCGCCGCAGACCCCGCCGAGCGGCCCGCATCCCGGCTCGCCCTCCGGCCCCTACCCGGGCCCGTCCACCGGGTCGCCCACCTGGCCGCGGCAGCCGGCCCCCGCGCCGCGTCAGCGTCCCTCCTGGCTCCTGCCGGCCGTCGCCGCCGGGCTGGTCGTGGTGGTCGCCGCGGGCGGCGTGGGCGCGTACTTCCTGATCGGCGACCCGTCCGGCAAGACGCCAGGCACCGCGGCCACCGCGCCCGCCACCGAGCCCGGCGCCAAGAGCGGCCGCCCCTCGTCGGACCCCGTCGCCGCCAGGCCCGAAGGCCCGGACGTGTGCGCCATGCTCCCCAAGACCGAGGCCGACCGCCTGGTCCCCGGCGCGCGGATCGACAAGGGCTCGCGCGACGGCGACTACACGATCGACTTCACCTGCAACTGGCTCAACCGCGAGATCTCCTACGGCGAGTTCTGGCGCAGCAGGGAGATCGACGTCAAGGTACGCCAGCACAAGGGCGACGGCCCGAAGACCGGACGCTCGATGGCCCAGGTCTCCTACGAGGCCGAGTACGGCAGCGGCAAGTACCGCGAGACCGCCAAGCCCGAGGTGGAGAAGGACGAGAAGGAGTACATCTCCCCGGTCAAGGACATCCCGGGCGTCGGCGACGGCGCGTGGGCCCAGTACACCTGGCGCCGCGACGGCGACCTGATGTGGTACTCCTACGGCACCGCGTTCGGCCGGGTCGGCGACATGACGATCGAGGTCAAGTACCAGGCCGACCAGCGCCGCAAGGACGCCAGGATCCTGTCGAACGAGACCACCCAGTCGGTCACCGAGGAGAACGCCGTTCGCGAGGTGTCCGGCCTGATCGGGCACATCGCCAAGGGCGTGGCCGCCTGGCAGGCGAAGAACCCGGACGTGCTGGCCAAGGCCGACCCGCCGGCCACCGCCAGCCAGGCGCCGACCCAGGCGCCGAGCCAGACGCCGTCCGCGACGCCCTCGCCGAGCGCCTCGCCCACGGTGGTCGCCGCCTTCCCGCCCGCCTGCCAGGCCGTCGCCGGGGTCGCGACCGAACTCGTCCCCGAGCCCACGCCGCGGGCCCGGGCCCTGGAGGAGAACGGCGACACGCAGTCGGAGTGCCGCTGGCTCAACCTGGACCTCACCGCCGGCGGGCAGACCAAGGTCCGCAGCGCCCTGATCACCACGCACCGCTTCTTCAACCGGGCCGGCGGGGCCGACGCGTCGAAGGCCAAGTCGTTCTACCTGGTCCAGCTCAGCCGGGCCAAGTTCTCCGCCGAGTCCTCGCTGGGCGAGATCAAGTGGGGCAAGCTTCAGACGCTCAAGGGGGTCGGCGAGCAGGCGCACGCGCAGTACACGGAGGTCAGGAAGGGTGAGGTGTTCGCCTCCAGCGGCACCGTGATGGCGCGGGTGGGCGCGGTGGTGGTCGAGGTCGCCTACTCGGGCGCGCAGCGGCCCAAGGGGCAGCCGGCGAACTCGCCCAAGACGGTCCTGATGGCGGAGAAGGAGGCTCGCGACGGCGCGCTCAAGCTGGCCAAGGCGTACCTGCTGAAGCTCGCGGAGCAGCCGGAAGCCGGCTGACCCCGGCGCGACGCGCACGAAGCGCGGCTCAGGCCGGGGCCTCGCGGAGGCGTTCGACCTTGATGCCGCGCAGCAGGATCTCCGACACCACCACCGCCGCCAGCAGGCTGACCAGCAGGGCGACGCCGATCACCAGCGCGATCGGCGCCGCCGTCACCTCGTTCGGCAGCGGCGGCGTGACCGGCGGCTCGGCGAAGCGCGGGATGCGGCCCAGCGCCGCCTCGGCCGCCAGCAACCCGGCCAGCAGCCCGGCCAGCGTGCCCGCCACCACCGTGATCACCTGTTCGAGCAGCAACGCCACCCGCAGCGCCGGCACCCCGGCCCCGGCCGCCTCCAGCGCGGCCAGCTCGTAGGCCCGCCGCCGCGCGGCCGCGTACAGGGCCAGGACGGTCCTGCCGAGCGCCAGCACGGCCGCCGCCAGCGCCGAGGCCAGCAGCAGCATCAGCGCCAGCCCCGGCCCCTGGGCGGCGTAGGAGTCGGCGAGCTCGTCCACGTGCTGCCGCGACATCACCCGCACGCCCTGGGCGCGCAGCGCCCGCTCCAGCGCCGCCGGGTCGGCCGCGTCGGTCCACACCTGGAAGACGGCGTCGTCGTGCACGCCGTAGGCGCGCCTGTCGGCCTGCTCCAGGTCCACCAGCACGCCCATGGCGCTCAGCCCGGGCGCGGCGGCGGCCGCGGTGGTGGTCGTGACGCCGGCGGTCGCGCTGTTGTCCAGCCCGGGCACCACCAGCTTGCCGACGTCGCCGACCGCGATGGCGGGCAGCGCCGGGGTGTAGGTGTCGGTGCGCAGCGTCTGGTTGCCGACCTTGGCGATGACGAACGTGCCGTTCGGCAGGTCCGGGTCCTCGTCCACCCGCCAGCGCACCTCGGACACGTCCGTCCAGCGGCCGTTCTCGCGCAGCGACAGCCGCTTCACGCTCGCCAGGACGTACGGCGTGGCCGCCTCGGTGCCCACCGCCTCGACCGGGGCCGTCTCGCCGCGCAGCGCCCGCAGCTCGCACGGGTCCTGCCGGCACGCGGGCGGCAGGTTCCACTCCAGGACGCCGCCGGTCCCGTTCAGCACCCCCAGCGGCAACTGGATCGGCCGGGGCTCGCCGCCGACGCGCAGCACCGCGAACAGCCGGGTGGTCCAGCCCTTCGGCGTGCGCTCGTGCTCCAGGGTGACCCGCAGCCGCTCGCCGCGCAGCCAGACCCGCGGCGCGGCCGGACCCGGCAGCTGCGCCGCGGCCGCGGCCAGGGACTTTCCGCCGGCCAGATCCGCGCTCCAGTACGCCACGTGTGCCAGCCGCGAGGTGTCGGCGGCGATCATCTGGACCGGCGGACCCGGCACCTTGATCACCGGGACGGCCGCCCGCCCGCCGGGATCGGCCGCAGCGACCGCCGCGCGGAACGCGGTGGGCTCCATCCGCCCGACCGTGATCGCGAGGGGCGCCCCGTTGTGGAACCTGGCCGCCTGGCGGTAGTCGCCCCCTGCGGCCGTCCACGCCGACACCGCGAACGTGGCCAGCCCGAACGCCATCGCCAGCACGATCACGCTGCCCGCCGTCACCGGCCCCCTGGCCACCTGGCGCAGCGCCAGGAACGGCCCGAGCCCGCCGCGCCGCCTGGTGAGGCCGAACAGCCGGCCGCTCAGCACCGGCAGCGCCCGCCCGGCCAGCAGCGCCACGCCCAGCGCGATCAGCCCGGGCACGGCCAGCGCGCTGGAGCTCTGCCCGGACACGTTCACGATCGTCCCGGTGGCCAGCAGCTCCACCAGGCCGAGCGCGGTGATCGACAGCACCACCGCGTCCGGCACCCAGCCCCTGCCGCGCCGGCGCGGGGTGCGCCGCCACTCCTCGGTGACCGGACGCGTCACCGCCCGCCAGGACGCCAGCACGGCCGCCAGCAGCCCGCCCAGCGTCGCCGCCACCCCGGCGAGCGCCGCCTCCAGCGGGAACAGCGGCGGCACGCCTGGCGGCAGCAGCGCGGCGATCATCGCGCCCGCCGCCGCGTGGCCGAGCAGCAGGCCCAGCGGGATCGCCACGGCCAGCAGCAGCACCGGCTCGGCCAGCGCGAACCGCGCCACCTTGAGCCTCGTGTGCCCGCGCAGCCTGGCCAGCGCGATCTCCGGGCCGCGCGCCTTGACCAGGTCGCCCACCGTCTGGAACAGCAGCAGCCAGCCGAGCCCCACGAGCTGGGCGATCACCAGCAGCGTCGGGACGCCCAGCGAGCCCGTGCTCGTGCTCATCGTCCGCAGCGTGTCGCCCATGCGGGAGAACACGATCGCGTCGGTCCGCCTGCCCGCCGACTCGGCGACCGCCTGCATGGCGGCCAGCCGGTCCAGGTCGGTGCCGTGCAGCCGGGCCGGGTCGAGGTAGACGATGGCGTACTCGGTCCAGCCCCGTCCCGCGTTCGGGTCCAGGTGGACGGTGTCGCCGACGGCCAGCACGCCGTCCGTGGTCTGCGGGACGGTGAACAGCGCGTCGGCCTTGTCCTTGCCCGGCTCGCCGCTGGGGGAGAACAGCGTCCTGCCGAACCAGAACGGGTCCTCGGCCGAGGCCGGACGGTAGAGCCCGACCACCGTCAGCGGCACGGGCTCCAGCCTGGCCGGGCCCGGCCGGACGATGTGCGTGAGCCTGATCGTCTCGCCCAGCCTGAAACCGGACGCCTGGCTGGCCATCACCTCACCGGCCGCGCCCGGGCAGCGGCCGGTCGCCGCCGGCAGGTGCGCGCACTGGCCCTCCTGCCAGACCAGCGAGAACGCGCGCCGGTCGCCGGTCCTGCCGCTGGTGGCCTCCAGGCCGTGGATCGGGCGCGCGGTGAAGGCGGCGCCCGCGGTGAACGCGGCGACCTTCTCGCGGATCTTCCCCGTCCTGGTGGTGTAGCGCCAGCCGCGGCCCTCCAGGGACGCCGACGTCACCACGTCCCTGACGATCGTGGTCCTGGCCGCGGCCGAGTAGATGGGCCCGACGGCCGCCGAGGCGACCGGGACGATCGCGATGAGCAGCACGATCAGCGACAGCGTCCGCCGTTCCCACAGGCCGCGCAGGATCACGGGACGGCCCTCCGCAGCACGACGCCGTCCTCCAGCGGCTCGATCCTGGCCATCGAACCCGGCGGCAGCAGATGGTGGTACTCGGGCGGCACCTGCACCGCGCCCTCCCTGCCGATCACCACGAAGTCCTCGCCGCGCCGGCCTTCCGCGCCGACCCGGCCGTCCCTGATCGTCACCGTACGGCTCAGCGCCTCGCTCACCGCCGTGTCGTGCGTGACCACGACCGCGGTCGTGCCGTCGGCCTCGGCGGCCCGCTTGATCAGGTCGATCACCCGGCGGCCGGACTCCGCGTCGAGCTGGCTGGTCGGCTCGTCGGCCAGCAGCAGCCTGGGCCGGTTGGCCAGCGCGACGGCCAGGGCCAGGCGCTGCTGCTCGCCGCCCGACATGCGCCCGGCGGGCCGGTTGCCCGCGTCGGACAGTCCCACCCGGCGCAGCAGCTCGGCGACCCTGCGCCCGTCGCGCTTGACGGCGCGCTGGGCGAAGGCCACGTTCTGGGCGGCGGACAGGTAGCCGATGAGGTTGCGTGCCGGGTTCTGCAACATCATGCCGATGGAGTCGGCCCGCAGCCGGTCGAGTCTGCGCTGGTCGAGGCGGGCCAGGTCGGTGCCGTCCAGCCAGAGGCGGCCCGCGCTCGGCCGCAGCAGGCCGGCCAGCAGCCACAGCAGCGTCGACTTGCCCGCGCCCGACGGGCCGAGCAGCGCCACCGTCTCACCGCGGTCGATCACCAGGTCCACGTCGCGCAGCGCGACGACCTCGACGTCCTGCGCCCGGTAGATCTGCACGATCCCGTCGCACCGGACGATGCTCTGCCGCGCGCTCATGCGCCGGTCCGCACGTCTCGGAGCTCGACGACCCGGTCGCAGCGGTCGGCCACCTCCGGGTCGTGGGTGGCGATCACCAGCGTGGTCCCGGTGTCGGCCACGCGCAGCAGCTCGTCCAGCACCAGGCCGCGGTGCCCGGCGTCCTGCTCGGCGGTGGGCTCGTCGGCCAGCAGCACGCGCGGGCGCAGCGCCAGCGCCCTGGCCACCGCCACCCGCTGCTGCTGGCCGCCAGACAGCTCCTCGACCAGGTGGTCGGCGAACCTGTCCACCTTGAGCGTGGCCAGCGCCCGCGCGGCCAGCGGCACGGCCTCGCCCGGCGGCCGGCCCGCCGCCCGCAGCGCGACCTCCACGTTCTCGGCCGCGGTGAGCAGGCTGAGCAGCCCGTACGACTGGAAGACCAGCGCCAGCCCGGATCGCAGCCCGGGCTGCTCGTCCAGCGGCACGCCCCCGACCAGCACCCGGCCGGAGGCAGGCGGAAGCAGCCCGGCCAGGGTGGTGAGCAGCGTGGTCTTGCCGGATCCAGACGGTCCCGTGAGCGCCACCCGTTCGCCCGGGGCCATCTCCAACGTCAGATCCTCGATGATCGTCCTCCCGCCGGCGCGGCAGGCGAGCGCGCGGCAGGAGAGCGCAGGAAAGGGCACCACGCTGCGGATCATCCTCTTCGCCGTTGATCCGCGTCAACGGTTAATGAGGCTGCAACTCGACTGCAAGCGTGTTAAATACCTTTATTTCGGGAGCACGTTGAGCCGCGTGGTCACGTTTGCCCACCACAGGGGCATGGGCAAGCCGTGGGGGATCACGCGGCTCGTTGCTCTCCTCTGACCAGGAACGGCTCCAGCAGGCCGGGCACCGCCCGGGCGGCCAGGTCGAGGCCGTCGTCGTGGCCGACGTCCAGCACCGAGTAGTGTCCGCTGCCCGCCGCCGTGGTTGCGGTGACCGTCAGCAGGCCGGACCGGCGCTGGAAGTACGACTGGGAGATCGTCCAGCCGACGATGCCGGCCCGCTCCAGCGCCACCGTGCGGCGCACCGTCGCGCCCGTGCCGGTGACCAGGTGGCGGCGGCCCAGCGCGTGACCCAGGCCGCGGTAACCCGCGACGGCCAGCCAGCACGCCACCGGCAGCGTCGCCGCAGGGACCAGCCAGGCCCAGCCGCTCAGCCACGGCACCAGCAAGGCCGTCACGGCGGCGGCCACGGCCAGCGCGGCCACCCAGCCGAGCGCACGCACGATCCGCCGCCGCCGCGCGGCCGGCGGATGCGCACGCAACGGCGCGCCGCCCATCCCCGGCACCCCTTCCACCACGGGGTGACGGGACGGCGCCAGGGCGGCGACCGCGGCGGCGACCTGCTCGGCGACGGCCAGCGGGACCGGGGGAGTCAGCGCCGCCACGTCCTCGGTCTCGCCCTCGGCCGCCTTGCCCAGACCGGTGGCCACCGCCTTGACCCGGGCGCCGCCGCCCAGCCTGAGCAGCAGCGGACGGCTGATCTCCACCCCGCGCAGCCGCCGCACCTCCAGCGTCAGCGATCGGCTCGTCAGCAGCCCGCGGCGCAGCCGCAGCCGCCCCGGCTCGCGTTCCAGCCGGTAGCGGCCCCACGACTCGGCGAACAGCAGGCCCGCGCCGAGCATGCCCACCGCCGCGTTGGCGATCAGGATCAGCGGCACGGCGAGCCACGGATTCGCCGTCACCCAGCCCCACACGCCCAGCGCCGTCTCCTTGGCGAACACCTCGGCGCCCAGGACGTCGAGGCCCTTGTAGGCCAGGCCGAGCACGGCCGCGGCGCCGGTGAACGTCCACACCGACAGCGGCGCCAGCCTGATCCAGGACCAGCGCAGCTCGGCCAGCGCGGCCTCGGGCCGCGGCTCGTCCCGGTGCGCCGGGGCCGCGTCGCCGGCCAGCAGCCTGCGGCGCAGCGCCTCGGCCTGCCGCCTGGGCAGCGGGTCGAGCGTCAGCTCGGTGCCGTCGCCGGCGTGCTCGCCGGTGCCCACCTTGACCAGGGTCAGCCCGAACACCCGTGACACCGGGTCGGCCCGCAGGTCCACGCTGCGCACCCGGTCGCGCGGGATCGAGCGGTGCTGGCGCACGGCCACGCCGGTACGCAGTTCGAGCCGCTCCGCGGTCAGCCGCCAGCGGGTCGCCCGCAGCCGGGCCGCGTCGTACAGCAGGACTCCGGCGACGACCAGGGCCGCCGCGCCCGCGCCCGCCGCCACCATGCCGCCCGGCGACCAGTCCTGCGACATCAGGAACCGCACCAGGCCGCCGACCACGGGCACCACGATGGCCAGCGACTTGACCGCCGAGGCCGCGAGGCTGCGCCGGGGCAACTCCTGCCAGCCCACCTCGCCGTGCGTCTCCGCGTCTGCGCGCATGCCCGTGTCTTCTCGCATCTCCGTCCCTCCGGTCCGGCGGTGCGCGCTCACGTGGCGTCACCCGGGGTGGCCTGGGTGAGCGCGGTCAACCGTTCGGCCAGCTCGGTGGCCAGCTCGTGATCCAGCGCGACGATCTTGACGTGGCCCGCCGCCGACGCGGTGGTCACCGTGACGTCGGCCAGCCCGAACAGCCGCTGCACCGGCCCGCGCGCGGTGTCGACGGTCTGGATGCGCGACATCGGCGCCACCCGCCAGACGTAGGTCAGCAGCCCGGTGCGGATGTAGACGGCCTCGTCGGTGACCTCCCACCGCTCCACCCGGTACACCACCCGCGCCAGGACGGGCGCCGTCACCAGGCAGGCCGCGGCGAAGACGGCCACCGTCACGCCCAGCCAGAGCGGCCGCGAGGTGAAGATCAGGTACGCCGCCACCGCCGCGCCGGCCAGCGGCGTCAGCCACAGGAAGCCCTGCACCGTCCACCAGGCCACGGCCCTGGGGTCGGCCTGGTGGCGCGGCGGGCGCAGCGTGGTCGTGGTCGTCGTCATGGTTCAGTCGTTCACTTTCCGCATCGAGTCGGCCACGCACAGCAGGGCGAACCCGAGCACGCCGATGACGATGGCCGCGAAGATCTCATATCCGTGGAGGAACGGCAGGCGATTGACCAGGAGCAGGTCGTGGGCCCACCGCCACCATCCGAACAAGGTGTTCACCAGGCCGCCCACCCCCTGCAGGAGCAGCAGCCAGCCGAGCACCTGAATAACCGCTTTCATGCCTTACAGCCTGCCGTTTCACCCCCTCCCCGCGCGTCAGCCCGAGGTCTGCGGCGACACCGACTTTGGTCGCTGTCGTCGCGTCCTGGGAACCCTCTAACCTCGGTGAATGTGAAGGAGCTGACGGGCGGGAGCCGGGAGCGCGCGCTGGAGTACCGGTGGGCGCTGCCGTCGGTGCTGCTCGGCGACGGCGGCGAGCAGCGTCCGGTGCGCCGCTCGACCCGCGACTGGCTCGTGGACATCGCGATCTTCCTGATGACCTGCGCCATCACCTACCTGACCCTGCCCGAGCTGGAGGGGGAGCCGCGGCCGCTGGTGGTGGTCGAGCAGGTGATCGGGGCGCTGTCGTGCGTGGCGGTGTGGCTGCGGCGGCGCTGGCCGGTCGGGCTCGCGCTGGTGTCGGGGGCGTTGTCGTCGTACCTGGTCATGGTGGGCGGGGTCACGGTGGCGGCGATGTTCACGGTGGCCGTGCACCGGCCGTTCAAGATCTCCGGGCCGATCGCGCTGTTCGGGATGGTCACGCTGGTGCCGTTCGCGCTGCTGCGCAGGCACACGCCGATCGACTCGGCGGAGGAGGTCATGCTCGGCGTGGCGATCCTGGCCACCGTGTTCGCCTGGGGGATCGTGGTGCGGGCCAGGCGGCAGCTCATCTTCTCGCTCAGGCAGCGGGCCGTCGACGCCGCCGAGGAGGCCAAGCGGATGGAGCGCGAGCGCATCGCCAGGGAGATGCACGACGTGCTGGCGCACCGGCTGTCGATGCTCAGCCTGCACGCCGGGGCGCTGGAGTTCCGGCCAGACGCGCCCGCTCCCGAGGTGGCCAGGGCGGCCGGCGCCATCAGGAGCAACGCCCACCTGGCGCTGCAGGACCTGCGCGAGGTGATCGGCGTGCTGCGCCACTCCGGCTCGGGCGGCGACGACCAGGTGCCCGACCGGCCGCAGCCGACCCTGGCCGACCTGCCCACGCTGGTGGAGGAGTCGCGCCAGGCGGGCATGGACGTCCGGCTCGACCTGCGGGCTGCGGACGTGCCCGCCGCCCTGGCCCGCAACCTGTACCGGATCGTGCAGGAGGCGCTGACCAACGCGCGCAAGCACGCCGGCGGCGCGCCCGTGTGGGTCGGGGTCCACGGGGAGCGCGGCAAGGGGCTGACGGTCGAGGTGCGCAACCCGCTGGAGTTCCGCTACGGCCTGCGCATCCCCGGCGCCGGCGCGGGGCTCATCGGGCTGACGGAACGGGCCGAGCTGGCGGGTGGCCGGCTCGAACACGGCACCACCCCCGAAGGAGAATTCCTGGTGCGGGCGTGGCTGCCGTGGCCGCTGGAGACTTCTCGAGAGGATGACGCATGATCCGGGTGCTGCTCGTGGACGACGACGCGCTCGTCAGGGCCGGGCTGTCGATGATCCTCGGCGGGGCGGGGGACATCGAGATCGTCGGCGAGGCCGGCGACGGTGCCGAGGTGCCGCCGAAGGTCGCCGAGCACCGGCCGGACGTGGTGCTGATGGACATCCGCATGCCCGGCGTCGACGGGCTGACCGCCACCGAGGCGCTGCGCGCGACCAAGTCGCCGCCTGAGGTGGTGGTGCTGACCACGTTCCACGCCGACGCCCAGGTCCTGCGCGCGCTGCGGGCCGGCGCGGCCGGGTTCCTGCTGAAGGACATCCCGCCTGGCGACCTGGTCGACGCGATCAGGCGGGTGGCCGCCGGCGAGCCGATCCTGTCGCCGACGGTGACCAGGCAGCTCATCACGCACGTCTCCGACGGCGGGGCGGGCGACCGCACCGAGCGGGCCAGGTCGGTGCTGCAGCGCCTCAGCGAGCGGGAGCGTGAGGTCGCGCTGGCGGTGGGGCAGGGCAAGTCGAACGCGGAGATCGGGCGGGAGCTCTACATGAGCGTGCCGACCGTGAAGGCGCACGTGTCGCGGATCTTGACGAAGCTCGATCTGAACAACCGGGTGCAGGTCGCGCTGCTGGTCTACGACGCCAACGGATAGCGGGGGCCGCCACGGTGGCGGGCTCGTCAGCGGGTGAGCAGGTCCTCGATCGTGGCGCGGTGCAGGACGAGGTCGTCGGGGTCGTCGGGCCTGGGCTGCTCGCCGAAGTGGATCCGGCGTTGCCAGACCCTGGCCATGATGATGCCGTGCCTGAGCGCCGCGTACATTTCGTAGAAGTCCATGTCGCGGGGCTCATAGCCGGTTATTTGGCGATATTTCTGGCAAACGTCGTCGCGGCGCATGAAGTCCGGCATGCCGGGCAGGCCCATGGCGACCGTGAGGTCCTGGAAGAAGCGGTGCAGGAAGATCATCCAGGACAGGTCCAGCTCGCGCGGCCCGAGCGCGGCCATCTCCCAGTCGAGCACCGCGACCGGCGTGAAGTCCCGGTACATCACGTTGCCGATGCGGGCGTCGCCCCAGGTCAGCACGTCGGGACCGGGCTCGTCCGGCCAGTGCGACTCCAGCCAGGCGAAGGCGCGCTCCAGCACCGGGATGCGCCTCTCGCCGTGCGCCCACCAGTAGTAGGCGCGCTGATCGTCCACGTGCTCGCGCAGCCCGCCTGGGCCCAGCACGGCCAGTTCGCCGGGCGTGAACCGCGTCTCGTGCAGCGCGGCGACGATCTCCACCGTCGCGTCCTGGAGCCGGCGCTGCTCGCGCGGGTCCGCCTCCAGCAGCCAGCCCTCGAACGTGTACGGCATGACGTCCGGCGGCACGTCGCCGTCCGCGCGCTCCATCACGAAGAACGGGCTGCCGAGCGGCCCGGGATCGGGCTCGAACCACAGCGCCCTGGGCGCGGGGACGCCGGCCTTCTCCCCGGCCAGCCGCATGATCTCGAACTGCGCGCGCAGATCGTAGGAGGGGAACACCGGCACCGCCTCGGCCGCCGGGGCGAGCCTGGCTACGCAGCGCGTTCGCGTGCGGCCCCACGACGCGGTGAAGAACAGTGTCTCGCTCGACATGCCGTTGCTCGACGGCCGTTCCAGGTCGGAGACCTCGACCGGCTCGCCCAGCCGGCCGGCGAGCCAGTGCGTCACCCGGTCGCGCAGTTCTTCCAGGTCACGTGTGGAGGTACGCATCTGCTCGGTCACGGCCTGCCTCCTGGCTGAACACCTGCCCAGGGACAGTCGTATACCCCCTAGCAAGCGCTTGTCCATAGGTGGGCTGCCGTTACGGTCAGGTACGCGGCAGCCGTACCCTTGTCTGAAAGGGCATGTACGAAGGGACAAGTGGATGAGCTCAGCGGGTGAAGGCCTCTCTCGCCCGCTTCCCGAGCAGGTGCGGCTGAACGTGGTCGACCTGGCGGCGCAAGTCCTCGGGTCGATGCCCGCTGTCTCCGTCCCTCCGCCGCTGCGCGGCATCTCCAAGTTCGACCCGCGCAAGCGCGCCAAACTGGGCGGCGCGCCCATCGCGGCGCAGCTGGAGAACGACAAGGAGTTCCGCGAGACCGTCGCGGAGTCGGTCGCCGCGGGCTGGCCCGAGCTGGTCGCCTCGCTGGCCGAGGGCAACGTGCCGCCCGCCGCCGACCCGGTGCTGGTGGCCGCGGCGGCGTACCTGACCAGGCCGCCGGGCTGGGCGGAGATGATCGAGACCGCCCGCGCGGACCTGGAGCAGTCGGCGGTCGCCGCCGAGGGCTCCGAGCGCGAGGAGGTCGTCACGCGGCTGCGCGAGCAGCTCGCCGCGCAGAAGAATGCCGCCAAGGAGGAGTCCGACCGGCTGCGTGAGCAGCTCAAGTCCGCCCGCGCGGAGAACTCCGACCTGCGCCGCAAACTGCACGAGGCCCGCGAGCGGGCCAA
Organism: Nonomuraea antri; assembly: GCF_013283785.1. Lineage (GTDB taxonomy): Bacteria > Actinomycetota > Actinomycetes > Streptosporangiales > Streptosporangiaceae > Nonomuraea > Nonomuraea antri. The sequence goes on from NZ_JABCPZ010000230.1 coordinate 12,512, forward strand.
GGGCGCGGTGCGCCGCGCCGAGGAGATGGAACACGCCGCCGACGAGGCGCGCACCGCCGCCACGGCCGCGGGCAGCGCCGGCGAGTCCGAGCTGCGGCGGCTGCGCGAGCGGCTGGCCGACGTCGAGAAGCAGCTCGAAGCCTCGCGCCGGGCCGCCCGCGAGGGCAGGAGCATCGAGGACGCGCGCATCCGCGTGCTGCTCGACGCGCTGCAGGACGCCTCGGCCGGGCTGCGCAGGGAACTCGCGCTGCCCAGCACGATCAGCCGCCCCGCCGACTCCGTGGCCGCGATCACCGGTGAGCGCCCCGGCGTGCGCGGCGTCCCGGCCCGCGCGCTGGCCGACGACGACCCGCAGCTGCTCGACCAGCTCCTCGCGCTGCCGCAGGTCCACCTGATCATCGACGGCTACAACGTGACCAAGACGGGCTACGGCTCGCACACCCTCGCCGACCAGCGCAACCGGCTGATGACCGGGCTCGGCGGCCTGGTCGCGCAGACCCGCGTCGAGGTCACGGTCGTCTTCGACGGCGCCGAGCTCAACGCGCCGGTGCAGGTCGTGGCGCCGCGCGGGGTGCGGGTGCTGTTCAGCGCGCCGGGCGAGATCGCCGACGACCTCATCCGCCAGCTCGTCAGGGCCGAGCCGCCCGGCCGCGCCATCGCGGTGGTGTCGTCCGACCGCGAGGTGGCCGAGTCGGTGCGCCGCATGGGAGCCAGACCCGTTCCGTCTGGTCTGCTGCTGCGCAGGCTCGGCCGGGCCTAGGTTACGAATTAGTCGGATTGGGAGTTACCCCACCCGCAACTTCTGTACTATTTCGCCCCAGATGTGTTCCCTGGGAGGCGACGCTGTGAGGTTTGGCCGGGTGCCGGTGGCGACGGGTTTAACGGTCGTACTGCTGCTGTCCCCCCTGGGCACGGCCGCCGCCGACCCGAAGCCCACGATCAAGCAGGCCAAGGCCAAGCTCGCCAAGCTCAACGACACGGCGGACAAGGTCGTCGACCGGTACAACACGGCGACCGAGGCGTACAAGAAGGCCAAGGCCAAGTACACCAAGCTGAACGCCCGCTACGAGAAGAAGCTCGAGACCGTGGCGAACCTGCGCACGCTGGTCATCACCATGGCCGTCGACAACTACAAGCTCGGCAGCGACGTCACCACCTGGCCCGCCATGGTCGGCGCGGAGGACCCGCGATACCTGCTCAACGGCATGGCCCTGGCCGGGCAGCTCTCCCAGGAGCGGGCCGGCCGGCTGGCCGCCTTCGACCGGGAGAACCGCGGGCTCAAGACCGAGCGTGACAACGCCGAGCAGGCGTTGTCCGAGGCCGACGGCGAGCGCGACAAGGTGGAGAAGGAACGCGCCGAGATTCTCAAGCTGATCGCCAAGCAGAAGGAGATCCTCGACGACCTGGGCGCCTACAAGCGCGGCGACCCGAACAGCCCCGGCATCAAGTACACCGGCTCGGCCTCCGGCAACGCCGGCGCGGTGCTGCGGTTCGCGTACGCGCAGGTCGGCAAGCCCTACGTGTACGGCGGCACGGGTCCGCGCGGCTACGACTGCTCCGGGCTCACCCAGGCCTCCTGGCGGGCCGGCGGCGTGTCACTGCCCAGGACCACCTGGCAGCAGTGGGCGTGGGGCGCCAGCCGCCGGGTGTCGCTGGACGCCCTGCAGCCCGGTGACCTGATCTTCAGCGAGGGGCTCGGGCACGTGAGCATCTACGCGGGCGGCGGGAAGATCGTCCACGCGCCGCAGACCGGTGACGTGGTGAAGGTGGTCAACCTGTCCGACTACGGCCGCCCCCTGATGGGGGCGATCCGCCCGTAGCGGGACGCGTCACCCGGGCCCGAGCGCGGCCAGGAAGGCGGTCACCGCCGGCGGACGGCCATCGGCGGGCAGGGTGGCGGCGTGGACCGTCCGGGCGGGCAGCGCCGGGGACGGCCGCAGCAGGCGGATGTCGGGCCGCACGGTGTCACGTCCGGCGATCGACGGATGGAGCATCACGCCCACGCCGGCCGCCACCAGCCCCTGGCGGCCGTTCCAGTCGTCGCAGACGTGGCTGATGCGCGGCGCCTCGCCAGCGCGGCGGTGAGCGCGGAGACCGGGCCCAGGCAGTCCGGGTGGGTGCCGTCGATCCAGGGCAGCCCGGCCAGGTCGCGCAGCCGCACCCGGTCGCCGCGCGCCAGCGGGTGCGCGGCGGGCAGCGCGACCAGGAGATCGTCCTCGTGCAGGCGTGTCAGGACGATGCCGGGCGGGGGCGGGGTGTCCCAGGAGGTGTGCAGGGCGAGGTCGGCCGTGCCGTCCAGGAGGCCGCCCACGGGGTCGTGACGCCCGTCGTGACGTGCAGCGAGAGCGACACGTCCGGATGGGTGCGGGCGAACGCGCTGAAGCGGGCGGGCAGGTAGCTCGTCGCGGCGCTGGGAAAGGCCGACACGCGCACGCGGCCCGCCCGGGCGGTGGCGAAGGCACGCAGCCGCGTCTCGAAGAGCCGCACGCCGGCCAGGATCTCGGCGGCCTGCTCCAGCGCGGCGCGACCGGCGTCGGTGGGACGCACGCCGCGCGGCAGCCGGTCGAACAGCCGGACGCCGGTGTGCCGCTCCATGGCGGCGATCTGCCGCGAGACGGCCGGCTGGGTCATCGACAGCGCCTCGGCCGCCGCCGAGAACGAGCCGTGCTCGCCCACCTCGGCCAGCACCCGCAGCGACCAGAGATCGAGCATGCGTCCAGCTTATGGCTCACATGCTCGACCCGCAGTGGTCGTCATGGCTCGGGCGTCGCATGCTGGGCGGCATGGAGACGATCGACAACCATCAGCTCGCCTGGCTCGGCGCGTTCCTGCCCCGGCGGCCCGCCCGGGTGCTCGACGCCGGGTGCGGGCGCGGGGAACTGGCGGCCGCGCTCATGCGGCTCGGGCACCTGGTCACCGCCGTGGACGTGTCGCCGGAGGCCGTGGCGGCCGCCCGGGCGGCCGGGGTGCCCGCGCGGGTGGCGGACATGACGGCGCCGGCCGATCCGCCCGGCGCGGCGCGCTTCGACGTCGTGGTCATGTCGCTCTCGCTGCATCACATGCGTCCGGTCGAGGCGGCGCTCGACCGGGCGCGGGACCTGCTGGCGCCCGGCGGCGTGCTGCTGCTCGACGAGTTCGCCTGGGACCGCGCCGACCGCGCGGCGGCCGCGTGGTTCTACGACGCCGGATCGTCGCCGGACGGCGCGGAGCCGGCCGGGACGGGGGCCGGGGCCGGTCCGGAGCCGTACGCGCGGTGGCGGGAGGCGCACGGCGATCACGCGACGGGCGAGGCCATGGTGAACGCGGTGGCGGACCGATTCGAGATTACGGATATGCGCCCAGAACCATATTTGACCCGATATATCGGAGGGAAATTCCAGAATCCGGATATGCGGCTTGTGGAGCGGCTCTGGCAGGCCGAACGGGCGGGCATCGCGGCCGGGACCCTGCCCGCGACGGGCCTGAGGATAGCGGCGCGTCGAATGTGACGTACGCGACAATTGACACCTGACTCACGGGTGCGTGGCGAAGTGTGAGAAGGGTCACAATTGTCGAATGCCGCCCCCTGATTTATCAGGGATTTCAGCCTTTACTCACTCCTTTATCTGATCTTTACAACCTGACTTCGACTTTGCCGATCCTTGACCTTTCGGCGTAGCTTCTGGCGTCGCGGCGAACACGCCATGTCGCCGCGAACCCGCATCGGTCCCCCCGATGTGAACCAGATAGACCATCCGTCGGTCGCCGCCGACCCATCCCCACAGCGACACATCAGGCGGCGGCCTGCCGAATCCGTGCAGCCAGGAGGCACGGAACCGGGGACCCATCGATCCCGTGCGCGGGATCAGGGGTGAATCGGCGCGTAGCGCGCCGTAGGGCGACTTCCAGGCCCGAATCCGTCAGCTAACCCGGTAGGCGTTCGTGGAAGACTCTAGGAGAAATCCTGTCTACCTCCCCGAATAACCCCCGTCTGTCCCGCCTTGCCCTGAGTGGCGTAGCGCTCACGATGACCGTGACGGCCGGAGGTCTGGTCCTCCATGCCCCCACGGCTCAGGCCCAGATCAAGGCCCCGGCGAAGGTAGGGACGACGAGCGTGGCGACGTCCGGCTCGACGACCGGCTCGACGAGTGGCTCGACGACCGGCACCACGACGGCGGCGGCGGCCGCGAAGACCGCCGCGAAGACCGCCGCGTCCGGCAGGACGGCCAAGGTCGCCCGCCAGAAGGTCAAGGCCCGTAAGGCCGTCTCCGTGGCCAAGGGCCAGATCGGTGACCCGTACCGGTACGGCGGCACCGGACCGGGCTCGTTCGACTGCTCCGGCCTCGTCCAGTACGCCTGGCGCAAGGCCGGGGTGAAGCTCCCGCGCGTGGCGAGCAGCCAGTTCGCGCGCATCAAGAACAAGGTGTCCTGGCGGAGTCTGCGGCCGGGCGACCTGATGTTCTTCCGTGGGCTCGGCCACGTGGGCATGTATGTCGGCAACGGCAAGATGATCCATTCGCCGCGAACGGGCGAACGGGTGCGCATCGACAAGCTCAGCGGGTGGCGCAAGGCGTCGTTCGCGGGCGCGGTACGTCCCGGCCTGTGACCCCACCCGGGCCCTGTGCGACCTCCACCCGGAGGACGCACAGGGC
>NZ_JABCPZ010000231.1 GCF_013283785.1 Nonomuraea antri
GGCAGGTAGGCCAGCGTGGAGAAGTAGTCGACGCCGGTCAGGCACATCACCTTCCACCACGGCTGCGGCTTGGCGTGCCCCTCCTCGGTCTCCGGGCCGACCGGCTGCTGCACCCGGTGCTCCAGCAACCAGCGGGTCAGGCGGCTGCCTGGCTCCGTCGGCCGCGCCGGGCTGTCGACCACCGCGGGGATGGCCGGCTCACTGGTCGCACTCACGAGAAGCTCCTGTCACCCGGCACAAACCTGATGGGGTTGTGCATCATTAGTACGGTTAGTGCCCCTACAGGGCAAAGGAGACTCGCCGCCCGCCGATTCGTACGCTCTCTCTGATCAACGAGCGGCACCGCCGCTTCACCCCTTGAGCTGCAGGCGGCGCTCGATCAGCCGGCCGACCGGCGTCCAGGATGCCATCCGCAGGGGCAGGTCGCGCAGCCACAGCCGGAAGGGGTCGGCGGGCGCGTAGAGACCCTTGACCCGGCGGCCGAGCCGCTGCTTGCGTTCCGCCTCTGGCTGCAACTGGGCCTCGCAGGCGGCCAACGCGGCGGGCACGTCGTCGACGTGGGCGGCGAGCATGTCGCCGAGCAGGTCCGCGCCGCCGACCGCGAGGGAGGAGCCGTAGCCGGCGAACAGGGACACGCACCAGGCGGCATCGCCCAGCAGCACGATCCGGCCCTGGCTCCAGCGAGGCAGGACCATCTGACTGATGGAGTCGAAGTAGACGGACTCGTCGCCAGGCAGTTGCCGCAGCGCCTCGGGGGCGGCCCAGCCGATGTCGCCGTAGACGCGGGGCAGGGCGATCTGGGGGCCGTCGGCCAGTTCGCGGGCCACGTTGTCGGTGCGGTAGCCGAAGAAGGCGCCCGCCTGTCCGTGGCCAAGGTCGATGACGGCCAGCGTGCGGCCAGTGGCGGTCAACGTGGCCGAGGCGCCTTCCGGGACGACGGCCGGGCGCTGGTCCATCATGAACACCGCGACCATGTGGTCCAGGTCCAGGCGGTAGTCACTTTCGGGGCCGAAGGCCAGTGCCCGGACCTTCGAGTGCAGGCCGTCGGCGCCGACGAGCAGGTCGGCGGTCTCGACGGTCCCATCGGACAAGGTGACGCGCACGTCGAGGTCGTCCTGGGTGACGGCGGTGAGGGTGGTGCCGAACCGGATCTCGGCGTGGTCGCGCACCCGCTGGTACAGGACGTCCTCGATGTCGCCGCGCAGCAGGTTGATGGCGCGCTCGCCGAGCATGGCCCGCACGGTCTGTCCCGGCAGGGTGAAGCGGGTGCTGCTGTCGCGTTTGACGTAGAGCATCCGGTCGGGGGCGATGTGCCGTTCCGCCAGGTCGGGCAGGATGCCGAGGCGTTCGGCTGCGTCGTAGATGACCGTCATTCCTTCTGAGATGTGAGTCCTGCGGCGACGATGTCGACGAGCAGGCCGAGGATCTTGGGGAACTGGGCGGGGTCGCCGAGGCGGTCGGCGAACATGGGGACCAGCAGCACGCACTGCAGGACGCCGGTGATCACGGCAGGGTCGGCCGCCACGAGGTCGCCCTGGTGGCGGGTGAGGTAGTCGTTCAGCGCGGTGACGGGATTGTCGGCCATGGCGGTGATGCGGGCCGGGTCGAGTTTGCGGGCCACGGCCTGCATCTCCTCGGGGTGGGTCATCAGGCGACGCCACAGCGGGTTGGCCGACAGCTCGTCGAGGGTGGCGTGCAGGAAGCGGCGCAGCCCCTCGCGCGGGTCGGGGGCGCTGAGCAGGGCGGCGTCGATGACCTTGCGCTTGACCTCGGCCGACTGGCGCACCATCAGCTCCAGGTACAGGTCCTCCTTGGAGTCGAAGAAGACGTAGAAGCTGCTTTTGGCCACGCCGGTGGGGGCCATCAGCTCCTCCAGGCTGGTCTTGCGCAGCCCCTGGGAGGTGAACAGGTGCCGGCCTGTCTCCAGCAGCAGGGCGGTGATCCGGGTCTTCTCCTCGGCGGTGAACGCGGGTGGCATGGCGGCAAGCCTTTCTCCGTGTGAACGTTTCGTTCGTATGGTTTCAGATGGGCGTGTGTTCAGCCGCGCAGGGCCAGGCGCAGGCCCTTCCAGCGGGCGATCACGACGATGACGGCGGTCATCGCGATCGCGCCGAGTCCGAGCGGTAGCACGGTGGCCAGGCCGTCGCTGCCGGAGTTGGCGATCGTCCAGGCGATCTTCAAGGCCAGGCCGCCGTCGATGACGACCAGCCCCCAGCCGATCGAGCGGAACCAGAACGCCGCGCACAGACCGCCGATCAGCGCCGGGATGAGCGGCAGTGTCACCCAGGTGATCCAGGTGGGGTCGGCGAACAGTTCCTTCTCCATCTCCAGCACTCCGGCGATCTTCGGATCGATCTCGCCCGGAGCGGGGGCCGGGAACCAGAAGAAGCTCGACAGCATGGCCGCGATGGTGACGGCCAGCCCGGCCGGGCGGCGGGTCCAGCAGAAGTAGGCGATCGGCAGGAAGAACAGGGGCCGGATGTACCAGCTGATCGGGTTGAGGTGGCGCGGCCAGGCCCAAGCGAGGAAGTCGGCGAACAGGTCCACGGGTGACGCTCCTTCAAGTCCTTGTGGCGGGCACTTCCCGCCATGCGTCCATAAAACTAAATCCGTCATATGTTTTCAAGCTACTCCCATCGCCAGCTCAGTTGAGGGCTATTGATAGGTTCTTGACAGGTGTGCCGGGAAGTCTGGTCGGCAATCCAATTGCCGATCTTGAGAGGTTGCCGATGCATGCGCGCGACCTAGCTGCCCCCTTCCCCACCGTCACCTCAGACACGTTGATCAGCGAGGCCGCCCGGTTGCTGGCCGAGCAGAAGCTGCCCGGCCTCATCGTGGTCGACAGCCACGGCCTGCCTTTGACGATCCTGCCGGGCACTCAGGTGCTGCGGCCGGCGGTGTTCATCGGGCTGTGCCGAATCCTGTTCCGCAAGTCCTTCCGTTATGACCCGGAGCGGGCGGCGGAGATCATGACGCTCAACGAGCGCGACGCGATCGCCGACTCGCGCCTGCTGTGGCAGTCGCCGACGGTGCCGGCACTGGTCATGGTGGCGTTCGTGCTGCATTACCAGCCGTCCGCCCGTGATGGCTATCCTGGGCGCGGCCATCCTGGTGGCGGCCACCAAGGTCACCACCCAGGACGCGCTGCGCGAGGTGGAATGGCCGACCCTGGTCTTCTTCGCCGGGCTGTTCGTCATGGTCGGCGCGCTGATGCACACCAAGGTGATCGGCCGGATCTCCGAGGCGGCCGCCGACGCCACCCAGCGGCAACGCCACCGCCGTCGGCGCGGCGGCGAACGTGGTCATCCTGGGCATCGCCGCCCGCAACGGTCACCCGATCAGCTTCTGGCAGTTCACCAGGTACGGCCTGGTCGTCACGCTGGTGACGATCGCGCTGTGCGTGCCGTACCTGTGGCTGCGTTACCTCGCCTGACGTCCTAGCGGAGACAACATCATGAGAAAGAGATGGGCGTCGGCCCTCGGGCAGTTCCGTCACCCGGCACAGGTCATCGCGACCGGTTTCGCAGCCGCGATCCTGCTGGGCACCGTCCTGCTGACCTTACCGATCGCCACGACCTCCGGCAGTTCGGCGGGCTGGCTGACCGCGCTGTTCACCGCGACCTCCGCCGTCTGCGTCACCGGCCTGGTGGTGGTGGACACCGCCTCGCATTGGTCGATGTTCGGCGAGTTGGTGATCGCCGGTCTGATCCAGGCCGGCGGACTGGGGATCATGACGCTGGCCACACTGTTCACTCTGCTGGTGGCCGGTCGGCTGGGGCTGCGCACGCGCATTTTCGCTCAGGCGGAGACCAAGACGTTCAGCATGTCCGACGTCCGGCGGGTCGTGGGCAAGATCGTGCTGTTCAGCCTGGCCTGCGAGGCTGTCGTTGCCGTGGTGTTGTCCGCCCGTTTTGTGATCGGATATGGCGAGCCGCTGGGAGCGGCCGTGTACCTGGGCGGATTCCACGCGGTGTCGGCGTTCAACAACGCCGGCTTCGGGCTCTGGCCGGACAACCTGATGCGGTTCGTCACCGACCCGTGGATCTGCCTTCCCATCGCCGCCGCCGTGATCGTCGGCGGGCTGGGCTTCCCCGTGGTGTTCGAGCTGGCCCGTTCCTGGCGTCGGCCGAGCCGCTGGACGATCCTGACCCGCGTCACGGTCGGCGTGACTCTCATCCTGCTGGTGGCAGGCACGCTGGTCTTCCTCATCACCGAGTGGCGCAATCCCGCCACCCTCGGCAAGCTCGACGGCCCTGGCAAGCTGCTGGCCGCCTTCTTCACCGGTGTCATGCCACGCACGGCGGGATTCAACAGCCTCGACATCGCGCAGATGTATCCGTCGAGCCTGCTGGCCACCGATGTGCTGATGTTCATCGGGGGTGGCAGCGCGGGCACCGCCGGCGGCATCAAGGTCACCACGTTCGGGCTACTGGCCTTCATCATCTGGGCGGAGCTGCGCGGCGAACCCCGCGTCAACGTCGGTCACCGCCGTCTCAGCGACTCCGCTCAGCGACAGGCAGTCTCGATCACTGCCATCAGCATCGGCCTCGTCGCCGTCTCTACCTGGGTGCTGCTCGTACTGACCCCGCACAGCCTGGACCAGGTGTTGTTCGAAGCGGTCTCGGCCTTCGGCACGGTGGGACTGTCCACGGGGATCACCGCCGCCGTCACGCCTGCGGGGCAGTTGCTGCTGGTGCTGCTCATGTTCGTGGGCCGGATCGGGCCGCTGACCATGGGCTCGGCGCTGGCGCTGAAGGAGCGCCAACATCGCTACGAACTTCCGGAGGAGAAGGTCATCGTCGGCTGACGACTCGTCGAACGGCCTCGCACTCTGGCGTGGCCCGCTTTGCGCTGTTACCGTCAATCATGGTGCGCCGGGAAGCCTGGTCGGCAACGTCCTGACAGACCGGCTTCAGGGAGGCGCCCATGCCTGCCGTCTTCGTCCATGGCCTGACCAAGCGTTACGGCGCGGTCCGTGCGCTCGACGGCCTCGATCTCACCGTTCAGCGGGGCGAGGTGCACGGCTTCCTCGGCCCGAACGGATCGGGCAAGACCACCACGCTGCGGATCCTGCTCGGCCTGCTGCGTTCCGACGGCGGCCACGCCGAGCTGCTCGGCGGCGACCCGTGGCGGGACTCGGTCGAGCTGCACCGGAGGCTGGCCTACGTGCCGGGAGACGTGATGCTGTGGCCGTCGCTGTCCGGCGGCGAGGCCATCGACCTGCTCGGACGGCTGCGCGGCGGCCTCGATTCGCGACGCAAGGCCCAGCTCCTGGAGCACTTCGACCTCGACCCCACCAAGAAGGGCCGCGCCTACTCCAAGGGCAACCGGCAGAAGGTGGCGCTGATCGCCGCCCTGGCCTCCGACGTGGAGCTGCTGCTGCTCGATGAGCCCACCTCCGGGCTGGACCCGCTGATGGAGGCCGCCTTCCGCGCCTGCATCGCCGAGGAACGAGGCAACGGGCGGACCGTGCTGCTGTCCAGCCACATCCTGTCCGAGGTCGAGGCGCTGTGTGACCAGGTCACGATCATCCGTGACGGCCGCGCGGTCGAAAGCGGAACCCTGGCCCAGCTGCGCCACCTGACCCGCACGTCCGTCACCGCCGAGCTCGACCACGTCCCGGCCGGGCTGGCGACGCTGGAGGGCGTGCACGTCCTGGAGGTCACCGGCTCGCGGGTACGTCTGCAGGTGGAGCCGGACCGGCTCGACAGCGCGCTGCGCCTGCTCCTCGACGCCGGCGTGCGCGGCCTGACCTGTCAGCCGCCGACGCTGGAGGAGCTGTTCCTGCGCCACTACCAGGTCACCCCATGACCGGCACCCTCACCCTGGTCCGGCCGGCGCTGCGCCGCGACCGGGTGCTGCTGCCGGTGTGGATCGTCGCCATCGTCGTCACGGTCGCGGCCACCGCCTCGGCCATCGGCGAGCTGTATCCGCAGGCTGGCCAGCGCCTGGCGCTGGGCGTCACCATCGGCTCCACCCCCGCTCTGCAGGCGCTGACCGGCCCCGTGTTCGACGCCTCCTCGGTGGGCGGGCTGACCGCCTGGCGCGCGACCACCATCGCCTCCGTGCTGGCCGCGCTGATCAGCATCACCGCGGTCACCCGGCACACCCGGGCCGAGGAGGAGAGCGGCCGGGCCGAGCTGATCGGCGCCTGCGCCGTGGGACGGCACGCGCTCGCGTCGGCCGCGGTGCTCGTGGCCGGCGGGGCCAACCTGCTCATCGGCCTGCTCATCGCCCTCGCCCTGACCGGTCAGGGCCTGCCCGCCGGCGGCGCGCTCGCCCTCGGCCTGGCGGTGGCGGGCACCGGGTGGTTCTTCACCGGGGTCGCGGTCGTGGCGGCGCAGCTCACCGCGCATGCCCGCACCGCCAACGGCATCGCGCTGGCGGCGCTGGGCCTGGCGTTCCTGCTGCGAGCCGTGGGCGACGCGGCCGGGATGGAGGCGCTGTCGTGGCTGTCCCCGCTGGGCTGGGCGCAGCGGGTGCGGGCCTTCGCCGGTGAACGCTGGCAGGTGGCCGTCCTGTTCGTGGCAGCCGCACTCCTGCTGGTCGCGGCGGCCGCGGTGCTGGCACGCCGTCGTGACCTCGGCGCCGGGCTGATGCCACCGCGGCCGGGCCCGCGTGACGCCGCGCGCTCGCTGGCCGGCCCGCTGGCGCTGGCCTGTCGGCTGCAGCGGAGCGCCTTGCTCGGCTGGACGGTCGGCTTCACCGCGGTGGGGGCGATGTTCGGGTCGCTGGCGCAAAGCGTGGGCGACCTGGTCCGCGACAACGCGCAGATCGCCGCGGCCCTGGCGCTGCTGGGCGGTGCCGGTGCGCTCATCGACACGTTCCTGGCCGCCCAGCTCGGGCTGCTCTCCCTGGTGGCGGGCGCCTACGCGGTACAGGCCACGCTGCGCTTACAAGGCGAGGAGGCGGCCGTGCGTGCCGAGCCCGTGCTGGCCACCGCGGTTCCCCGCTGGAGATGGACGGCCGGCCACCTGACCGTGGCGCTGGCCGGCACCCTGGTGATCCTGACGGCCGCGGGGCTGGCCATCGGCCTCGCCCACGGCATCCGCATCGGCGAGCCGGTCGAGCAGACCGCGCGGCTGGCTGGCGCCGCGCTGGTGCACGTGCCCGCCGCCTGGACGTTGGCCGGGATCGCGATGCTGCTGTTCGGCGCGCTGCCTCGGTTGACCGGGCTCGCGTGGGCGGCGCTGGTCGCCTTCGCGCTGCTCGGCCAGTTCGGCGAACTGCTCCAGCTCGACGCCTGGCTGCGCAACCTGTCCCCCTTCGCGCACCTGCCACAAGCGCCAGGAGGATCGGTGAACGTCGTGCCGCTCACCTGGCTGGCGGCGATCACACTGGCGCTTGCGTTGGCAGGGATGGCCGCCTTCCAACGCCGTGACCTCAAGGCCACTTGACCAGGCCAGACGGGCGGGTTCGGAGTGATCGGGTGCCGTCGGCAGCCGGCTTGTGTGGTTCGGACCGGCTCTCCCTGCACGCCAGGACTGGAGGCAACGGCCATCCATCCCTACGATGACCCGCCCGACTTGTGGGCCGTGCCCGTCGATTCGATGAAGTCCGCGATCGCCGCCCAGGCTTGTCGAGCGTCCTCCTCCCGCAGCAGCCTGCTGTGTAGACGCATTTCGGCCACCACCTGTGCCCATCGGTTCACGATGGTCGTGGACCACGCGGCGGTCAGCAGCTTCTCTTTGAGGTCGTGTAACACCTGAGCCTGGTCAGGGTGCGGGGACAGCACCTCAGCCGCGAGCTTGACGCCATAGACGTGCTCATCGACCTGCAGTTGACCGAATTGATCGATGAACAGGCCTTCCACGAGTCCTTCCCGGTATTCCAATGGCCAGGCGACGTCGTCTTGACTGGCAGCACATGCTTCGACTCCGTCGATGCGAACGGTGAAGGTGTTGTTCGCAGCTCGCTGCCCCACGGCGAGGCCCAGAGCTCGCCGGTCTTCCGGTGCGAGGTGCGGGAGGTCCGCAGCCTGCAGGCGCGTAGCCAAGCTCCCCGAGCTGAACGTGCCAGTCCGCAGATCATTGATCAGTGGCTGGAGCGCTCCGATGAGCACGCTCTGCAGGCGGCGAAGCGCCCAGCGAACCCACAGCAGGGCGCCGTCGATGCAGGTTTCGAGGACTTCGTCCTCGATCGGCTGGAGCGTCGAGCGGCCGTGACCCGTGCCGTAGGAGTTACGGAACTCTCGAAGCAAGCCCGCGAGTTTGCGAGCCGCATCCGCCGCCTGCCGCACCGCGGCATCCTTCGCGATGTCTGGCCCCGGTTGATGCTCGATGGCTCGGTGTGCGGCGCCCAGGACCTTCGCGTACTCTTCGCCGCTGCCGGCCGGGTTGCCCCGTGCCTGCAGAACCACCCGGGCGGTGGCCTCCACCAGTTCCTTCGCCGACCCAACGACGAGCGGCCGGTCCCGGTCGCCGACAGCCTTCTTCAGCCGAACAAAAGGATCTTGGATCGCTGCCCACGAAGCAGGATCCAGCGCATCAGGCTTCCTCAGATCCGCATAAATCACATGAGTCGACACCGCGACATTGTCGACCACCCAGCCCGGTCCAGGCGTCCTGTTCACAAAACCCGCCGATCAACGAATCAAGGCCCCAGCTTCCTCCGTCAGGAACCGGCGCGCGAGAGCCTTCCCTGTGAACGAGAGAAGCCCAGGACGGCCACGACCTGGCCGCCCTGGGCGGCAGAGACGAACCATCAGAGATGATCGAGCCGCCACCGCCTGGTCAACAGTGCTTCCGCCGGCCAGGACCAAGCGGCTGGCCTTGCAGAGCATCTTGTTCGTGCTGCGGACCCGGACCACCTGGGAAGGCCCGCCCCCATACATCTCCGATTCGCATTCGACGCGTCACGCGGTGCCCGTTCCTCGTCGAGGACCGCCTGTCGGCCCGGTTCAAAGCGAAGTCAAGGACGACGACGCGATCCCCTTCGGTCTGCACTCCAGCGCTCCCTGCGGCAACACCTCCCAGCCCCTCACTTGCCACGGTGAGCGCGGCGCCGACGAGTCGAATCGCTCCCACAGCCCCTGCTCGCCGCTTGCTGGGCAGCTCGGCCGCTACTACGTGCTCCTGCATCGCGGTACTCGGCGCCACCGAGTACCGGAACTGAAGAGGACTCTCGATGCATGACCCGACAGAGATGCTGAAGGGCACGCTTGAGGGTTGCGTGCTGGAAATCATCGGCGGCGAGGAGACCTACGGATAGCCATCACGCGCCGGCTCGACGACCTCGGCTTCGCCGACGTCGTCGAAGGCACGGTCTACACCATCCTGCTGCGACTGGAGAAGAATGGCCTCGTCCAGGTAACGAAACGACCGTCCGGGTGGGCCCACCGCGCAAGTTCTACGCGCTCAACGATGCGGGCCGCAAGCAGCTCGCGACGTTCTGGGCGAAATGGGCGCCAGGGGACGCACAAGGTCGAGACAGGAACCTACGTGCGATGGCCGGCAGGCGAGGCAGTGACGATCGCCTCCGAGACCGAGGCAACCTACTTCACCGTCAGCTCCCCGGTCGGGCTCGCCAGAGCCTGATGCAGTGTGATGTCGGGCGTCGACGTCTGACATCACACTCCGGTCTCAACCTCGACCTGGGGAACGGCACCATGGCACTGGCTGTCCGGCACTATCCGGGTATCCAGCCAATCCAACATCGAAAGATGCGCAAGCAGGTCCATAGCTACATGTCCGCGGCCACCAGGGAGACGAAGAGGATTGCGGCGGGATTGATCAGTGTTGGCGGAAACCCGCGGGGCAGGCCCGTTGCGACCAGCGTGCTGCCCGGCGCGTGTGCGGTTTCAGTTGGCGGTTGCGTCCGTCCTGGGCGGCAGGCTGACCAGGCGGGCCGTGCCCGCGCTTTGGTCCCCGGTGGTGATGAGGGCGGCGGTGGATTCGGCGGCGGCCCGCGCCACCTGCGGGAAGACACGTGCCCGGCGTCACCGGTCGATGCGCGAGCAGGGCAGAGGGTGAGAGCCGGGACAGCCCGGCCACGTCACCTGCCTGGGCTCCCGCCGGACGTTCAGCGCAGACGGTCAGCGCAGACGGTCAGCGCAGACGGTCAGCGCGGACGTTCAGCGCGGACGTTCCCTGGGGCGGGGGGTGGCCTTCGGGATCGGTACGGGGGCCGTGCCCGCGACGATGGTGTTGCGTACGGATCCGATGCCTTCGACGGTGATCTCGACGACGTCCCCGGGCCGGAGCGGTGGCGGGTCCTGCTCGCCGCGCAGCCCCCAGAGCTCGGCCAGGCAGCCGCCGTTGCCGCAGGTGCCGGAGCCGAGCACGTCGCCGGGGCGCACCCAGGTGCCGCGGGAGGCGTAGGCGACGAGGTCCTCGAACGGCCAGCTCATGTTGGACAGCAGGTCGCGGCCGATCACCGTGCCGTTGACGCTGACGGTGAGTGCCAGGCGCAGGAAGCCGCCCGCGTCCCGGTACGGCTCCAGCTCGTCGGCGGTGACCAGCCACGGGCCGAGCGTGGTGGCGGTGTCCTTGCCCTTGGCCGGGCCCAGGTTGACCTGCATCTCGCGGCGCTGCAGGTCGCGGGCGGACCAGTCGTTCATGATGGTGTACCCGGCGATGTGGTCGCGGGCCTGTTCTGGCGTGAGGTCGCGGCCCGGTGCGCCGATGACGGCGGCGACCTCCAGCTCGAAGTCGAAGGCGCGGCAGCCGGGCGGGACCGGCACGTCGTCGTACGGCCCGACGACCGCGTACGGGTTGGTGAAGTAGAAGGCGGGGGCCTCGTACCAGGCGTCGGGCACGCCGCCGCGGCCGTCGATGCTCCTGCGCACGCCCTCGACGTGCTCCTCGAAGGCGACGAAGTCGCGGATGGTGGGCGGCTGGACCGGCGCCAGCAGCCGCACGTCCGCCAGCGGGACCGGCTCGCCGGTCGGCACGTCCCCGGACACGACCCCAGGCACGTCCCCGGACACGACCCCGGACACGACCCCGGACACGCCCCGGGGCACGTTCCCGAGCACGTCCAGCGGGCCGATCCCGTCGGGCAGCGGCCTGATCGTGTCGCCGTCCACGACGCCGGCGCGGGTGCGGCCGTCATGGACGTAGGTGGCCAGGCGCATCAGACGGGAGGTGCGACGAACACGCCGCGGTCGACGTCGTTGAACGACTCCTTGGCGACCAGTTCGTTCATGGGGTTGGCGGTGCCCCACTGGTCGGTCACCTCGGGCTGGGAGAAGTCGTAGACATGCGGGTGCCAGGCGTCCTCGTCCAGTTCCTCCAGCTCGGTGGTGTATTCGACGGTGTTGCCGTGCGGGTCGAGGAAGTAGGAGAAGGTGTTGTCGCCGGCCAGGTGGCGGCCGGGCCCCCAGATCATCCGCACGCCGGCGCGCAGCAGCCTGCCGGTCCCGTGCATGTACTCGTCGAGGCCGCGCAGCTCGAAGCTGATGTGGTGCAGCGAGGCGTGCGGGCCGCGGGCGATGGCCATGCTGTGGTGCTGCGGATTGCAGCGCATGAAGTGCATGACCTGGCCCATGCGGGGGTGGGCGAGGGTGTCGGACAGGGCGAAGCCGAGGTGGGTCTCGTACCACAGGCGGGTCGCGTCGATGTCGGGGGCGTTGAGCACGACGTGCGAGAGCCGTACGGGGACCGACTCCTTGGCCTCCAGCTTGCGGTGCGCGCGGACGGCGACGTCCGCCGAGACCTCGACCGTGCGGCCGTCGAGATCGAAGAAGCGGAAGCCGTGGCCGCCGCCGGGGGTGTCGAGCGGGCCCGGCTCGCTGACCAGCCGGACGCCGGCCGCGCGCAGCCGCTCGGCGAGGGCGTCCACGTCGGCGGGGGTGGCGGCGCCGAAGGAGATCAGGTCGAGCCGCTTCTCCTCGGCCTTGCGCAGCCGGACGACGTACTGCTCGGGCGAGCCCTCGGCGGCCAGGAAGGTGATCCCGGAGTCGTCGGCGACCTCGGTCAGGCCCCAGACGCCCGCGTAGAAGTCGCGCTGCCTGTCGTAGTCGGGCACGGCGAGGTCCACGTGCCGCAGGTGGGTGATCAGTCTCATGTGCGGTCCTTCAGATCGAACAGTCGTGCGGCGTTGCCGCCGCGTACGGCGGCGGTGTCGAGCCCGGCCGCGCGCAGGGCGGCGACCGGGTCGGCCTCGCCCATGTCGAAGGGGAAGTCGGAGCCGAGCAGCACCCGTTCTGGCCCGGCCACCCGGACGAGCTCGCGCAGCGCGGCCGGGTCGTGGGTGAGCGAGTCGAAGTGCAGGTCGCGCAGGTAGCTGCTGGGCTCGCGAGCGCAGCCGCGGGCGTCGGGCCGCACCCGCCACCCGTGGTCGGCCCGGCCCAGGTGGTAGGGCAGGTATCCGCCGCCGTGCGCGGCCAGCAGCTTCAGCCCTGGGTGCCGGTCGAGCACGCCCCCGAAGATCAGGTGGGACAGCGCGACGGCGTTCTCGACCGGCTGGCCGAGGATGTTGGACAGGTACCAGCGGTCCAGCCGCTCGTCCAGCGTGCAGCCGAACGGGTGCAGGAACACGACCGCGCCCGTCGTGGCGGCGTGCGCCCAGAACGGCTCGTACGCGGGGTCGGACAGCTCGCGTCCCGGCGCGTGCGAGGAGATCTCCACGCCTTTCAGCCCCAGGCCGAGCGCGTGATCGAGGGCGCCGGTCAGGAGGGCGGGGTGCTGGAGCGGGACCAGGCCGAGCCCGTGCAGCCGGTCGGGCGCCTCGGCGACGTGCTCGGCCACCTTCTCGGCGGCGAGGCGGCACACCTCGGCGGCGAGCTCCGGGCCCGCCCAGTAGTGGAAATGGGAGGGCGAGGGGCTGACGATCTGCGCGTCCACGCCGGCCGCGTCCATCGCCGCGAGCCGGTCGGCCACCCGTGTGAGCGGGCCGATCCGCTCGCCGATCATCGCGCCGGACACGGCGAGCGCGTCGGGGCCGTTGCGGCGGGCGTCCAGCTCCCGGTGGGCGTCGTGGCCGGGGTGCCCGGCCACCGCCTGCTCGATATCGGGCAGCAGGACGTGTGCGTGCACGTCCACGGTGAGGGTCATGGGCGCTCGCTCACCATCGTCGCGATCCGCCCCATCAGCCCGGGTACGTCGGCGTCGCGCACCCCGTCGAGCTGCCAGCGGGCGAGCTGCACCGACGCCTCGACGACGGCCTTCACCCGGTCGTGGCGGCGGTCCATGAATGTGTCGAACAGCTCCTGGTCGAGCCGGTCGGCGCCGAGCAGCAGCTCGGCCAGCACGCTCGCGTCCTCCAGGCACTGGGCGGCGCCCTGGGCGAGGGTGGGCGGGCAGGCGTGCGCGGCGTCGCCGATCAGCACGGTCCTGCCGCGGTTCCACGGCCGGTCCACCAGCAGCGACTCGAACCAGGTGTAGTTGATGCGCTCGGCGTCGGTGATGTCGTCGCGGATCTCGTCCCAGACGCCGCCGTACCCTCCGGCGAGCGCGCGCATGTGCGCGACCTTGTCGCCGACGGCCTCGCGGGGGCGGGCCTGCTCGACGAGGTAGGCGTACATGCTGTCGGGGCCGGTCGGGCAGTAGCCGGCGATGAAGCAGGGGCCGCCGTAGACGAGGTCGGTGCGCTCGACCCGCTCGGGGCGGCGGGCGTGCAGGCGCCAGATGCCCATGCCGACGGGCTCGGGCGCGACGTCGATCCCGATCAGGCCGCGGACCTGCGAGCGGATGCCGTCGGCGCCCACCACCAGGTCGTAGCGGGCGGTCGATCCGCCGGACAGCCGCACCAGGCCGTCCTGGCCGATCGACTCGGCGGTGAGCCCGTACCGGACGGTGGCCCCCGCGTCGGCCACGGCCGCGGCGAGGATGGCCGCGAGCTCGGGGCGGTTCATGCCGAACGTGGCCGGCAGGCCGGGGCCGCCGGTGCGGGCGTCGGGGATCTCGGCGATCAGGCTCCCGTCGGGGGCGCGCAGGCCGAGCGAGTCGAACGCGAACCCGACCTCGCTCACCTGCTCCCACACGCCGAGGTCGCGCAGCACCCGCAGCGCGTTGCCCTGGAGCGTGATGCCGGAGCCGAGCGCCGTCGGGCCCGGCTCGATCTCGACGACGTCGACGGCGACGCCGCCGCGGGCGAGCAGGATCGCGAGGGCGGAGCCGGCGGTGCCGCTTCCGACGATCAGGGCGTTGTCAATGGCGGGCATGCGAGCCTCACTTGATGTCTCACTTGATCGCGAGGGGGTTGACGGGGGATCCCACCGCGCCGGTGACCGGCAGCGGGGCGGCGGTGAGGAAGAACTCGTGCACGCCGTCGCGGGCGCAGTCGGCGGCGAGCGCGTCGAGGTCCCACATCTCGCCGACGAGCAGGCCGAGATGCGGGATGACGACCTGGTGCAGAGGCTGGAAGGCGTTGTCGAACTCGTTGGGACGCACTTCGAAGCCCCAGGTGTCGGTGGCGATGGCCGCGATCTCGGTGCGGTGCAGCCAGCCCGCGCTCCAGAACGACAGGCCGGGCGAGGGTCCGCCGGCGTAGTCGCCCCAGCCTTCCCGCTTGGCCCTGGCCAGCCGGCCGGTGCGGACGCAGACGAGGTCGCCGCGGCGGATCTCGACGCCATGGGCCTCCGCCGTGGCGGTCAGGTGCTCCTCGGTGACGGCGAAGCCGTCGGGCAGTTCGCCGTACACGGCGGCGACGTCGAGGAGCACGCCGCGCCCCGCGACCCGGGCGGCCAGGTGCTCGATGCCGGTGACCTGGTCGCCCTCGCTGGTGACGACCTTGTCGGCCGGACGGCCGTTCCAGGCGCGGCCGTGGTCGAAGATGTGGCCGAGGCCGTCCCACTGGGTGGAGCACTGCAGCGGCATGGCGATCACGTCGTCCGCGCCGCCGAATCCGTGCGGGAAGCCCTGGTCGCCGTGGACGGCGTCGAGGCCGGTGTCGAGCATGGTGTGCACCGGATTCGTCCGCCGCCGCCAGCCGTTCTGCGGGCCGTTCATGTCGAACGCCTGCGACAGGGAGAAGGCGGCGCCCCTGCGTGCCAGCCGCGCCGCGGCGGCCCTGGTGGTGTCGTCGATGAAGTTCACGGTGCCGAGGACGTCGTCCTCGCCCCAGCGGCCCCAGTTCGAGTACTTCGCCGCGGCCTCGGCGATGGCCTGCTCAGCGTTCATCGCGGCACTCGTTCCGCTGCGTGCCGAGGCCGGTGATCGTGCCCTCCATGACGTCGCCCGCCCGCAGGAGGCGGCCGTGGTGCAGGCCGTTGCCCGCCGGGCTGCCGGTCAGCACGAGGTCGCCCGGCAGCAGCTCGACGGTCTGAGAGACGTAGGAGACCAGGCGGGCGACGTCGAAGATCATGTCCTTGGTGGACTCGTCCTGCATCACCTGGCCGTTCACCTTGAGCGTCACCTGGAGGTCGCCCGGGTCCACGAACGCGGCCGGCACCAGGTACGGGCCGAGCGGGGTGAACGTGGGCGCGTTCTTGGCACGCAGCCAGTCGGTGCCGATCTCCGGCATGTCACGCCGGAACACCAGTTCGCGGGCCGTGACGTCGTTGGCCATCGTGTACGCGGCCACGTGGTCGAGCGCCTCGTCCCGGTCCACCCGGTAGGCCCGGCGGCCGATGACCGCGGCCAGCTCCAGCTCCCAGTCCGGCTTGGCGCACCAGGAGGGGATCACGACGTCGTCGTACGGCCCGGTGACCGAGGACGGCAGGCCGATGAACACGTACGGCTGGTCCTCGGCCGCGCGCCGGTCCATCATCGCCGCCGTCTCGGCGCGTACCCGCTCGGCGGGCCGGCCGCCCGGCGGCTCGTGCGCCACGGCCAGGTCGATGACGTGGGTGCGGTAATTGGCGCCGGACTGCAGGATCTGGCGGGGCTCGACCGGGGCGTGCACGCGCAGCTCCGCGAGCGGCGACCAGCCCTCCTCGGCCGTCTCCGCGGCGTCCAGCAGGAGCGGCAGCATCTCGTCCCAGCGCTCCAGCAGCGCTCGCACGCTGGGCGCGCGGCCGCTCAGGTCGAGGACGCGGTCCCCGCGGAGCAGGCCGGGGAACGCCGGACCGGAGCCGGCGGAGAAGGTGCCGAGCGCGAACGGGCCGGCGAGGGGCGGGGATGATTCCACGAGATTTCCTCCGATGAGATGCCATAACCTTGAGCCATCTCAGGCAGATCAGGGAAATCGATTCTTTGGATCGCCACCATCCACCCCATGGATACGCGCGTGAACCTCGGCAACCTCGACCTCAACCTCCTCGTCGCCCTGCGCGCCCTGCTGGAGGAGCGCAACGTCACCAAGGCGGGCCTGCGCATCGGGCTCAGCCAGCCCGCGATGAGCGCCGCCCTGGCCAGGCTGCGTCGCCACTTCGGCGACGAGCTCCTCGTCAGGCAGGGCAACCGTTACGAGCCGACCCCGCTCGGCATCGCCCTGCGCGCGCCCGCCGCCAACGCCCACGCCGTGCTGGAACGGCTGTTCACCAGCCGGGCCGACTTCCAGCCCGGCACCGAGCAGCGCGACTTCACGTTGCTCTCCTCCGACTACGCGATCGCCGTGTTCGGCGCGCGGCTGGCCCGCGTGCTGCACGAGGAGGCGCCCGGCGTGCGGCTGCACTTCCGGCAGACGCCGCCCGACCTCGTGGAGAGCCCGCAGGCCCTCCTGTCGGGAGTCGACGGCATGCTCATGCCGCACGGCGTGGTCTCCGGTCTGCCCGCGGTCGAGCTGTACCGCGACGAATGGGTCTGCCTGGTCGCGGACGACCACCCCGGCGACGTCACGATGGACGACCTGGCCCACCGCCCGTGGGTGGTCTACCAGCGCACCTTCGACGCCCCGGTCACCAGGCAGCTCACCATGCTCGGTCTGGAGCCGAACGTGGAGGTGTCGGTGCAGAGTTTCCAGCTCCTGCCGTCCCTGGTGGCGGGCACCCGCCGCGTGGCGCTCATCCAGCACCGGCTGGCCCACCTGCTGCGCGGCCTCGCCCCGGTACGCACGCTGCCCTGCCCCTTCGAGGCCGTGCCGCTGCAGGAGGCCCTGTGGTGGCATCCCGTGCACGCGCACGACGCCGCGCACATCTGGCTGCGGGAAACCGCCGCCAGGGTGGCCGCCGAGCTTCCCGGCCCGCCCT
>NZ_JABCPZ010000232.1 GCF_013283785.1 Nonomuraea antri
GGTCGGGTGGGTTGGCCAGGACGGCCAAGTCGGTCAGGCCGTCCAGGACGTCGCGGGGGATGCTTTCCGGCGCGTACCAGGCCAGGATGCGCAGCAGGTCCACCGCCAGTGGGACCTGGGCGAGTTTGTCCAGGGTGAGGCGCCAGATGCGGGCGATGGTGCGCTGGGCGTCGCCGCCCTCGGCGCTCTGGCCGTACATCGTGGCCGGGTAGGCGGTGAGCAGGTCCAGGTAGGCGCGCGGGGACAGCTGGTTCTGCCGCAGGTAGGCCGCGGCCTGCTCGATCGCCAGCGGTAGGCAGCCCAGCTCGCGTACCAGTTCGACCGCCCCGTCCCACTCCGCCTCCGGCGGTGTCCCGGAAGCCGAGGCGGCGATTCGGGTGAGCAGTTCCAGTGCTTGGGTCTCGGTCAGGACGTCCAGCCGCTGCACGCGGGCGCCGAGGGTGTGCCAGCCCTGGCTTAGCCTGCTGGTGATCAGTACCCGCCCGGCCGGGATGCGGGCCAGCAGCGGTGCCAGTTCGGCGGGGTGGGTGAGGTTGTCCAGGATCAGCAGCCAGTCCCGGTGGGCGGCCAGCCAGGCGGTGGCCCGTTCGGCCAGCGCCTCCAGCGGCAGCGCCGCGGCCAGTTCCGGCTGCAGCGCGCCGGCCAAGCCGGCCAGGCCCGCCTGCACGTCGGCCGAGCTGTCGGCGGTGATCCACCACACCGGGTTGAACACCTCGGTGTGCGTGCCGGCGTAGCGGGCGGCCAGGGTGGACTTGCCGATGCCGCCCAGTCCGTGCACCGCGGCCACCACCACCGGTCCGCTCGCCTGCAGGGCGGTCTCCAGAGCGGCCAGTTCGTCCGTGCGTCCGACGAACAGCTGCTGGTGGCCGGGGACGTTCATCGTGGCCGGGGGCGCGTCGACCTCGATGACGGGGCGCAGCGCCTGCGCGGGCAGCACCGTCGCCTGGGTGATGGTCTGGTCGCCGGCCGCTTGGTAGACGTGGCCGTGTCCGGACGCGGTGGCGTTCATTTGGACGGGTGGCGGCCGGTCTTGGGGGTCGGCCGGTGGCGGGGTGCTCACGTCTCGTTGATGGTCTGGTCGCCGCCGGCTTGGTACACCCGGCCCTGCCCGGAGGCCTTCGCCCGCATCTGC
Source organism: Nonomuraea antri (assembly GCF_013283785.1). Classification (GTDB taxonomy): domain Bacteria; phylum Actinomycetota; class Actinomycetes; order Streptosporangiales; family Streptosporangiaceae; genus Nonomuraea; species Nonomuraea antri. Next base: position 1,133 of record NZ_JABCPZ010000232.1, read on the forward strand.
ACGTTCCGGGCGCCGTCACCGGTGGAGACGTTGTCGCCGGCGATGGCGACCGACCGCTCCCTCTCGGCCGGCACCTGAGCTCGCGTCTGCTGCTCGGCGTCCGGTGGGGCGGATTCGGCGCGCCGTTGCGCCCGCAGCGCGACCACGGCGACGATCAGCCCGGCCACGCCGAGCATCATGCCGGTGAACATGCCAACTACGCTGGCCCGCTGATCCAGGATCTCGAGCACTCCCGCGGGCACGTTCAGCGGATCGGCGAAGAACCACACCAGCCCCGCCGCCAGACAGCCGGCCAGCACCACTGCCGCGGCGATCGCCACACCGCGCCATGACCGCGAACCCGGCACACGTTCCATCCCCGGCGTCGTGTTCGACATGCCTCCAGAGTGCCCCCGAACCAGGCCGAGCGGAACGCGAAGTGACGAACACGTGGCCCGTCACCTTCTCCCGCGAACCGGTCATCGGTGAGAACAAAGGACGCAAGCCCCTCGCAGCCCAACTCGGCAACACCTCAACCGTGCGCCCTCCCGTCGACCGAGCGGGCAAGACGCCGTTTCTCCCGGCAACGCGCCACGCCCGCACGCCATCGCCCTGTGCTGCGACGCCCTGACCCCGCCGCTTCACCACGGTGCCGGCGCAGGCCATCCCGCGATGAACCTGGAGAATGGACTGTTGTGATGGGTATCCCCGGTTTCGAGCCGACCTTCCTCGTCGGACTGGAAGCCATCCGTGAGGAACATGGACCGCGTCTGGCCGCGCTCGGTGGCAGGCGGCTGATCAGGTTCGCGATTGTGCGTTTCGTGGAGGACGGGGACTGGTTCGCTGACTGTCCCGTCGTCTTGGACTTCGACGGCATCCAGGTGGAGATCTGTCACTGGAAGCTTGATGAGCTGTCGATCGGCTGGAATGCCATCGACACGACGGCTGCGATCAGCGACTGGGAGTGGTTCGAGCTGACTCCGGCGTGGTCCAGCGTCGACGAGCGGCTTGAGCCGTTCGTCGGCCAGGAGTTGCGTGAGGTGGCGCTCCTCGAATGGCGCCCATCGAGTCTTGACATGGCGGACGGCACCCTGGCGGTGGAGTTCGTCTTCGACACGGGCCGCTTCCACATCGCCAACGCCCTTGATGAGAACAGCATCGATCTCGGCGACCCCCATCCAGAATTCGTGCGGCACCCACTGGGTCGTGGCGCGCAGCCTGTCTAGGTCGGCCTCCGGTTGATCTCGATCACCGGCTGCGGAGTCGCCTGGGCAGGGGGCGCTGATGTCCCGGGGTGCGGGCCCGGCGGGGGTGGGAACGCTGGCGAGTCGGCCGGTCCAGGGCAGCTTGACCGTCGTCGACCGCAGCTCGTTCGTCATCGCGGTGAGCGGGACGGAGGCGAGCATGCGTTGGCCTCCAGCAGAAGCGCCTTGGACGATTCTTTCGGGGTAACGGCCGCTGTCGTAGGACGAAACCGATTTGCGTAATGGTCAAGAATCGTTGACCATTGTCCGCATGTCCGCCGACGATCTACCCGAGACGTTCCACGTCACCACCGACGACCAGCTCCGCGCCGTCTCCAATCTCACGCGTCACCGGATCATGGCCGTGCTCCGCTTCGAGCCGGCCACGATCACGCAGATCGCCCAGCGGGTGGGCCTGGCGAAGGGAAGTTCCAGCTATCACGTACGGCTGCTCGAGCGGGCCGGCCTGGTGAAGGTGGTGCGGACGCGGAAGGTGAGAGGGGTCACCGAGCGGTACTACGCGATGGCCGCTCAGTCGATCGTGCTGCCGGATCCGGGGCCGGGACAGCCGGACGTCCTGCTGCGGAATGCGGTGGCGGACCTGGAGGCGTCCCCGGCCGATGGCGAGCGGCACGTGCGGATGGCGCATCTGCGGCTCACCCAAGAGCAGTTCACGGAGCTGGGGGAGCGGCTGCAGGCATTGGCGGATGAGTACCGGGCGCTGTCGGATCCCTCGCTGCCGGACGCGTCGCTGGTCTTCGCGCTGTTCCAGCCGGCCCCACGCCGGCAGGCCGGCCGGCGAGTCGACGGGGACGCCGAGTGACCCGGAAACCGGCGAAGCTGCCGACCGGGTTCGGGCGGCTGTGGACCGCGCAGACGGTGTCCTCGCTCGGTGACGGGGTGACGCATGCCGCGCTGCCGCTGATCGCGTTGACGCTGACGCGGGATCCGATGGCGCTGGCCGTCGTCACGGCCGCGGGGACGCTGCCCTGGCTGCTGTTCGGCGTGCTCGGCGGCGCGCTGGTGGACCGCTGGGACCGCCGCCGTACGATGTGGGTCGCCGACACGGCGCGTGCGGTGCTGCTCGCGATACCGGCGGCCGCGGCCGTGTTCGACGTGCTGAGCATTCCGCTGCTGGCGGCGGTGGCGTTCCTGCTCGCACTCGGCGGGCTCTTCTTCGACACGGCCGCCACCGCGTATCTGCCGGACCTGCTCGGCCGCGACCCCGCGCTGCTCGAACGCGCCAACTCCCGCCTGCGCGGGACCCAGACCGCGGCGTCCGGCTTCGCCGGGCCGCCCGCGGGCAGTGCGCTGCTCGCGCTCGGGCGGGCGGTCCCGCTGCTCGCCGACCTGGTGTCGTTCGTGCTCTCCGCCCTGCTCGTACGGTCACTGCCCGCCGTACCGAGGCCTGCCGCAGGCGGCGGGCGCGAGTCGCTGCTCCGCCAAGCGCGGGCCGGGGCCTCCTACGTCTTCCGTGATCGGCTGCTGCTCGGGCTCGCGCTGCGTCCGGCGGTCGGGAACGTCGCCTTCCTCGCCGTGGAGACCGTCCTGGCCCTCCTCGCCCATGAGCGGCTCGGCGTCGGCCCCTTCGGCTTCGGCCTGCTCCTCACCGCGGAGGCCGCGGGCGGCCTGCTCGGCGCGGGCATCGCCTCCCGCCTCGGCCGGCGGCTCGGCACCGGCACCGCTCTGACCTGCACGGCCGCGGTCGAGGGGCTGGCCATTCTGGGGCTGGCCGCCGCTCCTGGTCCGTACGTGGCCGGGCTCGCACTGGCCGTCTGCGGGGCGGGCATGGGCGCCACGATGGTGCTCGGGCCCTCACTCCGGCAGGCGATCGTCCCGGCTCACCTGATGGGCCGGGTCGCCTCCACCTCCCGCATGCTCGCCATGTGCGCCGCCCCGTTCGGCGCCTTCCTCGGCGGCTGGCTGGCCACCGCCTACGACGTGCGCACCCCGCTCTACGCCGCCGCCGGTCTCCTCCTCATGATGACCGCCGTCACGGCCACCATGACCAGCAACCGCCGAGTCGAGACGGCCCTGCGCAACGCCGCCGCGACCCGCGCACCAGGTCACCCGGAACCCGGGGATCATCTTCGACAGGACACACCCACCGAGGTTCCGGCACGCTGAACAGACTCACCCGCAACCGGCCACGGCCGCTCCCGGGCAGAACCATCGTGTGCGGGGTCGACCTCGGGGTGGGAGTAAGGCCGGTCGTCCGGGCCGCCGATGCGGAACCGGCCGTTCCAGCGGGGCTCGGCGACGTCCCGTGTGAGGTGGAAGGGACGGCCGGATCAATCGCGGAGTTCGCCTTCGAGGAGCGGCGCGCCGCCGTTGTCCGCCAGACGTCCTTCTCGCCGCAATTCTCGTAACTGTTGCGCGGCACCGCCGTCAGCCGCTCCTGTGCCTGCACGAACGACTCGGGGTAGCCGCCGCTCATCCAGCGCATCACCTCGGAGTCATGGCTCCAGCGCCATATGCTCTCGAAATCCGTGGGTTCGACGGCGCGTTGCCGGACGAGCTTTTCCAGTCAGCACCGCCAACTTCTACCAGCGTCCAATCTGGCTGATCAACTCGATTCTCTCGCCCTACGAAGACGAGACCGCCAGGAAACGCCGTCCATACCGATCGCGCGACACCGCGAGTTCCCGAATCCTTTCTGACCAGTTTGTCGTGGCCGCCAGGGCGTCGAGCCGGACATGACGGTGACGGCGTTCACGCCCGGGTGGCGGAGACCACGGGCCCGCGCAGTGTCGCGGCCGTCGCGGCGAGCAGGGCCACGAGCAGGACGATCGCCATGAAGACCTGCCCGTGCAATCCGAGGACGAAGACGGTCCGGCCGGCGAACTCCGGGTCGTACGTGGCGGTGCCGGGGAACAGGAGCGCACCGATCATGCCCAGCCACGGGATGGCCAGGACCGCGGCGGCGGCGAGCAGCGTGTTCCGGCCCGGCCGCAGCGCGAGCGTCAGGCCGGCGAGGCCGAGGAGCACGGTCATCACCATGTACTGGGCGTCGTGGAACTTGGCGTGGGGTGGCCAGGCCGGGTTGAAGGCGTGCTGTGCCGCCAGGTCGGGGACGACCAGGTCGGCGAGCACGGCACCGACCGTCGTGATCGCCGCGACGGCGATGATCAGGATCCGGGGGAGAAGCATCAGATCGTCCAGGTGTAGGCGGGGGTGAGTGAGCGGGCGAAGAGCCTGTTGGGCAGGAGGGGAAGAACCGCGTCCCGCATGGTGGTCAGTGGGGTGGAGGTCCAGTGCGCGGCGGCGCCGGCCTGACGGGAACGGCGGACGATCAGCTGCGTGCGCGGCCTGCGGTCGCGGTCGTATGCCGCCAGCCCTTCGCGTACGCCGAGGGTGTCCACCGCGTGCGCGAGCGTGACCGCGTCCTCGAGCGCCTGGCAGGCGCCCTGCCCCAGGTTGGGGGTCATGGCGTGGGCCGCGTCTCCGAGCACGGCGACGTTCCCGGAGACGTACGTGGGCAGCATCGGCAACTCGTGGGTGTCATGTTGCAGCACCGCGTCCTCGCGCGCGGAGTCGAGGAGCGCGGGGACGGGGTGGTGCCAGCCGGCGAAGCGTTCGCGCAACTCGTTCAGGCCGACGTGGGAGCCGGCCGGGGCGTTGGCCATCACGTAGCAGTAGACGCGGCCGTCGGGCATCGGCACGTGCCCGAACCGTTCGCCCCTGCCCCACGTTTCCACGCTTCCCTCGACGGGCTGAGGCGGAGCGATGAGACGCCAGGTGGTGTAACCGACGTAGCGCGGCCCGGGGAGACGGGGCCACAGGGATCGCCGGGTCACGCTGTGCACGCCGTCGGCGCCGACCACGAGATCCGCGGTCGAGGTGCCGCCGCCGTGGCGGACCGTGCCGTCGGACCGCACGTCCTGGACGTCGATGCCGGGCCGCAGAGCCTCGGGCGGCACGGCTGCTCGCAGCAGGTCGACCAGGGCGGCCCGGTGCACGGTCACCCACGGGCCGAAGCGGCGCTTGAGGCTGCCGACGTCGTTGCGGATCAGCCAGTTCCCACGTCTGCCGCGGATCCCCGCGAGCGGGTCGGCCGATCCACCGGCGCGCAGCCGGTCGCCCAGGCCGATCGCGTCCAGCGCGCGCAGGCCGTTGGGCTGGATGGTCAGCCCCGCGCCCACCTCGGTGAACTCGGCAGCGCGTTCGAGGACTTCCACCTGCCAGCCACGCTGGTGGAAGGCGACGGCCGCGGCGAGCCCGCCGATGCCGCCTCCCACGATGGTCACTTTCATGTTCAGGTCTCCTTTGTGGTCAGTGCAGGCCTCGCCTGCCAGATGGACGGCTCCGGCAGGTCGCGTTCGGCCACGGCCGCGAGCGGCAACGGGGGAGGCGACGGCGGGGCGCCGCCGTGGCGGCGTCCTGGGTCGGTCGGGCGCAGGACGCCCGGGACCGACAGCGGGTCCTTCGACTGGATCCGTCGCCTCACTGGCGTACTTGCCGGCCAAGCGCTCACGTCAGGAGTCCTCGCGCCGCCGGACGTGGGCGGATCGGGACATCCGCCACCACACGGCCGTAACCAGCACCACCACCGCGAGAAGGATCCACCACACAGCTCCCATGCCCACTCCTTACTACCTCTAGATTATTTAGAGCCATTAAGGAAACATAGATGCCCTAGAATGTCAACGGCGGCCACGGAACGACACGAGGGGTGATGATGTCCGCACACACCAGCAGGCGGGAGAGGCTGCGCCAGGCCACCCTGGAGGAGATTCACGCGGCCGCGCGCAGACTGCTGGTCGAGCAGGGATCGGCCGCGGTGACCATCAACGCGGTCGCCCGGCAGGTCGGCATGAGCGGCCCGGCCCTCTACCACTACTACGCGGGCCACGACGAGCTGGTCGGTGCGGTCACCGCGGACTTCTTCCGCGAGCTGGCCGCCGTCATGGAGCAGGCCCGCGACGCCCGCGCCGACGCTCCCACCGGCAACCGGCTGCTGGCCGTCTGCCGGGCCATGCGCACCTGGGCCATCGCCCACCCCGCCGAGTTCGGCTGGATCTTCGCCAGCCCCATCGCCGCGCCGAACCGCGGCGCCGGCTCGATACGTCACCAGGCCGCCCTGCGCTTCGAGCAGGTCCTGCTCGACCTGATGGTCGAGCTGTGGCGGACCCGGCCGTTCCCGGTGCCCGACCTGGCCGACCTGCCCGCCTCCCTGCGCGAGCAACTGGCCACCTACTCCGACACCATCGACGGACGACTCCCGCCCGCGGCCGCCCACGTCTTCCTGTCGTGCTGGATCAGGCTGTACGGCCTGCTGTGCATGGAGGTCCTGCACCAACTGGACTTCGCCTACACCGACCTGGAGCCCGTCTTCGAAGAGTGCCTGCACGACCTGGCGGTCACCCTCGGCATCGACGACGACGCAGCCGCATGACAGCCAGGCCAACCGCGCCTTCACCGATTCAGACCACCAGCTCGGCGTCCTTCGACGGGGGCTCCGCCAACTCCAATACCGCCATAACCGGTCCCAAGCCGACGACGTCACGCCCTCAAGCTCGTTGGTGAGTCCGCGTCCTGCGCTGGTAGTGCCAGGTGGCCAGTCCCAGGGCGATTCCCAGCACGAGGAAGACGGCGTACCAGAGCAGCCCCCAAGCGGCCTGCGGGTGGGCGTCCTTGGTGGCGAAAGCCGCGGCCGACTCCACCCGGCCGACGGTCAGAAAGTACTGCAGGTAGAAGTAGGCCATGCCCCACAGCGTCAGCGCCGCCGACACCAGCCACGCGGGGATGAGCACCAGCCATCGAGGGAAGATCCGTCCCCATTTCTGCACGAGGGCGAGCGGGCCCGCAGCGGCGACGAGGGAGAACACGCCGAATCCCCAGTAGCCGACGGCGGCGTTGCCGGCCTGGCCGGCGGCCTGGAAGTCGCCGGGGAACATCGCTGACACGCCCATGCCCCACCACAGGTGCGGCAGGCCGTACACGATCGCGCCGGCGCTCGCCACGTATGCCGCCCATCGGCCGCGCAGCTGTTCGGATCGTTCGTTGTCGGTTGACGCCGATACGACGCGCTGTCCGTCCATGTGCATGCCTTTCCTCTTTCGGTACTGACGGTTCAAGGACCAGACGACACGGCACGTGCCCGAGCTAGCTCAACGTGACGTCCTCCTCCGGCGACCGCGCTTCATCCATACGGTGCCGTACAGATCATGTGTACGGTAACGTATAAATCAGACCCCGACCAACGGAGGTGGCCCGATTCCCGCCGTGACCCGCACCACCCGAGCCCGCTGGATCGAGGCAGGCCTCGAAGCCCTCGCCCGGGGAGGGCCCGACGCGGTCCGCGTCGAGACGCTCGCCACCGCGCTCGGTGTGACCAAGGGCGGCTTCTACGGGTACTTCGACGGCCGCCCCGCATTGCTCGCGGAGATGCTCGACGAGTGGGAACGCCGCTGCACGCGGGAGCTCATCGCCCAGGCCGACGCCGAGGGCGGCGACGCCGCCGAGACGATCCGCCGGGCCGGTCAGCTCAGCTTCTCCGAAGACCTGCACCGGATCGACCTCGCGATCCGGGCCTGGGCGCACCACGACGAGGCCGTCGCGGCACGCCTGCGGCGGATCGACAACGAGCGCATGGACTTCCTGCGGAAGATGTTCGGCGCCTTCATCTCAGGCCGGGACGAAATCGAGGCGCGCAGCATCTTGGCGTTCTCGCTGACGATCGGCCGCCATTTCATCGCCGCGGACCACCCCGGCTACACCAAACGCGAAGCCATTCATCTGGCCGGCGAACACCTCCTGCGACCGCAATCGTGAAAGGGCGTCTCAACCCTGTCGGCGATCTCGACGGCATCGCCTGAGAACCGGATGTACGGATGTACGGATGTGCTAGCGTCTCCGATACTTCGGGGGCAAGGGCGGTTCTCTGGAGGTCTGATGGACGTTCAGATGGCCGAATTCGGCCATCGATTACGCCACTGGCGGCGCCTGGCCGGCCTGACCCAGGCGCAGGTGGGCCTCCGGATCGGGTACGACCACAGCCTGGTCAGCAAACTCGAGAGCGGTCTGCGCGAACCGTCCGAACAACTGGTGCGCCGCCTGGACGACCTGCTGCAGACCGGGGGAGAACTGCTGGCCGTGCGCACCGCCGCGAAGCGCCGCCGCCACCCCGACATCGGCGGCCTGTTCAGCGCACCGCTGCCCGGCGACAACCGGACGCACGCGGAGGACCCGCCCATCAGCGGTCTCGTCGATTGGCCGGGCCTGCTGCCGGACGGAGAGGTGGCCTGCCCGCTCCACGGCACCGTCGGCTGCGCGGTTCCGCCTCTTTCTGACGCGCTCCTCGCCTACCGTGCGTTCCGCTCGTCCGAACCGGCGACACCCGCGCTCGACCCCGAGGTCATTCACGTGTTGAGCGCCCTGCTGTCGGCGTGCACGCGCGCTGCCGAGAAACGCGTGCCCGCTGCCGTGGCCCCACTGGTCGAGCACACCGCGCGCGCGATCGTCCGGTGGATTGAGCTGCCCGGCTGTCCGCAACCGCAGCCGCTGCTGCGGCTGGGCGCCGCCTACGCCGAGCTCGCCGGGGAGATGCGGATGCTGCGCGGGCAACATGGCACGGCCATGGCATGGTTCCATCAGGGGCTGTGCTGGGCCGTCTCCGCGAACGACATCGGCCGGCGCATCAGCCTGCTGTGCGACATGAGCACGCTGGCCCGGCTGGAAGGCGACGCTTCCTCCACCCTCTCGTACGCCGACGCCGTCGGCGCGGCTGGAGCCGGCCGACGCCGTCGGCGCGGCTGGAGCCGGCCGACGCTGGCCGAAGAGCGTAGCCGCCCTCTACCAGGCGCGCGCCCATGCCTTGCGCGGTGCGGCCGCCGAGTGCCGTCGCCTGCTCGCCCAGGCGCACGCCTGTCTGGACGACCTCGACGAACGCGACGAACTGGAGGCGCCCTGGCTGGCGGGTGTCGGCGGACGCGTCCACGTCGAATCCGGCGCGGCCGCCGCGTTGCGGGACATCGCCGTGCGGACGGCGGGCGTACCCCCGGCCCGCCTCGCGACAGCCGCCGCAGAACGGGCGCTCGACCTGCTGCCCGCACAGCAGCGTCCAGCACGGCTGCTGTTCACCTTGCGCCTGGCCGACGGACACGCGTGTGCGGGAGAACCGGAAGCCGCGCTGGCCATCGCCGGACCGGCTCTGAGCGAGGTCGCCGACATCCAGGACAGCCTGATCAGACAGGAACTGAACGGTCTGCGCAACCGGCTGACAGCCAAGTGGAGCCACCACCAGGGAGTGCGTGACTTCACCGACAGGCTCCGCAGCCCAGCCCGCTGACGATTCGCCGCCGGACCACCGGCCCATCTCCAGCAGCCATCTCCTGTTCCTTCCGACCGCTGCTGAATTGACAAAAATTTGCCGGAAGGTCTGGATTCGTTGCTTCCGTCCTTGCCTGGTTGTCATCGTTCAGCCCGAACGAACCCCCCAGAGTTAAGGACGCAGATGAGAGGGTCCCTCTTACCCATCGGTCTCGCCGTCGCCCTGTCGGGCGCGCTCGTGACGACCGTTCCCGCCTGGGCCGACCCGCCCGTGGACCGTGGCGTGGCCACGACCAACGCCCATCGGGCGATCGACCGCAACCCCGCCGCGATCCGGCGCGCCGACGCGGACGAATACCGGGTGTACAGCGTCAAAGTGGACGGCAACGGCGCCTCCCACATCCGCTACACCCGTACCTACCGGGATCTCCGCGTACGCGGCGGCGACTTCGTCGTCCACCTCAAGCCGGGCGGCGACTTCGACGGAGCCTCCGTCGGGCTGGCCGCGCCGCTGACGCTCGACACCAGGCCCGCCGTCTCCGCGGCCACCGCCAGCGCGACGGCGAAGGCCCGCTTCACCGGCAGCGTCACCGCGGTCGGCGCCCCGGAACTGCTCGTCGACGCGGCCTCGGGCGACGGCAGGCTCGCCTGGGAGACCACGATCGCGGGCTGGGCGCCCGACCGGCAGACGCCCGCCAAGCTGCACGTCATCGTGGACGCGGCGAACGGCAAGGTCCTCGACTCCTTCGACGAGATCAGGACCGCACACGAGGGAACCGCGCACGAAAAGGCCGCGCACGAGGCCGAGGGCACCGGCAACTCCCTCTACTCCGGCACCGTGCCGATCTCCACCACCCAGTCCGGCGGCTCCTACACCCTGGTCGACCCCGACCACGGCAACGGACGCACCTGCGACATGAACAACAGCCAGAGCGGCTCGTGCACCACGTTCACCGACCCGGACGACACCTGGGGCACCGGCACCACCGCCAGCCGCCAGTCGGCCGCCGTCGACGCGCACTACGGCGCGGCGAAGACGTTCGACTACTTCAAGACCGTGCACGGCCGCAACGGCATCTTCGGCGACGGCCGTGGCGTGCCCAGCCGCGTCCACTACGGCAACAACTACGTCAACGCCTTCTGGGACGGCTCCCAGATGACCTACGGCGACGGGTCGGGCAACTCCCGCCCGCTGGTCAGCCTCGACGTGGCCGGGCACGAGATGTCGCACGGCGTGACCGAGAACGTCGTGCCCGGCGGCCTCACCTACTCCGGGGAGTCGGGCGGGCTGAACGAGGCCAGCAGCGACATCTTCGGCAACATGATGGAGTTCTTCGCGGCCAACTCCGCCGACCCCGGCGACTACCAGGTCGGCGAGAAGATCAACATCAACGGCAACGGCACGCCGCTGCGCTACATGTACAACCCCGGTCTCGACGGCCGCTCGCACTCCTGCTGGTCGACCAGCACGGCGAGCGTGGACGTGCACTACTCCTCCGGCGTGGCCAACCACTTCTACTTCGACCTGGCCGAGGGCACCGGCGAGACGGCGTACGGCACCTCGCCCGTCTGCGGCTCGGCGCCCGCCGTCACCGGCATCGGCAGGGCCAAGGCGGAGAAGATCTGGTTCCGCGCGCTGGACCTCTACTTCACCTCCAACACCCGCTACGTCAGCTCCACCAACCCGGGCAACACCGCCCGCGCCTACACGCTGCGCGCGGCGACCGACCTGTTCGGCACCTGCTCGACCGAGTACCGGACCGTCCAGGCGGCCTGGACGGCGGTCAACGTCGCCGGCAACGACGCCGCCTGCCCGGCCGGTGACGACTTCTCCCTCGCCACCTCGCCCGCGAGCGGGTCGACCGATCCCGGTGGCGCGGTCGAGACGACGGTGACCACGGCGGTCACCAGCGGCTCGGCCCAGACCGTCGCGCTGACCGCGAGCGGCCTGCCCGCCGGCGCCACCGCCGCGTTCGACCCCGCCTCGGTCACCGCCGGGCAGAGCGCGAAGCTGACGATCACCACGTCGGCCGCCACCCCGCCGGGTTCCGCGCAGGTCACCGTGACCGGCACCGGGACGAGCAGGACCCACACGGCCACGTACGCGCTGCGGGTCAACGGCCCCTCCGGCGGCGTGCCCGACGTCTCCGTCGCCAACGTCAAGGGTCACCTGGCACAGCTGCAGTCCATCGCCGCCGCCAACGGCGGCAACCGGGCGCACGGCCGGCCCGGCTACCGCGCCTCGATCGACCACGTCAAGGCCAAGCTCGACGCGGCCGGATTCACCACCGCCCTGCAGTCCTTCACCTACGGCGGCGCCACCGGCTACAACCTGCTGGCCGACTGGCCGGGCGGCGACGAGAGCGACACGCTCATGGTCGGCGCCCACCTCGACAGCGTGAGCGCCGGGCCCGGCATCAACGACAACGGCTCCGGCTCGGCCGCGATCCTGGAGGTGGCGCTGGAGGTCTCCCGCGCCTCGCTCCAGCCCGGCAAGCACCTGCGCTTCGCCTGGTGGGGTGCGGAGGAACACGGCCTGATCGGCTCCACCCACTACGTGAGCAACCTGGCCGCCGCGGAACGGTCGAAGATCAAGGCGTACTACAACTTCGACATGGTCGGCTCACCCAACCCCGGCTACTTCGTCTACGACGGCGACAACTCCGACGGCACCGGCTCCGGCCCCGGACCGGCCGGCTCGGACGTGCTGGAGCGGGTGCTCGAGGACTACTTCGCCTCGATCAGCGTGCCCACCCGGGGCACCGACTTCGACGGGCGCAGCGACTACGGCCCCTTCATCCGCTACGGCATCGCCGCGGGCGGCACCTTCACCGGCGCGGAAGGCATCAAGAGCGCGGCCCAGGCCCAGCTCTGGGGAGGAACGGCGGGCCAGGCGTTCGACCGCTGCTACCACGCCGCCTGCGACACCACGTCCAACATCAACGACACCGCGCTGGACCGCAACTCCGACGCCATCGCGCACGCGGTGTGGACGGTGGCCGGCCGTGGGCAGCCCGGCGACTTCGCGCTCGCGCTGGCTCCCGCCGCCGGCTCGGTGGATCCGGGCGGCTCGGTGACCAGCACGGTCTCGACCTCGGGGACGGCGCAGACCATCCGTCTGACGGCCGCGGGGTTGCCGTCCGGCGCGACGGCGGCGTTCGTCCCCGAGTCGGTCGAGACGGGCGGTTCGTCGAAGCTGACCATCACCACCACGGCCGCCACCCCCGCCGGCGAGTACGCGGTGACGATCAGCGGCGCCGGCGACTCGGCGACGCGGACGGCGCGCTTCACCCTCACGGTCAACGGCCCCGGCGGCGACTGCCCGGGCTTCGAGAACACCAAGACCGGCACGCTGACCAGCGGGCAGAGCGTCTACCAGCCCGACGGGCGCTACTACCAGAGCACGGTCACCGGCGTGCACAAGGCCTGCCTGAAGGGCCCTGACGGCACCGACTACGACCTGTACCTGCAGAAGTGGAACGGCGCCTCCTGGCAGAACGTGGCCCAGAGCACCTCGCCGGACGCGGAGGAAGCACTGTCCTACACCGGTACGGCCGGTTACTACCGCTACCGGGTCCACTCCTACACCGGGACCGGGGCCTACACCCTCGGCTACGACACGCCGTAACCCCGATCAGGCCCGGTCCGGACGCCTGCCGGACCGGGCCCCGGGCTCTGCACGGCGGCGCCGGCTCAGGCAGCGGCCTCGAGGACGGCGAGGTCGCGCACCGCATAACGGTGATGCTCGGCCTCTTCCTTCAGCACCACCTTGAGGCACCTGCGCACGACGTACTCCTGGTCGGGATACGGATCCCCGGGCTTGCGACCGCATACCCGATCGAGCTCGGCCTCGGTGAGGCCGTCGACGACCCGCCGCATCGAGGCCATGCGGGCGAGCCGCGGCGCGAGCACCTCGTCCAGCGTCGGGGTGGCTTCGCGGTCGAGACCGAGTTTCGCCATCGCGTCGGTCGGCATCCAGGCGCCGCAGAGGCCCAACGGATGGTACGGCGTCTCCTCCTCCAGCACCGCATTGCCCAGCCAGGCATCGCCGGCGAACAGCAGGTGCCGCTGGGTCTCCGCGAACGACCACTCACCGTCGACCCGCTCGTGCAGCTTGGCCTCGGGCAACAACCTGGCGCGGTCGAGCGTCGCGGCCCACATCGTCTCGACGGCGTCCCAGGCGGCCCGGTAGTCGTCGGGGGAGGCGGCGTCACGCGCCAGCGCCCGCGTGGGGTGCCGGCGGTCGAGCTCGGCCTCGACGTAGGCGGTCACGTCGACGTCGTTGACGACGAGACGCTCGAAGTCGCCACCGAGATAGACGTCGCTCCCGTAGCAGTCGACGATCTTGAGACCGCTGACCTCGCAATCGCGGATCTCCAGACCGGCAAGGTCGCTCTGGTGGATGCGGGCACCACGGAACTGGTCGCTCTGGGCGTACTCAGCAGCAGTCATGGAGGCAGTATCCCGCGCTCGTCCCCGCCCGTGCCACGTTCGGCGGCCACGGTCCAGGGAGCCGAGCCTCCGGGTGCTGCTCACCTCGCACCGACCCCAGACACGGTGAAAGGCCCCAGAGGGTCATGACGATTTGCCTGATCGGCGGGTGGATGCCAGTTTTTGGGCGTGGGGCCGCGACCTGTGGCGCTGACACGCCGAGGTGGAGATCCTCGCTGCCGGGGGTCGCACGGCAGCGAGTCGCCGATCTCCTTCGACCAGGCCGTCAACCGATCACAAGCCGCTGAGCAGCTGCTCGACCCGCTCCCGGATGTCGTCGCGGATGACCCTGACACTCTCGATACCCTGCCCAGCCGGGTCGTCGAGCTGCCAGTCCTCGTACCGCTTGCCGGGGAAGACCGGGCAGGCATCCCCGCAGCCCATGGTGATGACCACGTCCGATGCCTGGACGGCGGCGGACGTGAGGATCTTCGGCTGGGCGGCGGTGAGATCGATGCCGACCTCGGCCATCGCCGCGACGGCGACCGGGTTGACCTGCTCGGCCGGGGCGGAACCGGCCGAGCGGACCTCGACGCGGTCCCCGGCCAGATGGGTGAGCCATCCGGCGGCCATCTGGGAACGTCCGGCGTTGTGCACGCACACGAACAGGACGCTGGGCTTGTCAGGCACGTACGGACTCCTTGGTGAACAGGCGGCGGCCGGCCAGGCTGACGTAGACCAGGGCGACCAGGACGGGGACCTCGATCAGCGGGCCCACCACTCCGGCCAGGGCCTGGCCGGAGGTGACGCCGAACACGCCGACGGCCACCGCGATGGCCAGCTCGAAGTTGTTGCCCGCGGCGGTGAAGGCCAGCGTGGCGGATCGTGCGTAGCCCAGGCCGATCAGCTTGCCGGCCACGAAGCCGCCGCCCCACATGAGGGCGAAGTAGGCCAGCAGCGGCAGCGCGATGCGGGCCACGTCGCCGGGCTGGGACGTGATGGCGTGACCCTGCAGGGCGAACAGGATGACGATGGTGAACAGCAGCCCGTACAGCGCCAGCGGGCCGACGCGGGGCAGGAACCGGCCCTCGTACCAGGCGCGGCCGCGGGCGCGCTCGCCGAGCCGCCGCGACAGGTAGCCGGCGAGCAGCGGGATGCCGAGGAAGATCAGCACGTAGCAGGCGATGTCCCACGCCGAGACGTCCAGCGCGGCGCCGGGCAGGCCCAGCCAGGTGGGCAGCACCTGCAGGTAGAACCAGCCGAGCGCGCCGAAGGCGACGACCTGGAAGAGGGAGTTGAGCGCGACCAGGACGGCGGCGGCCTCGCGGTCGCCGCAGGCCAGGTCGTTCCAGATGAGCACCATGGCGATGCATCGGGCCAGCCCGACGATGATCAGCCCGGTGCGGTACTCCGGCAGATCCGGCAGGAACACCCAGGCCAGGACGAACATCAGCGCCGGACCGAGCACCCAGTTGAGCACCAGCGAGGAGATCAGCAGGCGGCGGTCGCCGGTGACCGTGCCAAGACGGTCGTAGCGGACCTTGGCCAGCACCGGATACATCATCAGCAGCAGGCCGAGCGCGATCGGCAGCGAGATCCCGCCGACCTTCACCGCCTCCAGAGCGGTGTTCAGGCCAGGCGTCAGGCGGCCCAGGAGGAGCCCGGCGGTCATGGCTGCGATGATCCACACGGGCAGGAGCCGGTCCAGCGTCGGCAGGGCGCCGATCACGGTGGCCGGCGGCGCGGTGGCCTGCGCCGGTCGCGCGGCCATCACAGCGCGACCGCGGGCGCGCTGTGA
>NZ_JABCPZ010000233.1 GCF_013283785.1 Nonomuraea antri
CATCGGGCGGAGATGGAGAAGCGGGGGTGGCGGGTGGTGGAGCTCGCCGGGCTCGACCACATCCAGGCCATGCAGGCGGCCAACGTCCTGCCCGTGCTGGGGCCGTGGCTGCGCGAGGTGGTGCCGTCCGGCTCCTGAGGTGGTGCGGTCCGGTTCCTGAGGCGTCCGTGGGCGCCGGCCCCGCGTCCTGAGTGCGCGGGGTCAGCGCTCGACGAGCTCGCGCACCCGGGGGACGGCCGGGTGCTCGGGCGGGGCGACCTCGAGGAAACGCCGCAGGACGCGGCGGCCCCTGGGGGGATTCGTGGTGATCTCCGCCGTGCCCAGGGCGAGCAGCAGATCCGGGTTCGCGGGCGACGCGCTGATCAGCGGCCGCAGCAGCGCGGCGGCCTGCCTCGGCCGGCCCTCTTCGAGCAGCGCCACCCCGGCCAGGTACTGGGACCTGCCGGTGTCCTCGCCGGAGCTGAGCACGGTCGCGAACACCCCGCACGAGGTCACCGCCACCAGCGCGCCGAGCCCCATGAGGAGGCCGGCTTTCGCGCGGAGCGGGCTCATGTGAACACGTGCCGGTCCAGCCAGCGGTGCGTCAGCCCGCCGGCCAGCCGTCGGACGATCACGCCGTTCCGGTCGATCAGGAACGTCTCGGGCAACCCGCGTGCGCCGAGCTCCAGCGCCAGCCGGCCGCCGGGGTCGGGGAGCTGCGGGAACGCCTCCGCCCCCGCCGCCAGGACGTGCCGTCTGGCCGCCGCCGCGCCGTCGCGGACGTTCACCCCGACCACCCGCACGCCCTCGGCCCGCAGCCTGGACGCCGACCGCACCAGCGCGGGCAGCTCACCCCGGCAGCGCTCGCACCAGGACGCCCAGAGGGTGACCAGCACCCGGTGCCCGCGCAGCCGGGCGAGCGAGAAGTCCGACCCGTCGAGCGTGCGGCCCGACAGCTCAGGCACGCGTGCGGCCGCTGCGGGGCCGCCGTCCGGTGCGACCGTGTCGCCGTTCAGCCCGTGGGCCAGCGCCGCGACCAGGCCCGTTCCCGCGCACAGCGCCGCGGCCCACCCGAACAGGCGGGCCCGGCTCGGCCGCGTGCCGTCGCCGTGGCGGCGGGCGAGGTGGTCACGGAACCTGTCGGTCACCGTTTCAGCATCACCCGCGCCCGCGCCGCGATCCCAGGCGACACACCGGGCGGGAAAGCGCGTGCGGGCTCGTGCGTGCCTCCCCGCCCCGCACCGGCCGTGACGCTAAGTTGGTGTCGCGCACGCGGCGTAAGGGGGGACTGCGGCGTGAATTCTCGATCTTCACTCGCCGTTGGCCTGCCGACCGCGCTCACCGTCTCGTCGCCACGCAGCCGACGCTGATCGGTATGGGAGCGCGGGTGAGCGGCCGGACCCCGGAGAGGCGCTCATTGGTCCCGGTGCGGCCAGGGAGAGGCGCCGACCACGACTCCGTACAGCACGTGGTCGGCCAGCAGGGCGATCCGTTCACGCGCGGTGTTCTCCGGCCGCGGCAGCCCGAGCACGGGCGCGATGGCCGTCTCGAACGCCACCCACGACAGCACCCCGAACACCGGCCCCGACCAGGGGTTGGCTCGCACCGCGCGCGGCATCGCGCCGAAGCACGCGCCGCCGGCCGCGCCGTAGAGCCAGTGCACGATCTCCACCGCGCCTTGCCTGCGCTCGACGGGGATCCGCTGGAACAGCCGGGGCGCGGTGTGCGCGATCACCGACTCCGGCGGGGTCGCCTTGACCATGCCCAGCGAGGTCGTGAGCTGGCGCAGCCCCGACATGGCCATGGCCGCGATGGCCCCGCGGGCGGCGGACCGCACGATCGAGGTACGCGGTCTCCTGTGCACGTCGAGGCTGACGTCTTCGTCCAGGTCGGCGGCCTGATAGGCGGCTCGGTCGCCGGCCTGGTAGGTGGCCTGGTAGGTGGCGTCGGACAGGCTCTCTGTCATGGTTTGCAGCCTTCGTCAGCGCGGTATGCCCGCTACGTAGAGGTACTGGTCGGATACCGAATGAAAAAAGGCCTAAACCTCTTCAATGGCCAACAGGGGGGATGTAGGCCGATGAATGCCGCGATGGCGGATGAAATCCACATCTTGTGGACATCGGGGGGCGTCCTGCGGAAGGTGCACTCACCGGCGCTCGGCACGAGCGCATAGGGGGCGGTCATGTTGCTGAACGAACGCATCGGCAGGATCGAGGCCCTGCTCGAACGGGCCGACCCGCCGGCCATCGAACTGGCCCAGGCGCTGCTCGACCTGTACGGCGAGGGCCTGACGCGCATCATGGCCGCCGCCGACGACGACGCGGCCCGGCGGCTGGCCGGCGACCCGCTGGTCGCGCACCTGCTGCTGCTGCACGACCTGCATCCGGTGGACGTGGGCACGCGTGTGGCCGACGCGCTGCGCGGCACCGGGGCCGAGCTGGTGGACGTGGCCGACGACCTGGTACGCCTGCGGCTGCCCGCGGGCGGCTGCCGGTCCACGATCGGGTACCTGGAACAGGCCATCCGCGACGCCGCGCCGGAGATCGAGCGCGTCGAGATCGAACAGCCGCCCGTGGTGATCCCGGTGGACAACCTGCTGGGCGGACGGGCATGAGCGGACCGGCGCGGACGCCGGGCGCGCGAGCACCCGACCAGGGCAAGAAAGCCAGCTACCGACAGGAGCCGGACATGAGTAGGGACCAGCAGATCGACACCGCAGCGCCCGGCCACGAAACCGGCACCAGACCCGAGACTGTCCACGACCCGTTCCTGTCACTCCCGATCATCGGCGTCGAAGCAACCGCCGCCCCGGCGCCCGGCCTGCGTTTCGAGGTGACGGGCGTCGAGGAGGCCGCCGCGGAGTCGCCCGCGCTCCGCTTCGAGGTACGCGTCGACAACCCCGGCGGCCCGCCGATCCGCTCGCTCATGCTCAACACGCAGATCAGGATCACCGCCGCGCACCGCGCCCACGACCAGGACGAACGGGAGCCGTCCCGCCGGGCCCCGCGCAGCCTGCTGTGGGCGCGGGTGGCCACCCAGGTGCCCGCGTTCACCGGCGGCACGGTCACCGGCGTCGAGGTGCCCTGCGGCAGCGACTACGAGGTGGCAGCCGCGCAGTTCTTCCACGCCGGCGACAGCTCGGACGTACCGCTGGAGTTCCTGTTCGGCGGCACCGCGTTCTACGTGGCCGGCGGCCGGCTGCAGGTCGCGCACCTGCGCTGCGAGAGCGGGTTCAGGATGCCGGTGCGGGTCTGGCAGGACCTGATGGACCGCTGCTTCCCCAGCAGCGCCTGGGTGCGGCTCAGCCGCGACGCCTTCGACCGCCTGCACGCCTACCGGGTCAGGCACACGCTCACCGGCTGGGACGACGTGGTGACCTCGCTGCTCAAGACCGGCGGGGACTGACCCGTGGACCTGGTGCGGAAGATCGCGCGGGCCGTCCTGTACGACGGCTACCTGCTCTGGCCGAACGGCCGGGCGGCGGCGCTGAAGGACCAGCAGCGCGGGACGGCCGGCGGCATACTGCCCGAGCCGTACGCCCGCGCGCACGAGGGCGACGCCTGGCTGGCCCAGACCCAGTGCCTGCTCCTGGCCGACCCGGTCGACACCGTGGCCGTGCACGTCAGGTTCCTGCAGCTCGTCACGTGCGACCTGGCGCGCTTCTCCGACGGCCGGCTGGAGCCGGTGCCCGAGCTGGTCGTCGGCGGGGCGAGGCACGTGGCCAGGCAGGAGGCGCGGGAGCGCGAGGCCGCCGTGACCGGGCTCGACCTGGCCGAGCTGCTGCGCCGCCCCGCGGTCATGGACGTCGACATCCTGGCCGACCAGCAGGCCGAATGGCTCGGGGAGTCCGGCGTGCGGCTGCTCGGCTGGGAGGAGCTGCGCGGCCGGGTGGAGATCCAGGCCGAGCGGCTGCGCAGGGGCGTCTTCCGCCTGACGGTCAAGGTCATGAACACCACGCGCTGGCAGGGCGACACGCGGGCCGAGGCGATGAAACGCGGGCTGATCTCCGCGCACACCGTGCTGAGCACGGACGGCGGCCGGTTCGTCTCGCTCATCGACCCGCCGGACGACCTGCGGCGGCTCGCCGCGGGCTGCCACAACGTGGGCACCTGGCCGGTGCTGGTGGGCGAGGAGGGCGAGCGGCACACCATGCTGTCCGCCCCGATCATCCTGTACGACTACCCGCGCAGCCCGGCCGAGCTGTTCGACGCGGCGGAGATCGACCGGTTCCTGACCCTGAGCACGCTCGCCCACGGTGAGCGCGAGCAGCAGGAGTCGTGACGCCCATGGACCTGCGCACGTCCCCCGGCCCGCCCCGCCCGCGCATTCTGGTGACCGGGTTCGGGGCGGGTGGGTTCGGCGCGGCGGTGGCGCGTGGGCTGGCGGCCGGGCCGCCGCTCGCCGACGTGATCGACGTCCCCGCGAACGGCCTGGACCTGGCGTGCGCGCTGCGCCGCGGCTACGACGGCGCGATCCTGGTGACCGCCGCCCCGCGCGGCGCGCCCCCGGGCACGCTGACCGTGCTCGAACCCCTGGACCCGCGCACCGACGGACGCCGCTCGCGCCCCGGCGAACCCGACCCCGTCGAGGCGCTCAGGCCGGTCGGGGAGCTGGGCCGCCTGCCCGGCCGGGTGCTGCTCGTCTGCCGGGAGCCCGGGCAGGAGACGACCGCCCACGAGACGCCGGCCGAGCGGACGGCGGCCGTGGACGAGGCGATCCGGCTGGTCCGATCCCTGGTCACCGCCATGATCGCGGAACGAGGCTGAGGGCGAGGCGAAAGTCAGGCCGGGTCGGTGGAGACCAGTTCCCAGAGCAGGTGGCACAGCGTGCTCTGGGCCGCCTGGATCCGGCGTATCGTCGACGCCGGCACCGCGAAGAGATGGTCGACCAGGTCGTCCTGCGCCATCCGCCCGCCGCCGGGCCCGGCCAGTCCGATCGTCGTCATGCCGCAGCGCCTGGCCTCGGCCAGCCCGCTCAGCACGTTGTCGGAGCCGCCGCCGGTCGACAGGGCCATGGCCAGGTCACCGGCGCGTCCGAACGCGCCGAGCTGCCTGCTGAACGCCACCTCGAACCCGACGTCGTGGCCGAGCGCGGGCAGCAGCGGCGGCTCGTCCGCCAGTGACAGGGCGGGCAGGCCGCTGCGGGAGAACAGCCGGGCCACGGACACCGCGTCGGCGCCGCTGCCGCCGTTGCCGAAGGTGAACAGCCGGCCGCCGGCCAGGAACGCGGCCGCCATCGCGACCGCGCAGCCCGCCAGCGGCGGCGCGAACAGGCGCAGCACCTCCTGCCGCAGCTCCGCGCGCCGCCTGGCCCGGTCGGCGGCGTTCACGGCCGGGCGGAGTTCCTCGCCGCCCTCGCCCAGGACCGGCCTGGCGGCGGTGCGGGCGGCGTGGGTTCGGCCGAGGAGATACTGCACCCGGTTTTCCTTTCTCTGCGCTCTCGGCCCATTCCACCGGTTCTGCCGCCGGGCGCGTCCCGTTACCCGGCCAGGGTCTCGCCAAGGTCGGGTCAAGGCGTGTCAAAGATGCTCGGGCAGCGCGCGCATGCGCCCGATGATCGCGGTGGTCGAGCGGTCGGGCAGGTAGTCGAGCACCTTCACCTCGCCGCCGAGCGAGCGCACCAGCGGCGCCTCGGCCAGCATCTCGGCGGTGTAGTCGCCGCCCTTGACGTACAGCTCGGGTCTGATCATGCGGAGCAGGCGTTCCGGGGTGTCCTCGTCGAAGGTGATCACGTAGTCCACGTCGTTGAGCGCGGCCAGCACGGACATGCGGTCCTCGCACGGGTTGAGCGGCCGTCCCGGGCCTTTCAGCCTGGCCACGCTGGCGTCGCTGTTGACGGCCACCACGAGCACGTCGCCGAGCTGGCCGGCCTGTTCG
The DNA here is from genome assembly GCF_013283785.1 of Nonomuraea antri. Lineage (GTDB taxonomy): Bacteria > Actinomycetota > Actinomycetes > Streptosporangiales > Streptosporangiaceae > Nonomuraea > Nonomuraea antri. The sequence continues at coordinate 5,856 of NZ_JABCPZ010000233.1, forward strand.
AGGTAGGTCACGTGGCCGCGGTGCAGCACGTCGAAGCAGCCGTTGGTGAACACCACGCGCTCGCCCCTGCGCCGGTGCTCGTCCAGCAGCTTGGCCAGGCGTTCGGCCGTCTGGACGGTGCCCTCCTGCCTGCGCAGCGCGCGCAGCAGCTCGTAGCGGGTGCAGATGGCGGTGCCCGGCCTGCGTACCACGACCCCGGCCGCGGCCTGCCCGGCCTCGGCGGCCTCCTCCGGCGCCGCGCCGCCGGCCAGCCACAGGGCGAAGGCGGCGGTGTAGGTGTCGCCCGCGCCGGTGGCCATGTGCTGCGGCGCCGGCTGGGCGTACGTCCGGTACGGCGGCGCGCCGTCGCGGTGCAGCAGCGTGCCCTCGCCGTCCAGGGTGGTCACCACGAGCGTGGCGCCGGTCGCCGCGAGCAGTTCGGCCGAGCGGGGCATGAGGTAGGCCAGGCGGTCGGCGGCCTGGTCCTGGTCGTCGAGCAGGCGTACCACCTCGGCGTAGTTGGGCAGGACCGCGGTGGGCGCGGCCGCGCGCCAGGGCGCCACCGTGTGGGCGTCCACGACCAGCAGCGGGTGCCCGGCCAGCGAGTGGCGCACGGCGGTGGTGAAGACGCCGCCGCCGTAGTCGCAGGCGACGACCACGTCCGCGCCGGCCGCGGCGGCGGCGATGCGCTGGAGCAGGTCGTGCTCGGCGGCCTCGGGGATGACCGCCAGATCCTCCTCGTCGTAGCGGGCGGTGAGCTGGCCGCTGGTGACGAGCCTGCGCTTGTGCGCGGTGCGGCGTCCAGGCACGGTGATCAGGTCGGTCTCGACGCCGAGCAGGCGCAGCGACCGGATCAGCTTGTCGCCGCACTCGTCGTCGCCCACCACGCCGACCAGCCGGACGCGGGCGCCCAGAGCCACCAGGTTCGCGGCGGTGTTGGCCGCGCCGCCGGGTGCCTCCTCGGTGATCTCCAGGCTCATCACCGGCACCGGCGCCTCCTGCGCCAGCCGTTTCGCCGAGCCGTGCAGCCAGGAGTCGAGCATGACGTCGCCGACCACCACCGCGCTGATGTTCCCGGACTCCATGGCGTTCTTCATGAGGAGCGAATACCGACAAAAGCCCTGCTCAAACGCCAAGTACTCCAAACCGCCATCAAATACGGCCCTTCCGGAACCCGAGTTATCGGCTGCGAATTTATGGGTAGCCGGGCCGATATGTACCGCCCTGCAGACCTTGACGTGCTCATTCCCACCAAGGACCGGCCGGCCGCGCTGGCGGTCACGCTGGCCGGGCTGGCGGCCCAGACGTCCGCCGGCTTCAGGGTGGTGATCTCCGATCAGTCCGGCCGGCCCGCGAGTGAGGACCCGCTGGTCGCGGCCGCGATCAGGATCCTGGGCCATCGCGGGCAGCCGGTCGAGCTGCTGCGGCACGTGCCTGCGCGGGGCCTGGCCGAGCAGCGGCAGTTCCTGCTCGACCAGGCCGAACGCCGCCTGGTGCTGTACCTGGACGACGACGTGTGGCTGGAGCCCGACGCGGTCGAGGTGCTGCTGTCGGCCATCGGCGAGCTGAACTGCGGTTTCCTCGGCTACGCCCTGCACGGCCTGTCCTACCGGGACGATCTGCGCCCGCACGAGCTGGAGCCGTACGAGGAGTGGGACGACGTCCGCCCCGAGCGCATCAGACGCGAGAGCCCGGCCTGGGACCGCTACACGCTGCACAACGCGTCCAACCCGCTGCACCTGGCCGAGAAGACGGCCAAGGACCGGCCGTGGTGGCCGTACAAGGTGGCCTGGATCGGCGGCTGCGTGCTCTACGACCGGGCGCGGCTGGTCGAGTGCGGCGGTTTCGCGTTCTGGCCCGGCGTGCCGCCCGACCACGCCGGCGAGGACGTCGTGGCCGAGCTGCGCGTCATGGAACGCTACGGCGGCGCCGGGCTGCTGCCCAGCCGCGCCTACCACCTGGAGCTGCCGACCACCGTCGTGGACAGGAGCGCGGAATGCTACGACTACGTGCTGGAGACCCGGTGAACGGGCGCGTGGACGGCGTCGAGAGCATCGCCGTGCTGCGGGCCAACGCGATCGGGGACTTCCTGGTGGCGCTGCCCGCCATCGAGGCGATCAAGCAGGCGTACCCGCGGGCGCGGCTCACCCTGCTCGGCACCCCCTGGCACGCCGGGTTCCTCGACGGCCGCCCGGGGCCGGTGGACGAGGTGCTGGTCCTGCCGCCGATCTCCGGCCTGTCGACGCAGGAGAGCGGGCTCGACGCGGGCCAGGAGTTCTACGCCGGGCTCCGGCGGCGCGCGTTCGACCTGGCGGTGCAGATTCACGGCGGCGGACGCTTCTCCAACCCGTTCGTCCGGCGGCTGGGCGCGGGCATGACGGCCGGCCTGCGCGCCCCCGACGCGGAGAGCCTGGACCGCTGGGTGCCCTACCAGTACTACCACCACGAGACCCTGCGCTTCCTGCAGGTCGCCGCGCTGGTCGGCGGGGTGCCCGGCGATCTGGAACCCCGGGTGCCCGTCACCGGGGCGGACCGGCGCGAGCTGGCCGAGTCGTACGGCGAGCCGCCCGCGGGACTGGTGGCCGTGCACCCGGGCGCCACCGATCCGCGGCGGCGCTGGCCGGCCGAACGTTTCGCGGCCGTGGCCGACAGTCTCGGCCGTCCCGTCGTGGTCACCGGGACTCACGCGGAGAAGGACCTGGTGACGTCGGTCGTGGCCGCGATGCGCCGCCCGGCGACCGCGGTCGTCGGCACGCTCGGCGTCGGCGCTCTCGCCGCGCTCTACGCGCGCTGCGACCTGGTGATCGCCAACGACACCGGGCCGCGGCACCTGGCCGCCGCCGTCGGCACGCCCACGGTGGGCATCTACTGGTGCGGCAACCTCATCAACGCGGGCCCGCTGACCAGGACCAGGCACCGTCCGCTGATCTCGTGGACCACCCAGTGCCCGCGCTGCGGCGCCAGCGGCGTGGACCTGGACGCCGAACGTTGCCCGCACGACGAATCCTGGGTGGCCGACGTGCCGGTCGCCGCGGTGCTGGAGCAGGCCGACGACCTGCTGACCGGCCACTTCCGTGAGGAGAGCTGACATGGTGATCGACGAGCTGCAGCTGGCCATCGACGAGGCGTACCAGGGCAAGGACAGGACCGGGGTGCGCGAGGTGTATTCCGCCGCCTCCGGGCACGTGGCGCTGCCCGCCGACCTGCTCGCGCATCTCAACGAGGTGCCCGAGGGCGTCTACACCAAGCGGGAGATGGCCGAGGCCATCAACGAGGTGATCCGCGGCCGGGGCGAGGAGGGCACCGTCGGGCTGCTGGAGATCCCCGAGCAGGTCCGGCCGGTGGAGGAGACGATCGAGGCCGAGCGGGCCGTACAGGACGAGACGCCGCTGGAGTTCCTGAACCCGACGCCGACCCGTCCTGACGTCAACCGGCCTGACGGCGACGCATAGCGAAGGGGGTCGCGCGGCGTCTGAGAGGGTGATGACAACCCTCTCGGAGGTGATCGTGGACCCCGCGGACGAGCAACGCTTCCGCGAGTTCGTCGCCGCGCGCTCTCCCGCCCTGATGCGGCTCGGATTCCTGCTCACCGGCGGTGACCAGCACGCGGCCGAGGACCTGGTGCAGAGCGCGCTGGCCAAACTGGCATCCAGGTGGCGGCGCGTGGCGGCGCCCGAGGCGTACGCCAGGCAGATCATGTACCGACAGCAGGTGAGCTGGTGGCGGGTGAGCGGGCGGCGCGGTGAGGTCGTGCAGGCCACCCCGCCCGATTCCGCCCAGGACGACCTCACCCACCGCAGCGAGCTGCGCCTGCTGCTGCGCGACGCGCTGGCCAGGCTGACCGCGCGGCAGCGCGCCGTGCTGGTGCTGCGTTACTTCGAGGACCTGCCGGAACGGGAGGTCGCCGAGGCGCTGGGCTGCTCGGTCGGCACGGTCAGGAGCACCGCGCACCGGTCGCTGGCCCGCCTGCGCGAGATCGCCCCCGAACTGGCTCGCGAACTGGAGGCCGTGACGTGACCAAGCTGCTCAGCGACACCCTGCACGAGTGGGCGGGCGAGGCCAGGGTGCCGCACGACCTGGCCGACCGGGCGCTGCGCGGCCGCGCCGGATCGCGCCGGCGTGCCGCGCCGATCGGCCTGGCGCTGCTCGCGACCGGGCTGGCGACCGTCGTGGCGGTGTCCGGGCTGACCGGGCCCGCCGTGCGCCCGGCCGGGGTCACGCTGCCGCCGCGTCCCTCGCCGGTGGCCACCGACGTGCGCGCCGACCCGGAGCACGCGCCGCCCACCAGGCTGGTCACCGCCGGGCGGCTGGCCGTGTCGGCCTTCCACACCGTGCGTGAGGAGGCGGCGGCCGGCCTCTTCCAGCACTTCCGCCGGAGCTGGTCGGTGTACGACCCGCGCACCGGCGGCTACCGGCCGATCGCCGGCGCCTGGGTGGACGTCGCGCCCGGACTCCGGGTGGCGGCCGTGGTCGACGGCGATCACCTCGGCCGGCGGGTGGGCGTTCTCGACCTGGAGACCCGCCGCTACCTGACGTGGATCGAGCTGGAGCACCCCGTCGCCGCCGTGACCTGGTCGCCCGACGGCACTCGGCTGCTGGCCACCGCCTACCGCGAGTCCCCCGACCGGTACGTGCGCGGCGAGACGATCGCGGAGCCCGTCCCGCCCAGCCCCAGGACCGGCTTCTACGTCATCGACGTGCGGGCGGGCACCGCCGACTACCGGGCGCTGCCCCCGCGCGCCGGGCAGCGCATCGCGCTCGACCAGCGCGCGGACCTCGCCTGGAGCCTCGACGGCGGCTCGATCTACGAGCCGACCTCCAGCAGCAACCCCGACCGGGTCTTCTACACCCTGGCCGGCGAGCCCCGCGACGCCCCGGCCGGGCAGCGGTACGCCGAGCACACGCCGTACTCCGCGCTCTCGCCGGACGGCCGGCGGGCGATCGGCACGCTCCGGCTGCCCACCGTGATCACCGACAGCCGGACCGGGGCCGAGATCGCCCAGCTCCCGGTGCTCGAAGTGCTCGCCTGGGCCGACGACGACCACGTCGTCGCGGTGGACTGCCCCGGCGACTGCGCGGACCGGCAGGACAAGGGGCTGGCGCTGGTCAGGGCCGACGGCACGGGGAAGCCGACCCGGCTCACCGCGAGCACGAAGAGCGCCTGGCAGTGGGTGCTGACGCCCAGGTAGCCGGTTTTGTACTGCTTGTTCCAAAATCCTGTTACGATCCTCCCGTACCTGTCGTGAGCAGTGGGGAGTCGATGATGGGCGCACGTTTCGAGGGCAAGGTCGCGCTGGTCACCGGCGCGAGCGGGGTCGTGGGGCGGGCCACGGCCAGGGCGCTGGCCCGCGAGGGCGCCGCCGTGCTGGTGGCCGGCCGCGACGAGGCCAGGCTGGCCGAGTCGGTCAAGCTGATCGAGGAGGACGGTGGCCGGGCCGCCGCGTTCACCGTGGACGTCACCGACTCCGCCGAGGTCGCGGCCATGGTGGCGGCGGCGGTCTCGCGGTTCGGCGGCCTCGACGTGGCGGTCAACAACGCCGGGATCTTCGGCCGGCTGGCCCCGGTGGCCGACTACGACGAGGACGTCTGGGACGAAGTGCTCGGGGTGAACCTCAAGGGCGTATTCCTGTCCATGAAGCACGAGATCGCGTACATGCGTGACCACGGCGGCGGCGCCATCGTCAACGTGGCCTCCAACCTCGGCGCGCACTGGCGGCTGACCGGCGCGGCGCCCTACGCGGCGGCCAAGGCCGGAGTCAGCTTCCTGACCCGCGCCGCCGCCCGCGAGGCCATCGGCCAAGGCGTGCGCATCAACGCGGTCAGCCCCGGCCCCATCGACACGCCCATGTCGGCCAGGCCGGGCGAGACCCGCGAGCAGCGCGACGAGCGCATGAAGGACGCGCTGCCGATCGGCCGCGTCGCCGCCCCCGAGGAGATCGCCGCCGCGATCCTCTGGCTGGCCGGCCCGGAGTCCGGTTTCGTCGTCGGCCAGGACCACGTCATCGACGGCGGCGCCACCGCCTGAACCCGGGTGGCGGGTGGCGGTGTGCGAGGTGCGATTCCCGGCGGGTGACCGCCGTTCCCGACAGGCGGTCGTGGAGCGTGCGTCCGGCGGGGTCGAACAGCGCCCATGCGCCGTCGAGCGCGATCACGAGCACCCCCGGCTCCCCGCCGAACAGCAGCAGCGGGAAGATCGCGGCCCGCAGCGCCAGCCGGCGCCACCCCGGGCGCTCGCCCGTCTCCGCGCGCACCACGCGGAGGTCCATCGCCCACTTGCCCGGGCTGCGGCCGGAGAACGCCTGGAGGAAGACCAGGAGCAGGATCGGCGACGCCTCGAAGTCCAGGTGCCTGGCCTCGTGCAGCACGCCGCCGTAGAACGGGAAGATCCCGGCGAGCAAGAGCACGACGAGCAGTGCCACGTAGTCGATCAGGATCGCCGCCGGCCGCCGCCAGAGCGTCCCGGGTGCGGTGTTTGAGGCAAGGCCCGGTGAGAGGTTCGTGGCCAGGAGTACCAGCAGGGCGGCGGCCAGGTAGCACAGCTCGACGCTCGCCCAGCCGGTGACCAGTTCCTCGAACCAGCCCGGATCGGTTTCAAGCGCGATGGCGACCTGGAACGGCGAGTCGTGCACCCGGGTGAAGATCGCCACGATCACGGCCAGTGCGAGCACCTCCGCCGCTCTCGTGCCGACGCCGCGTCTCGTGCCGACGCCGCGCAGGCACGCGACGAACGCCGCCGCCACCAGCAGCGCGGGAACCCCCCACGTCACCGCTGCCTCCAGCAACTGGGCGAGGTCGGCTTGGAGCGCGTCCAGCCAGAAGGACGGGGGCGGGAAGGGCCTGACGAAGGAGAGCATCCCCCTGTACAGCTGCGGCTCCTCCGCCGGTTCCAGGAGGAGTGGACGCCAGAACTCCCAGGTCGGGTACATGGCGGTGGACAGGGCGGCCCACCAGGCCACCAGCGCTGGTCGGGATAAAGGGGGCACCGGGTTCCTCGTTTTTCGCGACACCCTACTCGCGGAGCCGGACGGCTGGTCGGGCAATATGTCTGGCATGTCGGAGTCGGTGACCCGGTACGCGGTGTGCAACCTGTGCGAGGCGATGTGCGGGCTCCGGATCGAGGTGTCCGGTGACCGCGTCATGAGCATCCAGGGCGACGAGAACGACCCGCTGTCACGCGGGCACATCTGCCCCAAGGCCGTGGCGCTGCAGGACGTCCGCGACGATCCCGACCGGCTGCGCCGCCCGGTGCGCAGGACCGCGGACGGCTGGCGGGAGATCTCCTGGGACGAGGCGTTCGACCTGGTGGCCAAGGGCCTGGCCAGGACACGCAAGCTGCACGGCGCGGACGCGGTCGGGGTATACCTGGGCAACCCGGTCGTCCACAGCCTGGGGACGATGACGCACCTGCTGCCGTTCGCACGCATGCTGGGCACTCGCAGCAGGTTCTCGGCGGCCTCGGTCGACCAGCTCCCGTTCATGATCGTGTCGTACCTGCTGTACGGCAACCAGTGGCTGATGCCGATCCCGGACGTCGACCGCACCGACTACTTCCTGATCTTCGGCGCGAACCCGGCGGTGTCCAACGGCAGCATGATGTCCGCGCCGGGCATCGGCAGGCGGCTGAAGGAGCTGCGGGACCGGGGCGGTCGCTCCGTGCTGTTCGACCCGCGGCGCACCGAGAGCGCGCGGCTGGTGAGCGAGCACCACTTCGTCCGTCCCGGCACGGACGCGGCGCTGATCTTCGCGATGGTCACGCACATCATCGGCACGGGCCTGGCCAGGCCGGCCGCCTACGTGCACGGCCTGGACGAGGTGGCCGCGGCGCTGGCGGCGTTCACGCCGGAGCGGGCGGCGGCGGTGACCGGCGTGCCCGCCGAGACGATCAGGCGGGTGGCCCACGAGTTCGCCACCGCCGGGGCGGCCGCCGCCTACGGCAGGACCGGCGTGTCCACCCAGCGGTTCGGCGCGCTGTGCCAGTGGGGCATCCAGCTGCTCAACCTGGTCACCGGCAACCTCGACCGGCCGGGCGGCACGCTGTTCGCCAGGCCCGCGGTCGACCCGATCGCGGCCCGCCAGGTCGAGCCCGGACACTACGGCGAGTGGCGCAGCCGGGTGCGCGGCCTGCCCGAGTTCGGCGGTGAGCTGCCTCTGGCGGCGCTGGCCGAGGAGATCGCCACCCCGGGCGAGGGCCGGGTCAGGGCGCTGCTGACGGTGGCGGGCAACCCGGTGCTCTCGGCCCCCGGCGGCGACCGGCTGGCCGCGGCGCTGCCCAAGCTGGACTTCATGGCCTGCGTCGACTTCTACGTCAACGAGACGACCAGGCACGCAGACGTGATCCTGCCGCCCACCGACCTGCTCGAACGCGACCACTACGACCTGGTCCTGCGCATGTTCGGGGTCAGGGACACCGCCAGGCACTCGCCGCCGGTGTTCGCCAGGCCCGACGGCGCCCGGCACGACTGGGAGATCTTCCGCGAGCTGGGCCGCCGCTACCACCGGCTGACCCGCGCGGGCTCGCCGCTGGACCGGCTCGTGCTCCGCCTGTCGCCGCTCCGGCTGGTCGACCTGGCACTGCGGACCGGGCCGTACCGGCTGTCGCTGGCCAAGGTCACCGGGCGCGGCGTCGATCTCGGGCCGCTGCGCCCGAGCCTGCCGCGCCGGCTCAGGACCCGCGGCAAGCGCATCGACCTGGCGCCCGCGCCGCTCCTCGGCGACCTGGACCGGGCGAAGCAGGAGCTGATCCCCGGCGACCTGGAACGTGCCGAGCGGGAACTGCTCCCCGGCGACGCGTCCCAGTTGTTGCTGATCGGGCGCCGCCACCTGCGTGACAACAACTCCTGGCTGCACAACTCGCCCAGGCTGGCCAAGGGCCGGCCCAGGCACCGGCTGCTCATGCACCCGTCCGACCTCGACGCGCGCGGCCTGGCCGACGGTCAGCGGGTGCGCCTGCGCTCCAGGTCGGGCGAGGTGGCGGTGGAGGTGAGCGCGAGCGAGGACATCATGCCGGGCGTGGTGAGCCTCCCGCACGGCTACGGACACGCACTGGACGGCGTCCGGCTCGCCACCGCGCGCGGGATCGGCGGCGTCAGCGCCAACGACGTGACCGACCCCGGCCTGCTCGACCACCTCGGCGGCACCGCCGCGCTGAACGGCGTGCCCGTGACGGTCGAGAAGGCCTGAAGGCCCGTGCCCTCCGGGTGGACCGGGGGACACGAGCCGTCAGCGGGTCAGAGCCGGGAGATGCGGACCGCGTCGGCGATGACGTAGCCCGTGCCCGAGGTCCAGCGGCTCACGCCGACCACGTTGTAGGTGCCGGCGTTCAGCGAGAACGTGCCTATGCTGCGCCACGCCCCGCCACCGGATCTCTGGTCGACGTAGACCGTCTGGTTGCCGCCCGCCGCCGCCACGATGTACGGCGCCGAGCTGTTGTAGCCGGGATCGTCGGGGTACCAGACCTCGATCCGGTACGTGCCCGTGGTCGGGATGCTCGCCTGGTACCAGGCCGGGTCGCTGGCGGCGACCGGGTTGGCGAAGCGGTAGTCGGCGCCGTAGCGCTGCGTGGAGAACGTGGAGGTGCCCCAGTTGGCGCCGGCCGAGAAACCGGCACTGGCGTTGTCGACCGTCGTGGTCCAGGACGGCGTGCCGCCACCGGTCACGTAGTTCATGTAGGTCGTCCAGTTCCAGTGCGAGCCGGGGTCGGTGTGCGTGGCTCCGGGAACCTGGTTGTGCCCGATGATGTGGGTGCGGTCCTTGGGGATGCCGTACCTCTCGCACAGCCACTTGGTCAGGGCCGCGGACGAGCGGTACATCGCGTCGGTGAACCACGAGGCGTCGTTGACCCAGCCCTCGTGCTCGATGCCGATCGACCGGTTGTTGTAGGTGGAGTTGCCGGCGTGCCAGGCGACGTCCTTGTCACGCACCATCTGGGTGACGGCGCCGTTGGACGACTTGACCACGTAGTGCGCGGAGACCTGGGCGCTGGGGTTCTGGAACCAGGAGATGGTGCCCGCGTACGAGCCCTGCGTGACGTGGATGACCACGCGGTCGATGTTGTAGCTGGTCTCACGGCTGGAGACCCGGTAGTTGCTGGAGCTGGCCGGCACCCAGGTGGCGTTCGGGTAGTCGGCCGCGGCCAGGGCCTGGATCTGCGGCGCGGCCTCGTACTGGCCGCGTTCGGCCTTGACCTCGTGCGGCTTGACCGTCACGCCCTTGGCGCTGAGTCCCAGGCCGAGGAACTCGTAGACGGCGTCGGCGTAGAGCCTGGCCATCTCCGGGCTGGCGGCGTTGCCGTACTTGGCCACGGCCTCGTACCAGCGGCCCTCGTCCTTCCTGGCGGCCTCGTCGAGCCCCAGTGCGTCGGCGTGGGCGCGCAGGACGGCGGCGCCGCCCATGATGTTGGCCGAGTCCTCGGCCTTGAGCTGCTGGGGCGGCAGCCCGGTCAGCTCGGCGGCCTTCTCCAGTGCCTTGGTCGTCGGGTTGCTGACCAGGTGCATGACGCCGTAGCCGCCGCTCGCGCTGGGCTCGCCGCGGTGGTTGTCGAGGTGGGTCTCCGCGTAGCCGAGCGCGACCAGCAGGTCGCGCGGGACGTCGTGGGCCGCCGCGGCCTTGGCGAACGCGGCCGGCAGCGGGAGATCGCGCTGGGCCAGGGCGGGCTGACCGCCGATGAGCAGGAGTGCGGTGAGTACGGAGGTGACGAGGGCTGCTAATCGCACGCGAGACATTTGGGGGGCTCCTCGTTGCGTGGGGTATCGGGTGCACCGTACGGCACCTTCTGACCGATGTCGATAATTGACATTACAGAGGTGTTAGGTGAAACTTTCCGCCCGCGCGGGCCAACGGGAGGCGTCGAGATTGGGTCCCCCCGGAGTCTGTGAAAACTATTGCGCTTTGATCCGAAGGAACTGAAACTTCCTTTCGTGACCGCGCTCCTGCGTATCGCCCTGGCGACGCTCACCGTCGTCCTCGTCAGCGTCATGAACCCCCTCCCCGCC
>NZ_JABCPZ010000234.1 GCF_013283785.1 Nonomuraea antri
TATAAGAGACAGACCCGGTCCCGCCCCCCAAAAGGACGGCAACCCCGACGCCCGGGATGGCCGCGGAACGGTGACGGGTGGTTACGGCGATGCGGAAGGGGACGGACGGAGGTGGCCGCTGAGGGTGGCCTCCAGCGCGGCGGTCGCCTCCTCGATGGCCGCGATCACCACCGCCTGCACCGGATCCGGCTCCCCCGACCGCGTCCTGCTCACCCGCGTCACCGCGTCCAGCCGCCGCGCCCCCACGTCACGCACCTCGCTCACCAGCACCTCGCCCTCGGGCACGTCCAGCAGCGCCAGCGCGGGGACGATCGCGACCCCGTGCCCGGCGGCGACCAGCGCCAGCGTCGGGCCGAACTCGGTGATCACGTGGATCTTGCGCGGCTCGAACCCGTGCAGCCCGGCCAGCCGGTCGAGCGCCTGGCCGCACGCCTGGTCGGGCTCCCCGGCCACCCACGGCAGCTCCTTCAGGTCGGCGACCGTGGACGGCGGGTCCGGCCAGGAGGGCGGGACGACGATCCGGTACTCGTCCACGTACAGCGGCCTGGTGGTCAGGGACGGCTGCGCCAGCACGGGCAGGCTCATGTCCTGTTCGGTGATGAGCACGTCCACGACGCCCAGCCGCAGCTCCTGCAGCGCCGGCTGGCCGTAGATCTCGTGGATCACCGGCAGGATCTTCGGGTGCCGCTCGGCCAGGTCGCGCATCGCGGGCACCAGCATGTGCTTGATCACGGTCGGGAACGCGGCGATGCGCACCGGCCCGGCCAGCCGTTCGGTGAAGCGGGTGAGCTCGCGCCTGGCCTCGGACAGTTCGTCCTCCACCCGTTCGGCGTAGCCGGCGAGCACGCGTCCGGCGGGGGTGAGCGACACGCTGCGCTGCGAGCGGTCGATGAGCGCCAGCCCGACCTCGCGTTCGAGCTGGGCCAGTTGTTGGGAGACGGCGGAGGGGGTCAGGTACAGCGCCTCGGCCGCGCGCATGACCCCGCCGCGACGGGCCACTTCGTGGAGTATCCGCAGCCGTCGGGGGTCAATGTCCATGCAGATGAGCTTACGCCTACCTTTAGCATTCTTTATTTGCGCTTTAGGGCCATGAATCCGGACAATGGCGCGCATGGATCTCCTCCTCGACGCCATCGGCTGGCTCGGCGCGGCCCTGCTGCTGACCGGGTACGCGATGGTCTCGTCCTCCCGCATGTCGGGAGACGGCGTCCCCTACCAGGTCATGAACCTCATCGGCTCGATCTGCCTGATGGTCAACTGTGTCTACAACGACGCCTGGCCGTCGGCCTGGCTGAACCTGATCTGGGCGGCGATCGGCGTCGTGGCCCTGGTGAAATTGACGAAAGTGAGTATCGCCCGATGATCGTCGAGCTCAGCCACCGCATCGAAGCCGGCATGATCACCTACCCTGGGATCCCCGGCCCGACGCTCGGTCTCCACCTGAGCAGGGAGGACTCGCGCGAGATCTACGCGCCGGGCACCGAGTTCGAGATCGCCACGATCACGCTGGCCGCCAACACCGGCACCTATCTGGACAGTCCCTATCACCGCTACGCGGACGGTCCGGACCTTTCCGGTCTGCCCCTGGACAAGCTGGCCGACCTGCCCGGCCTGGTGATCCGCGCGGACCAGGGCCGCGAGGTGACGCTCGACCGGGGCCTGGACGTCCGCGGCAAGGCCGTGCTGATCCACACCGGCTGGGACCGCCACTTCGGCACCGAGGACTACCTGCACGGTCACCCGTATCTCGCGCCGGAGTCGGCGCGGTGGCTGGCCGAGCAGGGCGCCGCGCTGGTCGGCATCGACTCGCTGAACATCGACGACACCCCGCCGCGCGGTGCGCGCCCGGCGCACACGCTACTGCTCGCGGCCGGGATTCCGCTGGTGGAGCACCTGACCGGGCTGGCCGCGCTGCCCGGCGAGGGCTTCCGCTTCCACGCCGCGCCGCCGCTGATCGCCGGCATGGGAACGTTCCCGGTCAGGGCCTACGCCATCGTGCCGTGACCCCCGCCGTGCCAGCCGGGGTCGTCGTGGCAGGCGGGGCCGACGGGGGGACGGCTACTCGTCGTCGTCCTGGTCGGCCTCGTCCCACGCCTTGTTGCGTTCGGCGGCGCGTTGCAGTGCGCCCGCCGCCTCCTGCTCGGTCGCGTACGGACCCATCCGGTCCTTGTTGGGGCAGCCCTGGTCGGGCTCGACCCGCATGTGCTTGAGACAGAACCACCACTGGCCTTCGCTCACGAGGTCAATTCTGCCCCGTAGACTGGTGTTTCATGACGACACTGCTCCAGCCCGGGCGAGTTTCGCCCATGCGAAAGGTCCCCGCCCACATCGAGCGGCCGGAGTACGTCGGCAAGAAGCGGCCCAAGACCGGCGAGTCCGACGTCAAGACCCCCGAGATCATCGAGCGCATGCGCGTGGCAGGCCGCATCGCCGCGCAGGCCCTGGAAGAGGTCGGCAGGCACGCCAAGCCCGGCGTCACCACCGACGAGCTCGACCGCATCGGCCACGAGTTCCTGCTCGACCACCACGCCTACCCCAGCACGCTGGGCTACAAGGGCTATCCGAAGTCGCTGTGCACCTCGATCAACGAGGTGATCTGCCACGGCATCCCCGACGACACCGTGCTGCGCGACGGCGACATCGTCAACGTCGACATCACCGCCTACATCGGCGGGGTGCACGGCGACACCGACGCGACGTACCTGGTCGGCGAGGTCGACGAGGAGTCGCGGCTGCTGGTCGAGCGCACCCGCGAGGCGATGATGCGCGCGATCAAGGCGGTCGCGCCCGGCCGCCAGCTCAACGTGGTCGGCCGCGTCATCGAGGCGTACGCCAAGCGGTTCGGCTACGGCGTGGTGCGCGACTTCACCGGCCACGGCATCGGCACGAGCTTCCACTCCGGCCTGATGGTGCCGCACTACGACGACCCGTCGCTGCGGGTCGAGCTGGTGCCCGGCATGACGTTCACCATCGAGCCGATGCTGACGCTGGGCACGATCGACTACGAGATCTGGCCCGACAAGTGGACGGCCGTGACGAAGGACCGCAAGCGCACCGCCCAGTTCGAGCACACGGTGCTGGTCACCGAGACCGGCAGCGAGATCCTCACCCTCCCCTGACACACACCGGTCCTTGGCGCACACCGGTCCTGGCGCGCACCGGTCCCTGACGCACGCCCGTCAGCGCCGTGGCGCGGGCACGACGCCGGAGACCGTCGTGCCCTCGCCGGGGACGCTGCTGACCGACAGCCGGCCGCCCGCCTCGGCGAAGGCCGCGCGCATCCTGGCGATGCCGCGGCCGGGCGCGCCGGCCACGAAGCCTCTGCCGTTGTCGCTGACCGTCATGCGCAGGCCGCTCTTGCCGACGGTCACGGCGATCGACACGGTGATCGACACCGTGCCGGCGCCGCTGTGCTGTTCCACGTTCGCCAGGGCCTCGCCCATGGCCGTCATGACGGCGCGGGACACCTTCGATGGCACGTCCGTGGCCGGAAGCGCCCAGGTCTCCACGGCGATTCCGGTGCGTTCGGACCACTCGGCCAAGTGGCTCTCGAGCGCCTCGGCCAGGGTCTGCCCCCCGCGCATGCGCGTCTCTTCCGACAAGGTTCTCGCCTTCCTGGACACCACGAGCATGCGCCGGTCCCCACTCCGGCGCCCCGCACTCGCCGCGATGCCCCCCTCAAGGCTGCAGGCGTCAGGGTGATGCCCGTCTCCCCTGGAAGAAAGGCTACCTGGCCGTCCAGAGACTTGTAGTCAGAAGATAGGGTGCCGTGGCGGAACGGCTACTCGCCCTTGTCGACCTTGTCCTTCCGGTTGAGACGGGCGAGGTAGGCGTTGTAGGAGTCGAGTTCCGGGTCTCCGGCCCCGCTCCTGGCCGCCTTGCGGTCGGCGCGCCTGGCCTGCCGTTCGTCGTCGCGGTACCACTGCATGGCGATGGCCAGGAGCACGAGGAGCGTCGGGATCTCGCCGAAGCCCCACGCGATGGCGCCGCCGTCGATCTGGGTCTGCACCAGCGACGGGCCCCAGGTGCGGCCGAGCTGCTCGTACCAGCCGGGCGCCATGACCGTGCCGGTCATCATCAGCGCGACGCCGAAGAACGCGTGGAACGGCATGGTGACGAAGAGCATCAGCAGCCGGCCCACGTACGGCAGCCGGTTCGGCCCGGGATCGACGCCGATGATCACCCAGAAGAACAGGCAGCCGCTGAGCAGGAAGTGGCTGGTCATCACGATGTGGCCGAGGTGTTCGACCATCGCCTTCTCGAACAGCGGCGTGAAATAGAGCACGTACGTCGAGCCGACGAAGATCGCTGTCGCGATGGCCGGATGCGTGATGACCTTGCTGAACCTGCTGTGCAGGATCGTGGTGATCCACTCGCGCGGCCCGCGGTCGCCGCGCCTGGCGGCCGGCTTGAGCGCGCGCAGGGCCAGCGTGACGGGCCCGCCCAGGACCAGGAAGATCGGCACGATCATGGACAGCATCATGTGCTCGATCATGTGCACGTCGAACAGCACCTTGGCGTATCTGGCCAGGCCGCTCTGCGTGGCCAGGACCAGCACGAGCACGCCGATGAACCACGAGACGGTGCGGCCGACCGGCCACTTGTCGCCGCGCCGCCACAGCCGCCAGACGCCGGCCGCGTACAGGCCGGCGAGCGCGGCGGCCACCGCGGCGAAGAACAGGTCGAACCACCACATCGACAGCACGTTGCCCAGCGTGATGGGCGGCGGCATCGGGAAGCCGAGCAGGTCGTAGGCGCGGTCGCCGGGCACGGTGAACTGCGGCGGCGGCGTGCGCGCCAGGGCCACGGCCAGGCCGACGGTGGCCAGCATGAGCAGCATCTCGCCGCCCGCGAGCCGGGTGAACGCGCGCGGCTTGCCCGCCTGGAGGTCGGCCAGCGTGCGCTGCCGGTGCCACCAGCCCACGTAGCCGAGCAGGACGAACGCGACGATCTTCGCGACGACCAGCATCCCATACTGCGATGTCCACAAATCGGACACAGCGGTGAGCCGCGCGACCAGGCTGAACACCCCGGACAGGCCGACTCCGGCGTAGCACACCAGCGCCATGGTGGAGAACCTGGCCGCCGCCACCTCAAGCTGCGGCTGCTTGCGCAGGGCGTGCAGGGCCAGCACGGCCAGGCCGCCCACCCACAGCGCGATCGACAGCAGGTGCAGCGACAGCGACGAGGTGGCCAGGTCGTGGTTGGGCGAGGAGGACAGGTGCCCGGTCAGCGGCGGCGGCAGCAGCGTGACCAGCGCGAACGCCAGCAGCCCCGCCGCCGCGCCGGCGGTGATCGCGCCGCGCGAGAACAGCGCGATCGCCACGCTGAACAGCACCACCAGCGTGAGCGCCACGCCCTGGGTGGTGTCGGTGGCCTGGCCGATCAGGTATTCGCGGTTGAGGATCTGCGGGACCGTGCGGCCCCAGGCGTCGGCCGTGGTGAACACGATCGACAGGAACGCCGCGCCGGCCCAGGCCAGCGCGCTCCACGAGGCGGCCCTGACGTATTCGGCGGCCGGTTTGCCGAGCACGCCCTTGTCGTTGGGCAGCAGCAGGGCGGCCATGAGGAGCAGGCCGACCGTGGCCAGGCCGGCCACGTCCATGGCCAGCTTGGAGACCGGCAGCCCCCACCGGACGACCACGCCGGCGTCGGGCAGGCCCGGGATGATCCGCGGGAACGCCCTGCCGCCCCAGATCATGCCGATCACCAGGGCGACGACGGCCGCCGCCAGCCCCGCGAGCGCGACGCGCGCCGCCCTGCTCATCGCTTGTTCTTCCGCATGCTGAGCAGGAAGCCGATCCCGATGCCGACCAGCGCGCCGACCACGATCAGCAGCCAGATGGGGAACGACGTGGTCTGCTCCGCCGAGGCCTGCTCGGCGGCGGGAGCGGGCGCGGCGGCGGACTCCGTCGGGGCGGGCGCCGCCGACTCGGTCACGGCGGGCGCCGAGGACTCCGTCGCGGCGGGCGCGGCCGACTCGGTGGCTGCCGGCGCGGGCGCGCCTTCGACCGTGAACGGGATCTCACCCTCGATCGGGTGCCCGTCGGACGACACCACCCGGTAGGCGATCGTGTACTTCCCGTCGGGCAGTGCGCCCTTGAGCTCCTGGCGCACCACGGCGCCGTCGGCCTTCGGCTTGCCGGACTCGTGGCGGGCGTCACCTGGGCCGCGGACGATGACGAAAGGCATGCGCACCTCGGCGGTGAACGTCAGCTTGATCTCGTCGAGCGTCTTGACCTTGGCGCCCTTGGCGGGGTCGCTGCTCTTGAGCGCGTCGTGCGCCAGGGCGGGACCGGCGGTGCCGAGCACGAGCAGGGCGGCGAGGATCGCGGTGAGGGCCGCGAGCGGGGATCTCTTCATGGCACCCTCAAGGCTACCGACGCCACCGGCCGGTCCCGACCTCGCTACAGCCCCGCGCAGGCGAGAGCGCGCTGATAGGCGTCGACGGCCCCGTCGGTGTCGCCGAGCTGCTCCATGGTCTCGGCCGCGGCGTACCAGGTGGCGGCGGAACGCGGGGAGTCGGGCATCGGGGTGAGCCACTTGTGCACGCCGGCGACGTGGGCCTCGGCCTCGGTGAAGCGGCCGGTGGCGCCGTAGACGCGGCCGAGCAGCAGATCGGCCTCGGCCCACAGCTGCAGGCCGGACTGCGGCAGCAGCTCCCTGGCCTCGTGCGCGTGCGTGATCACCTGGTCGAAGTCGCCCATCATGAACTCGACCCGGGCCAGTTCGAGCAGGGCGCGCCCGCGCTCCATGGCGGTGCTGGAGGCCTCCTGCTGCTCGCCGATCGCCTTGATCAGCATGTCGCGGGCCACCTCGGGCTGGTCGGGGTGCGCCTCGATGTGGTGCTGGGCCAGGGCCACCCGGGTACGGGCGATGCGGCGCGGGTCGCCGTTCTCGATCTGCAGGGCCATGGCGCGCTCGAGGAAGGACACGGCTTCGGAGTAGTAGCCGGTGCTGGCCGCGGTGAGCGCGGCGTTCCAGTTGGCCGCGACCAGCGACCGCGGGCTGCCGAGCGCGTCGGCCACGTTCAGCAGCTCGGCCGCGAACTGCCTGGCGCGCAGCAGGTCGCCGCGGAAGATGTAGACGGCGAGCAGGGTGGCCGCGAGCTCGACGAGCGAGTCGTTCCAGACCGGGCGCACGCCGAGGCCGAGCATCGACTCGCCGATCTCGACGGCTTCGCTGAGCCGCTCGGTCTCGCGGTAGACGCGGCAGAGCGCGATGGCGATCTGGATGCGGCGTTCCTCGGGAAGCTCCTCGCCGCGCAGGCGGAGCAGGACGTCGACCGCCTGGTCGGTGTCGCCGCACGCCTCGGCCGCCAGGGCGAGCCCGAATTCGGTCTCTTGACGCAGACTGGTCAACCCTGTCAGGTTGTTGTTCGCCAAGAGCTCGGTGAAGCGGTTGTACGCCTCGACGACCTCACCGTTCTCCAGAGCCAGGCGAGCGTAGCCGAGCGCCAGCTCGATGTCCTCCATCTGCTCCGCGGTCACGCCGTTGAGCAGGTAGGACAGCGAGCAGTCGAGCTTCTGCGCGAGCAGTTCGAGAACGGCGGGAGTGGGCGTGCGCTTTCCGCTCTCGATCAAGGAGACGTAACTGTCCGACAATTCCGGGTGGGCGAGCTGCGCCTGAGAGAGGCCACGCTGCCGACGAACGGTCTTGATGCGGAGACCAACTAGGTCAGATGTGGTCACGGCCTACGCTCCCTGAGATGATGAGTCCGAGCAACCCCACAGGCGAGGGAGATTCCCCATGCACACGCGTTTTGCCCAGTTCCTGCTAGCTGCCCTTTTCACGGCCATCGTGGTCGTAGGAACTAATGGTACGGCCGCAAGCGCTGACGCGCCTCCCCCTCCCGCCTCGATGACGTTCAACAAGGAGGCCTGCTGCTGACCCTGCTCTGCTCATCTCGGCCGCACCCGGGATGTATGAGCAGGTCGCGGGCCCGTAGCCGACGCGATTTCGCGTGATCTCGACGCGATTTCCGGCGATCGGCGACGGACGCGCGTGACGCCCGGGCGCCAGGCGCCGTCACTGAACCTCGGTACGGACGCATGCCGCCCGGGCGCTTGTCGTCTCCCGCGCCCCTTCCCCGTGGAGCAACCCCGTGGAACAGCAGGGTAGTCGGGGCTTCTACATTTCATCTACAAGCGCCGGATCCTTTACCTCACAGCGTTTCTGACTACGCTGCCAACGTGCACACATCGCGCGAGACAAGACGTACGGCGACGAGTGTGACGGTTCGCATCCTCGGCCCTGTCGTCGGCCACCACAGCGGTGCGGAGATCGATCTCGGCTCACCGCGCCAGCGCGCGGTCATCGCGATGCTGGCCTCACGTCCCGGCCAAGTGATCACGATGGGCCAGCTCCTGGAAGGCGTCTGGGGTGAGAACCCGCCGGCCAGCGCAGAGCAGAGCGTCTACACCTACGTGGCGGGCCTGCGCCGCATCATCGAGCCGGACCGCCGCCCGCGCCAGCCGCCCACGACGCTGATCCGCCTGGCCGGCGGCTACCAGCTGCGCATCGAGCCGCGTGCGATCGACTCCTTCGTCCTGGCCGAGCACCTGGACACGGCCGAGCGGCTGCGCGAGTCCGGCGATCTCGACGGCGCGTTGCACGCGTTCGACCGGGCGCTGCGGTTGTGGCGCGGCCCCACGCTGAGCGGCATCCCCGGGCCCTTCGCCGAGCACGAGCGCTCCCGTCTCGACGAACTGCGCCTGAGCGCGCTCGAAGGCCACGCGGAGACGCTGCGCCTGCTCGGCCGGCCGCAGGAGGCCGTCGAAGAGCTGCGCGACCTGACGCGCGCGCATCCGCTGCGGGAACGGCCGTACGAGCTGCTCATGCTCGCCCTGCACGGCTGCGGCAGGGAGAGCGAGGCGATCATGGCCTTCGAGGAGGCCCGCGCCGTCCTGGCCGACGAGCTGGGCGTGGCGCCCGGTGAGGGGTTACGCGCGGCGCATCAGCTCGTCCTGGCCGCGACCGGCGACGACGGGGCGGGGGTGCCCGGGCCGCCCCGGCAGTTACCGCGTGACCTCATCGGGTTCGTGGGCCGGGCGCAGGACACCATGCGCCTGCGCACGCTCCTCATCCCACACGGCGACGAACCGCCGCCCCCGCTGGTGGTGATCTCCGGCCCGGCCGGCGTCGGCAAGTCGGCGCTGGCCGTACGGATCGCCCACATGGTGAAGGGCCAGTACCCGCAGGGCCAGCTCTACGTGAACCTCCGCGGCGGCACTCCCAACGTGCCGCGCCTGACGCCGCACGAGGCGCTCAGCCGGCTGCTGCGCGGCCTCGGCCTGCGGGACGAGAACATCCCGGTCGACGCCGACGAGGCCGCGGCCGTGTTACGCAGCAGGCTGCACGGCAACCGGCTGCTCATCCTCCTCGACGACGCGGCCGACCTCACCCAGATCCGGCCGCTGCTGTCCTCCCCGCTCGGCACCACCCTCCTGGTCACCAGCCGCGAGTCGCTGAGCGTGGGCGACGACTGCGTGCAGCTCAGTCTCGGCCCGCTGTCCTCGGCCGAGGCGACGGCCATGCTGGCCAAGCTGGTCGGCGGCAGGATCGCGGCCGACCACGCGGAGAGCGTCCGGCTGGTGCAGTTGTGCGACGGGCTGCCGCTGGCGCTGCGGATCGCCGGCGCCCGGCTGGCCGACCGTCCCGACTGGAGCGTGCGCGGCTTCGCCGACCGGCTCAGCGACGAGCGCAGGCGGCTGCACGAGCTGGAGGTGGGCGAGCTCGCCGTGCGCTCCAGCCTGGCGGCGAGCCTGCAGGCGCTGCGGCACGGCGGCCGCGACGCGGCCGCGGCCAGGATGCTGGCCCTGCTCGGGCTCCTGCACGTGCCGGACATCACCGTCGAGACGGCCGCCGCGCTGTCGGGGACGCCGGAGGCCGCGGCGGAACGCGCGCTCGAACGCCTCAGCGACGCCCATCTCCTGGAGCGCGGCGCGGCCGGCCGCTACCAGCTCCATGACCTCGTCAGGCTCTTCGCCAGCGAGCTGCCGTGCCCGGAGGGGCGGCTGGCCCCGCTCACGCGGGTGCTCGGCCATTTCGCGGCCTCGGCCCGCGCGGCGATGGCCATCGTCGACCCGCACCGGGTGCACGCGGACCATCCGGCGGTGACGGCGGCCGGCCGCGGGTTCGACGACGCCGAGGAGGCCATGGCGTGGCTGCTGGGCGAGGAGCCCAGCCTGGTGGCCGCCGCCGTCCAGGCGATGGCCGATCCCGATGAGGCGATCGCCAAGCTGGGCGTGGCGATCGGGTTCGCCATCATGTGGCACCAGCAGAAGGCGTACCGCGTCGCCGACATGCTCCGCATGGGCAGGCAGGAGCTGACGGTGGGCGAGCGGTACGACGACGACGGGATCAGGATGCACGCGCACGCCCAGATCTCGGCCGGCATGCATCTGGAGGGATCGCTGTCCGACGCGCTGACCCATCTGGAGCAGCAGCTGGAGCTGGCCAGACGGCTGAAGGACCGGTTCAACGAGCAGCGCGCGCACGGCAACCTGGCCGCCACCTACACGCAGTGGGAGAAGTTCGAGGAGGCGCTGCCCCACGCGCTGGCGCAGCGTGAGATCGCCTGCGGGATCGGCTCCGGCGTGGGCGAGCGCTACGCCCAGCTGATGATCGGGGTGATCTACCAGGGGCTGGGCCGGCTGCTCGACGCCCAGGCGACGCTGGAGAAGGGGCGGGCGATGGCGCAGGCCGTCGGCGATCGCATGCATGAGGCGAACATGCGCAGCAGGCTCGGCCAGGTGCTGCTGGATCGCGGCGAGCATGAGAAGGGGCGGGCCGAGCTGGAGCGGGCGCTGCCGATCGCGCGGATCAGCGGCACGCGCGTGGTTCAGATGCACAGCCTGATCCAGCTCGCCCGCGCGCATCGGCTGCTCGGTCAGGAGGCCCAGGCCAGGGCGCGCATCAGCGAGGCCCTGCACCAGGCCCGGGTGATGGAGAGCCCGTACTGGCTGAAGCAGGTGTCGGCGGAGCAGGAGGCGATCGGGATGGAGCGGGACGGCCACCCGCTGGCCATGTGACGCGAACGCGTGTCACCCGGGCGGCGGCTGGTCCTTGAGCGCGAGGAAGAAGTCGACCCGGTCGGCCATCGTGGCCAGGTTCCTGCCGGTCAGCTCCTCGACCCGGCGGATGCGGTAGCGGACGGTGTTGACGTGCACGTGCAGCCGCTCGGCGCAGGCGTTCCAGGATCCGGCACAGTCGAGGAAGACGGCCAGCGTGCGTACCAGCTCGGACTGGTGCCCGCGGTCGTAGGCGAGCAGGGGCGCCAGCAGCCGGTCGGCGAACGAGCGGCGCACGTCGCCGGGCACGGTGGCCAGCAGCAGCGCGTGGGTGTAGATCTCGTCGCTGGTGACGACGCCGCCCGAACGGGCCTCGGCCAGGCGCCTGGCGTGCCCGGCCTCCTCCACGCCGCCCTTGACGGCCGCCGCGCCGGTCAGCGCGCCGCTGAGCCCGACGCAGACGCGGACGCCCGGCAGCGCGGCGAGCACGTTCACCCCGGTCCGCAGGCGTTCCGCCAGCTCGGCCGGGGTGCTCCCGCGCAGCGGCACCAGGGCGACCGCGGCGTCGGGAATGGCCGCCGCGACGACCTCCCTGCTCAGCAGCTCCTCCAGGATCCGGCCACCGAGCGCGACGGGACCCGGCCCGCCCGCCTGAGCCGCCGCCGGGATGGGCGCGCCGGCGCTGACCACCGCGTACGGTTGCGCCGCGTCGATCCCGCAGGTCCGCAGCCCGGCGTTCAGCTCGGCGGCGTCGGACTCGGCCAGGGCGGCGGTCACCAGCCGCTCGGCCAGGCGGCGTTCGACCCGGCGGCCCTCCTCCATGCGGTTGCGTTCGAGCGCCACGCAGGCGGCCAGCTCGTAGCCGAGGTCGGCGCGGTTGAGCAGATCGCCGTCGCAGGCCAGCGCCCAGCCCGCGGCCCGGTGCCCGCGCCCCACGCCGAAGATCGTGCTGCCGCCGGCCGCCACGGGAAGCCTGGGCGCCGTCAGATAGGCGCGCGCGAGCCCGGCCGGGTCGGCGGCGGCCCCCACGATCACCTCGCCGGTCGCCGACACCACCGCGCCGGTGACGCCCAGCTCGGCGGCGGTCAGCTCGAACAGCTCGCGCAGGTCGGCGCCCTCGGCGATGGCCGTGACCAGGCGGCGGTGCCGGCCGAGCGCGTCGCGCACGTCTCCGGACAGGCGGGGCGCCGCGTGCTCGGCCAGCGCGCGGAACGACACCTCGGTCGGCACCTCGATGAGCGGCAGCCCGGCGGCGGCACACGCCTCGACCAGGTCACCCGGGACGTGGCCGAGCCACGCCTGCCCCGCGCCGAGCGCGCTCACCCCGGCCTCGGCCAGGGCCGTCACGAACCGCGCCGAGTCCTCCGGCGCGTTACGCCACATCAGCCCGGACAGCACCAGCTCGCCGCCCGACAGGTAGCGCCCGGGATCGGGCAGGTCGGTGATGTGGACGGCGCCGAACTCGGTGTCCGGGTCGCCGGTGAGCAGCGTGAGGCGCAGTTCTTCGACGGCCAGCAGGTCACTGATGCGCACTTGGAGGAATATACAAGCCGGGCGTCCGGCGCTTGACCGGGATTTCACGTCGTGCGCATAGGAGCGGCGGTGCGCCGGGTGCTCTACTCGGAAGATGACGCAGACGGCGGATGCGACCAGGCAGGGCGTCGGCGAGAGCGCCCGGCGGCCCGACGCGGCGCTGAAGGTCACCGGCGAGTTCGCCTACGCCTCCGACCTGTGGCTGGACGGCACGGTGTGGGGGGCGACGCTGCGCAGCCCGCACCCGTCGGCGTGGATCAGGTCGATCGACGTGGGACCCGCGCTGAAGATCGCCGGCGTGCTGGCCGCGCTCACCCACGAGGACGTGCCCGGCGAGAAGTTCTACGGGCTCGAACGCAGGGATCAGCCGGTGCTCGCCATCGACCAGGTGCGTTACCAGGGCGAGCCGGTGGCGCTGGTCGCCGCCGACCACCCGGAGACCGCGGCCCGCGCCCTGGCGGCCATCGTCGTCGACTACGAGGTGCGCCCGGCCGTCACCGACCCGCGCGAGTCCACCGAGATCGTCAGGTACCAGCCGGTGCGCAGGGGTGACACGTTCGAGGCGGAGGTCGTGGTCACCGGCGAGTACGAGGTCGGCATGCAGGACCAGGCGTTCCTCGGCCCGGAGTCCGGGCTGGCGGTGCCCGCCGAGGACGGCGGCGTCGACCTGTACATCGCCACCCAGTGGCTGCACGTGGACCGCGACCAGCTCGCCCCCTGCCTGGGCCTGCCGCCGGAGAAGGTCAGGCTGACGCTGTCGGGCGTGGGCGGCGCGTTCGGCGCCCGCGAGGACCTGTCGATGCAGGTGCACGCGTGCATGCTGGCGCTGCGGCTGAACCGGCCGGTCAAGATCGTGTACGGGCGGCGCGAGTCGTTCTTCGGCCACGTGCACCGGCACCCGGCCAGGATGCGCTACGAGCACGGCGCCACCCGCGACGGCCAGCTGGTCTACGTCAAGGCCGACCTGCTGCTCGACGGCGGCGCGTACTGCTCCTCCTCCCCCGCGGTCGTCGGCAACGCGGCGTCGCTGGGCGTGGGCCCGTACGAGGTGCCGAACGTGCGCGTGGACGCCACCGGCGTCTACACCAACAACCCGCCGTGCGGGGCGATGCGCGGGTTCGGCGCGGTGCAGGCGTGTTTCGCCTACGAGTCGCAGATGGACCGGCTGGCCGCGGCGTGCGGGCTGTCGCCGGTCGAGATCCGGCTGCGCAACGCCGTCTCGCAGGGCTCCGCGCTCATCACCGGGCAGGTGATCGACTCGCCCGCGCCGCTGGCCGACATGCTGCGCGACCTGGCCGCGATGCCGCTGCCCGCCGCCCCGGCGGGCGACCTGACCGCCGGGGTCGCGGGCGACCTGACCGAGGGGGCCGCGGGCGACCTGCGGGCGCTGCCCGGCGGGGTGTCGCAGACCACGCACGGCGAGTCGGTGCGGCGCGGCGTCGGCTACGGCGTCGGCATCAAGAACATCTGCTTCTCCGAAGGCTTCGACGACTACTCCACCGCCCGGGTCAGGGCCGAGCTGATCGGCGGCGAGCCGCACGTCACCGTGCACACCGCGGCGGCCGAGGTGGGTCAGGGGCTGGTCACGATCCAGGCCCAGATCGCCAGGACCGAACTGGGCGTCGACGACGTCACCGTGGCCGCCGCCGACACCGCGGTCGGCTCGGCGGGGTCGTCGTCGGCGTCGCGGCAGTCGTACATGACCGGGGGCGCGGTGCGCGCGGCCTGCGCGGCGGTGCGCGAGCGGTTCAAGGGGCTGCCGGCGCGCGAGGCGCTGGCCGCGTTCGGGCCGATCGAGGAGACGCGGGAGTACCGGCACCGGCCGACGCGCCCGCTGGACCCGCGTACCGGGCAGGGCGACTCGCACACCCAGCTCGCGCTGTGCGTGCACCGCGCGGTGGTGGACGTGGACGTGGAGCTGGGCCTGATCAAGGTGGTGGAGCTGGCCGCGGTCCAGGACGTGGGCCGGATACTCAACCCGCAGGCGCTGGAGGGCCAGATCCACGGCGGGACTGCGCAGGGGCTCGGGCTGGCGCTGATGGAGGAGGTCCAGGTCAGGGACGGCAAGGTGGTGAACCCGTCGTTCACCGACTACCTGATCCCCACCATGCTGGACATGCCGCCCATGACGCTGAAGATCCTGGAGAATCCCGACCCGGCGGCGCCGTACGGGCTGCGTGGCGCGGGTGAGCCGCCGACGTTGTCGTCCACGCCCGCCATCGTGGCCGCGGTACGCGCCGCGACAGGCCTCGAGTTGACTCGCGTTCCCGTGAGACCGGAAGATATCGCCTTGTCCAGCGACGGGGAGGTATCCGATGAGCAACGCGGATGACGCCGCCAAGGCGGAGTTCGACCGGTTCGACACCGACGGCGACGGCCTGCTGACGGCCGACGAGATCAGGCGGGCCAACGAGGCCCTGGGCGTGCAGGGCGCCTCCGAGGCGGAGGTCGAGGCGTTCATCCAGTCCGCCGACCGCGACGGGGACGGCCGGATCGCCCTGGCCGAGTTCGCCGCCCTGGTCGGCGGCGGACGGCACGAGAAGGCATGATCGTGTTCCCCGCCGGGTAGGCGTAACCCATTCCCCCGAGATCGGTCGAGGGGGGATGACTGTGCTCGACAGGTTCTTCGAGCTGTCCGCGCGGGGGACTACCATCGCACGCGAGGTGCGCGGCGGGCTCACCACGTTCATGGCGATGGCCTACATCATCCTGCTCAACCCGATCATCCTGGCCGGCGCCGAGGACATCACGGGCGCCAGGCTCACCATCGTGCAGCTCACCACCGCGACCGCGCTGGCCGCGGCGGTCTCGACGCTGCTCATGGCGTTCATCGGCAACGCGCCGTTCGGGCTGGCCGCCGGGCTCGGCATGAACGCGGTGGTCGCCTACCAGGCCGCGCCGTTCATGACGTGGGCGCAGGCGATGGGCCTGGTGGTGCTGGAAGGCCTGGTGATCATCGTCCTGGCGGTGACCGGGCTGCGCACCCTGATCATGAACGCGATCCCGCTGGCGCTCAAACACGCGATCAGCGTGGGCATCGGCCTGTTCATCGCGCTGATCGGCCTGGTCGACGCGGGTTTCGTGACCAGGGGCGCGGGCACCCCGGTCCAGCTCGGCACCACCGGGCACCTGACCGGCTGGCCGGTCACGGTGTTCTGCTTCGGCCTGCTGCTGATGATCGTCCTGTACGTGCGCAGGACCCCGGGCGCGATCCTGATCAGCATCGTGCTGACCGCGGCCCTGGCCGTGCTGGTGAACTCGGTGCAGCGGATCGACCCCAAGGCGTGGGGGGTGGTCACGCCGCGGGTGCCCGAGCGGCTGGTGGCCGCCCCCGACTTCGGGCTGGTCGGGCAGGTGGACGTGTTCGGCGGGTTCGTCACGGCCGGCGTGCTGACGGCCTCGGTGGTGCTGTTCACGCTGGTGCTGTCGGGCTTCTTCGACGCGATGGGCACCATCATCGGCATCAGCGACGAGGCCGGGCTGATCGACGAGCGCGGCCGGGTGCCCAGGCTGGGCCGCATCCTGACCGTCGACGGCGTGGCCGGCATGGTGGGCGGCTCGGTCAGCGCGTCGGCCAACACGGTGTTCGTGGAGTCGGCCGCCGGTGTCGGCGAGGGCGCGCGGACCGGGCTGGCCAGCGTGGTCACGGGCGGGCTGCTGGCGCTGACGCTGCTGTTCACGCCGCTGGCCGCGGTGGTGCCCGCGGCGGCGGCCGCGCCGGCGCTGGTGCTGGTGGGCGCGCTGATGATGACGCAGAGCAGGAACGTGCCGTGGAAGGACCTGGACGTGGCGATCCCGGCGTTCCTGACGATCGCGCTGATGCCGTTCACGTACTCGATCACCAACGGCGTGGGCGCCGGGGTGATCGCCTACACGGTGATCAAGGCGGCCAAGGGGCGGTTCGACCAGATCCCGTGGCTGCTCTGGGTGGTCTCGCTGATCTTCCTGGTGTACTTCGGGATCGAGGCGTTCGAGGACCTGTTCGGGTGACCGCTACTTGAGGTCCTGCGGGTCGCAGGCCACGCCGTCCTTGTCGACGTCGTTGTAGTAGTGGTACTCCTCGTGGCGATCCTTGTAGTAGGGGCCGTAGCCCGCCGCGGTGGCCTCCTTGCAGTTGCGGAAGTGCGGGTCGGGCCGGTCCTGGGTGCCGCCGGTGCCGGTGGTCTGCCGGGTGGTGGTGGCGGGGGCGTTCGCGG
>NZ_JABCPZ010000235.1 GCF_013283785.1 Nonomuraea antri
GTGGGGGAGGAGGGGCAGGGTGAGGCGGAAGCGGGCGCCTTCGCCCAGTGCGGTGCGCAGCTCGACGTCGCCCCCGTGCGCGCGAGCGAGTGAGCGGGCGATGGCGAGCCCGAGCCCCGCGGCGGCCCCGCCCGACCGGTTGCGGGACCGGTCGGCCCGGTAGAAGCGGTCGAAGACACGCCCCGCCTGCTCGTCCGTCATCCCCGGCCCCTCGTCCGAGACGTCGAGCACGGCCCGGCCGTCCGCCGTGCCGACGCCGATCCGTACGGGGGTCCCCGGTGGCGTGTGGGCGGCCGCGTTGCCCACCAGGTTGGCGACGACCTGCCGCAGCCGTGCCTCGTCGGCGTGGACCGGCGCCGGTCCCGGCGGCCCGCCACCGGGCCCGGTGACCTCGACGGGACGCGTCGGGTCGAGGGCGCGCAGATCGTGCCGGGCGTCGTTGGCCAGCGTGCGCAGGTCCATCGGGGCCCGGTCAAGCTGCCCCTCGGGCCCCTCGTCGAGCTGGGCGAGCAGCAGCAGGTCCTCGGTGAGCGCGGTGAGCCGGGTGGCTTCGCGGTCGATGCGGCGCATCGCCGCGTCGACGTCGGACGGCCCTGCGAGCGCCCCCATCCGGTGCAGCTCGGCCGAGCCCTTGATGACGAAGAGCGGCGTGCGCAGCTCGTGACTGACGTCCGACACGAACGCGCGCATCCGGGCCTCGGACGCGGCCGCGTCGGCGAAGGCCCGTTCGAGCTGGCCGAACATGGTGTTGAGTGACGCCGTCAGGTGCCCGATCTCGGTGCCGGGCGGCGCGAGGACGGGCACCCGCCGGGTGAGGTCGCCCCCGGCGATGGCTGCGGCGGTGTGCTCGATCCGGCGCAGCGGCCGTAGCCCACCGCCGAGGGCGAACCAGCCGGCCCCCGTCAGCAGGACGAGCAGCACGGCGCCGCTGACCAGGCTGCTGGCCCGGACCCGGGCGATGGTGGCGTCGGCCTCGGCCAGCGGCGCGGCCGCGATGACCGTGCCGCTCCAGCCCGCGGCCTGCCTGGCGACGGCCCGCCAGCGGCCCGAGCCGTCGGCGGCACGCAGGTCGACGGTCGTCCCGTCGGCGGGAACCGCGCTCAGGCCGGCCCGGCTGGGCAGGGTCGCGACGTCCGTCCCGGGGGAGTGCACGCTCGCGGTCACCACGCCGCTCGCGTCCAGATAGACCAGGTACGGGCTGCCGAACACGCCGAGTCCCGTTTCGAGCAGGTCGGGGCGGGCGGTGGTGTCCTCGATCGCCGACGGCCCGCCGGGCGGGACACGGGCGAGCAGCGCGGTGAGCGAGCGCAGCTGGCCGTCGACCCGGCCGAGCTGGTGGCGCTCCAGATGGTCGGCGACCACGGCGCCGTTGAGGCTCAGCCCGGCCAGCAGCAGGCCCGCGGTGAGCAGCAGCAGCCTGGCCCGTAGCGAGAGCCGCCTCACCGCCGGGGCTCCCGCATCACATAGCCCACGCCGTGCACGGTGTGGATGAGCTTGGGCTCCCCGGCGTCGACCTTGCGCCGCAGGTAGGAGATGTAGGTGTCGACGATGCTGGCGTCGCCGCCGAAGTCGTAGCGCCACACCCGGTCGAGGATCTGCGTCTTGGACACCACCCGCCCGGCGTTCTCCATCAGGTAGCGCAGCAGCCGGAACTCGGTGGGTGAGACGCGCACCGGACGTCCCTCCCACGTCACCTGGTGCCCCTCGGCGTCGAGCGTGAGCGCGCCCACCGTCAGCACGCCGGCCTGGGGGCCGGAGGTGCGGCGGAGGATGGCGCGGATCCGGGCGATCAGCTCCTCCAGGTCGAACGGCTTGGTCACGTAGTCGTCGGCGCCGAGGGAGAGCCCGGTGATCTTGTCGGCCTGGCGGTCCCTGGCGGTGAGGAACAGGACGGGCACCGACTGCCGCTCACGCAGCCGCCGGACCACCTCGAAGCCGTCCAGGTCCGGCAGCATGACGTCGAGCAGCACCAGGTCGGGCGGCTCGGCGGCGGCCGCGGCGACCGCCTCGGTCCCGGTCGCCGCCGAGGACACCCGGAACCCGGCGAACCGCAGCGCCGCGGCCAGCAGTTCGCGGACGGTGGCTTCGTCGTCCACCACCAGCAGCCGCTCGGCGTCTTCCCGGGGTGTCATCGCCTGACCTGATTCGTCCACGCCGGCCAGGATACGAAAGCCCGGCTCCCGCCCATCACACGTCGCGGCGCCGGAAGAGCACGAACGCGGCGGCCAGCACGGCGGCGACGCCGAGACACATCCCGCCCAGGTTCAGCCAGGGGTGCGGGTAGGCCGGGTCCGGAACCGTCGCGAGCACCGCGGCCGCGCCCCGGGTCGGCCAGAAGTCGGCCAGCCCCCGCAGCCACGAGGGGAGGACGCCCGCGAGGGCGGGCACCAGGAACACGATCCCCACCAGCGTGGCGAGCGCCCCCGCCGTGGACCGCAGGATCGTGCCGAGCCCGGCCGCGAGCAGCGCGATCGCCGTCAGGTACAGCCCGCCGCCCGCCACGGCGGACAGCACCCGCGGGTCGCCCAGCCGCGCGTACGGCACGCCCTGGCCGGCGAGCAGGGCCTGACCGAGGAGGAAGGAGGCGAACATCAGCACCTGGCCCGCCGTCAAGGCGACGGCGGCCGCCACCACGATCTTGGCCGCCAGCAGCCGGTGCCTGCGGGGCGAGGCGGTCAGCGTGATCCGGATCAGGCCGGTCGCGTACTCGGAGGTGACGACCAGGATGCCCACCACGCCGATGATGAGCTGGGCGACGATGTACGTCGTCAGGCTGAGACCGGTCGGATCCCACGCCTGCCGTTCGGCGGCGGTCGCGCCCGCGTACTCGGCCCCGGCCGAGCCCATCGACAGGAACGTGATGCCGAGCCCGGCCACGAACAGACAGGCCAGCGTGTACCAGGTGGAGCGCAGCCCGCGCAGCTTGATCCACTCCGCCTGGAGGAGTCGGCCGAACGTCACGCCGGGCGCGCTCATGCGCCGGCCCCCTGGTACTCGACGCTGTCCTTGGTCAGCTCCACGAAGGCGTCCTCCAGCGAGGGCCGCTGCGGAGTGAGCTCGCTGAGCTCGACGCCGTGGTAGGCGGCGAGCTTGCCGATCTCGCCGCTCGTCATGCCGGAGACGACGAGCGACGACTCGGGCCCGCCCCGCACGCCGGCCCCGGCGGAGGTCAGCCGCAGCGCGAAGGAGTCCGGCTCGGTCGCGCGGACCAGCACGGTGCCCTCGCCGCTGCCGTGCAGGAACGCGCTCATCCCGGTGTCGGCGATGAGCCGGCCGCGGCCGATGACGACCAGGTGGTCGGCGGTCTGCGCCATCTCGCTCATGAGGTGACTGGACACCAGCACGGCCCGGCCCTCGCGGGCGAGGGAACGCATGAAGTCCCGGATCCAGCGGATGCCCTCGGGGTCGAGCCCGTTCACCGGCTCGTCGAAGATCAGCACGCCCGGGTCGCCGAGCAGCGCCGCCGCGATGCCGAGCCGCTGCCGCATGCCCAGTGAGAACCCGCCGGCCCGCTTGCCGGCCACGCCCTCCAGTCCGGTCCTGGCGAGCACCTCGCCGACCCGCCGCCGGGGCAGGCCGTTGCTCACGGCCAGCGCCAGCAGATGGTCGTACGCCTTCCGGTCGCCGTGCAGCGCTCCGGCGTCGAGCAGCGCGCCCACCTCGGTCAGGGGCACGGGCAGGTCGCGGTAATGGCGGCCGCCGACGGTGGCGGACCCGCGGGTGGGGGCCGCGAGACCCATGATCATCTTCATCGTGGTGGACTTGCCCGCGCCGTTCGGGCCGAGGAAGCCGGTCACCTGCCCGGGGGTGACGGTGAACGACAGGTCGTCCACCACGAGGTCGGGCCCGTACCGCTTGGTCAGCCCTTGTACGTCGATCGTCGTCATGGGAGGGGATCCTGGCGGGCCCGGCCGACCGCTTTCTGGGAGGTTCTGGGAGAACTCTGAGAATCCACCGCCCCGGGCCGGGACGCGGCCGTTCATTCACCGGAAACCCTCAGGACCCGGCGATGAGGCCGCGGCGATCCGAGAGGACGGCCGCGCCCCGGCTGGTCGCCGCGTATGGCCTGAGCGGAGCCGCCGTCTCAATACGATGGGAACCCGCACCCGGGGGCGCCGGTGCGGCGGGTGATGACGGGAGGGTTCGCGAGGGTGACGGCAAGACCTGGTGACACCGACAGGGCGGCCATCGACGGGGCGGCCATCGACAGGGCGGCCGGGGTGCTGAGCGGTGGAGGCCTGGTGGCCTTCCCGACCGAGACCGTCTACGGCCTGGGCGCCAACGCCGCCGACGGCTCCGCCGTCGCCCGCGTCTTCCAGGCCAAGGGGCGCCCGCCCACCCATCCGCTGATCGTGCACCTCGGCGACGCGCAGCAACTGGGCGACTGGGCCGAGGACGTGCCCGCAACCGCGCGGCTGCTGGCCGAACGCTTCTGGCCGGGGCCGCTGACACTGGTGCTGCGGCGCGGCCGCCATGTACCGCTGGAGACGACCGGCGGCCTGGAGACGGTGGCCGTGCGCGTGCCGGCCCATCCTGTCGCGCTCGCGCTGCTGGCGGCCTTCGGCGGCGGCATCGCGGCCCCCTCGGCCAACCGCTTCGGCTCGGTCAGCCCGACCACCGCCGCGCACGTGCGCGCCGAGCTCGGTGACGCGGTGGACGTCGTACTGGACGGCGGCCCGTGCCAGGTGGGCGTCGAGTCGACCATCATCGACGCCACGGGCGAGACTCTGAGCATCCTGCGGCCCGGCGGGGTGACGCGTGAAGACCTCGAAGCGGTGCTGGGGCGCCCGCTCGCGGTCCCCGCGGCGAGCCCGATCCGGGTGCCCGGCCAGCATCCCTCGCATTACGCGCCCCGCGCCCGAGTCGTCCTGGTCGAGCCCGAGCAGGTGGTCACCGAGGCGGAGCTCGCGCAAGGACTGGGGCATCAGGTGGGCGTCCTGCTTCCTCCCGCCCTTACCGACGCCCCGGTCAAGGCGCACGCCGTGGTGGCGCTGCCCGCGTCGACGGCCGCCTACGCGCGCGAGCTGTACGGATTCTTGCGCGAGCTCGACCAGCGAGGCTGCGACCTCATCGTCGCGTCCCTGCCGCCGGAGCAGGGGCTGGGAGCCGCGATCGCCAACCGGCTGCGCCGCGCCGCAGGACCCCGGCCGGCCGCAGGACCTTGACCCGCCGCACGGGTGTCCCCCCGGGGCGCGTGCGGGATCACGGCCGGTGCAGCGCCGCTTCCAGGCTCGCCACGGCGCCGACCAGGTCGGGGAAGGTGTCGATGAACGCGTCGACCCGATGGTCGGCGAAGTCGTGAGCTTGGCGGATGCCGCTTTGCATGCAGGCGATGAAGGGCAGGCCGGCGCCGTTGGCCGCTTGCGCGTCGCCAGGGGAGTCACCCACGTACACGCATTCGTCCGGCCGTAGCCCGGTATCGGCGAGCAGCACGTCGAAAGCGCGGGGGTCCGGTTTGCGGAAAAGCGTGTTTCCCGCGTGATAGGCCGCGGTGAGCCGACCCGCGAGCGCGTGTTCCGGGGCGAGGAGATGCTCCATCTCCTCTTCGGTACGCGAGGTCAGCAGCATGAGGCGACGTCCCTCCGCCAGCAGGACGTCGAGCGCCGCGAGGTTCTCCTCCGCGATGACGTCCAGCCGACCGGCGCGGACGTAGTCGCGGAGCACGAGCCGGTAGGCGGCCGTGAAGGCCGCCGGGTCCATACCGGGGGAGCGCTCACGCATGGCATCGAGCAAGGGCATGCCCCAGGTCGACAGATGGACGGCTCGCGACATCGGCCGGCGGCCGAGCCGGCTCAGCACCTCGTTCTCCAGCTCGAAGCACACCGCCTCGGTGAGGCACAGCGTGTCATCCACGTCGATCACCACAGCACCGATCACAACAGCCAAAAGTAACGTAGTGCTCAGTGGGATGGCGGCGACCTGCGCCGACCGCTCGGCGGGGGCGAGGCCCTGGGAATCACCGGGGGATCTCGACGATGTGCGCGAAGATTTCGCGTGCTTCCGCTCCACGCCGGCGAAGCCGAGCCTCGTGCCGCTCGCGGCGAGCGCCCCTGAAGGCTGCTGATCTGTCAGGGACGCTCACCCATCAAAGAGCCTCTCAGCGGATTTGTCAGACGCCTTCGCGCTGAACGGGCCTGACCCTGATCACCGTGAATTCGGCTCGGACGGCACGAGCGTGGTCCCGGCGCCCGACGTCCACGGGGGAACAATGCGCACCCGGGCGGAGGCGATGTCGAAGTAGAGCCCCACCAGCTTGAGCCGTCCGGCTTGGACCTGCTCGTCCACCTGGCGGTGGCTCCTGAGGTTTTCCAGTTGCTGCTGGACGTTCAGCTGGCAGAGCGTGTCCAGTGCGCTGTCGTGCTGGCGCGCGTCGTCCGCGCGGAGTGTGGCGAGACTGGGCTCGCCGTGGCGGAGCCAGCGGCCCAGATGCGGCAGGTCGGTGGTGGTGGGCCGGCCGGCGAGCAGGGCGGCCATCGCGCCGCAGCCCGAGTGGCCGCAGACCGTGATGGTGTGGACGTTCAGTACTCGGGTCGCGAATTCGATGGCGGCGACGACCGAGTCGTCGCCGGGCTCCGCGCCCGCCCTCGGCACCAGGTTGCCGACGTTGCGTACCGTGAACAGATCACCGGGGCCGCTGGAGGTGATCAGGCTGGGCATGACCCTGGAGTCGGCGCAGGTGATGAACAGGTGGGTGGGCCGCTGCTCGGCGGCCAATTCGGTGAAGATCGGGCGCACGAGCGGCGCGGTGCGGCGGTGGAACTCATCAGCGCCCCGGGTGAGCCGGCAATCGGCGGAGGAGGCGGGCCGGCCGCGGTGCGTCCACGGCAGCCACCAGCGTCCGGCCGGCTTCGGCGGGCTCTTGGCCGGGAGCATGCGCCCGCCGCCGGCCGCCATCGTGTACCACTCGTCGTGCAGTTCGTCGATCGTGACGGTGCCGCCGAGGCGTTCGTGGTCCAGCCGCCAGGAGTGGATGGCCTCGAAGGCGGCGTTGTCCATGAAGTCGATGTTCAGGTCGAGGTCGACGTCGGCGCCGGCCGGGATGGCGCGTAGTTCCTGGGTCAGGCGGGGCACGCCGAGGAAGGTGAGCGAGCCGGAGACCGTGGTGTGCAGGCGCCCGTCCGGCTCCTCGCGGCTGTCGACGGTCACCCGGGTCAGCCGCCGCAGCGCCAGCAGCGCGGCCAGGGCAAGCCCGGCCAGCACCCCTTCGGCCAGCCCGACCAGGATCACCCCGGCCATGGTCACCGCGTAGACCGGCACCTCGTTGTGGCCGTGCACCTTTCTGACGTGGCCGAGGCTGATCGTCCTGATGCCGATGAAGACCAGCAGGGCCGCCAGGGCCTCCATCGGGATCAGCCGGATGGTCCAGCCGAGGCAGAGCGCGAACAGCAGGACCCAGATCCCGTGCAGGATGGCCGACCACTGGGTGCGCGCGCCCGCGCGGACGTTGGTGGTGCTGCGCACGATCACGCCGGCCACCGGCAGGCCGCCCAGGATGCCGCTGACCATGTTGGCCACCCCTTGACCGCGTAGTTCTCGGTCCAGGTCGGCGCGGCGGCCGGTGTGCATGCCGTCGGTGGCGACGCAGCAGAGCAGCGATTCGGCGCCGGCCAGCAGCGCCACGAGCAGCACCGCCATGGCGACGTTCCGCCAGTCGCCCTGCGGCAGTTGCGGCGGCGCCCAGGTGGTGATCGCGCCGGACAGGTCGATGCGGGTGACGTTCCAGCCGAACGCCCACGCGGCCGCGGCCGCCACGAGCAGCGCGGCCAGCGGGGCCGGGACCGCCCGGATGACCTTGGGCAGCCGGCCCCAGATCAGCAGCACCGTGATGGTGAGCACGCCGACCATGACCTTGTGGCCGTGCATGTCGAGGATCTGGCCCGGCAGTTGGGTCAGGTTCGCCAGCGCGGAGTGCTGGGGACTGCCGCCCAGCACCACGTGCAGCTGGGCCAGCGCGATGATGATGCCGACGCCGGCCAGCATGCCGTGCACCACCGCGGGCGAGACGGCCAGCGCGGCGCGCGCCGTCTTGAGCACGCCGAACAGCACCTGTACGGCGCCGGCGAGGATGGTGATCAGGCAGGTGGCGTGCCAGCCGTAGGTCTGCACCAGGCCCGCGATGATCAGGGTGAGGCTCGCGGTCGGCCCGCTGACCTGGACGGGCGAACCGCCCAGCCATCCGGCGACGATGCCGCCTGCCACGGCGGCGATCAGGCCTGCGGCGAGCGGCGCCCCGCAGGCCAGGGCGATGCCCAGCGACAGGGGCACGGCGACGAGGAAGACTACCAGTGATGCGGGCAGATCGTGTCTGAGAGTACGCAGGACGCTACTCTCCGTGAGTATGTTCATGTGGAGAACATTAATGTCCAGGTCAGGAGCCGGCTCTCGCCTGGAGAACGCGCCGGACGGTGTTCGCTGAAGGCCCACCGCTCGGGCCGAAACGCGGTGTGACCGGGGGCCTCCGCAGGGCATGACATCAGGGCCACTTCGCCGAGCACTGCGGCGCGCGCCGGGGTGGTCGTCGCGGCCGCCGCCCGGGTGGCAGCGTCCGCGTCGTCCCGGTCAACGGCTGGGCAGTGAACGGGGCAGGCCGAACCGCGGGAGCACACCGGCGTCGAAGTGGGTGACGGCGCAGATCTGGTCGCCGGTGAGGGTGAGGACGAGCAGGCCGGCTCCGTGGCGAATGCCGTCGGCGGAAGTGCGGAGATAGGCCCCGAACGCCGGTTGGCCGTTGGCGCGCGTCGGCACGAAGCCATAGGCCGGGCCCTGGTGGATGACGCTGGAGTAGAAGCGGGTGACGGCGTCGCGGCCATGATATTCGAGGGGGATCGGCGGCATGGACAGGCGGACATCGTCGGTGAGCAGGGCGACCAGCGCGTCGATGTCACCGGCCTGGTAGGCGCGGACGAACTTCGCCGTGAGCGCCTGTTCGGCCGGTGAGTGAGGAGTGGGCGGGAGTCGGCGCTCCCCGGCCGATGGGAGGCGGTGGTGCAGGCCGGCGCGGGCCCGTTTGAGCGCGCTGTTGATCGATTCGACGGTCGCGTCCAGCATGTCGGCCACCTCGGCGGCGTGGTATCCGAGGACGTCGCGCAGGATGAGCACGGCACGCTGGCGGGCGGGCAGGATCTGCAGCGCGGTCACGAAGGCCAGAGAAATGGCTTCGCTCTGTTCGTAGCGGGTCTCGGGGTTGAGTCGCTGGTCGGTCGCGCCCTCCAGGAGGGCGTCGGGATAGGGCTCGAGCCACACGATCTCGCCGAGCCCGGTCGGCTCGGGCGGTTCGATCTCGGGCAGGTTCCACTCCTTGGCCGGGCGTCGGCTGGCCGAGCGCAGTGCGTTCAGGCAGCGGGTGGTGGCGATCCGGTAGAGCCAGGTACGGATCGAGGCGCGTCCCTCGAACCTGCCGATGCCTTGCCAGGCGGCCAGCAGGGTGTCCTGGAGGGCGTCCTCGGCGTCGTGGAAGGAGCCGAGCATCCGGTAGCAGTGCACCTGCAGCTCACGGCGGTACGGCTGGGTCAGTTCGCGGAACGCCTCGCCGTCTCCGGCCCGCGCCTTGGTGATCAGGTCGGTTGTCACTACGCCACCCCTGCCGTCTGTGCCCTGCTTGGTCCTTTTCGGTACTGACACCGGCCGAGCCGTGAACTGGGCGGTCGACGGGCGCCCGGTTTCCCGGCGTCGCGGTGTCCACCTGATCGACGGCCCGGACG
Organism: Nonomuraea antri; assembly: GCF_013283785.1. Lineage (GTDB taxonomy): Bacteria > Actinomycetota > Actinomycetes > Streptosporangiales > Streptosporangiaceae > Nonomuraea > Nonomuraea antri. Next base: position 9,702 of record NZ_JABCPZ010000235.1, read on the forward strand.
ATCCGGGGCGCAGGACCAGAAAAGGGAGCCGTACCAGCATGACGATCGCAGACCGAGCAGTTCTGGTGACCGGAGCCAACCGCGGCCTCGGGCGGGCCATGGTGGAGGAGGCCTTGAGGAGGGGCGCGAAGCGGGTGTACGCCGGTACGCGCCGGCCCTTGGCCCACCCGGATGAGCGTGTCACCCCACTCATCCTGGACGTGACCGACGCCGCGCAGATTCAGGCGGCGGTGGAGAACGTCGCTTCTCTCGACGTCCTCGTCAACAACGCCGGCCTTTCGTTCTCCGACGACCTCAGCGATCGGGCCGCGCTCGAACAGCACCTCGCCGTCAATCTCTTCGGCACCTACGGTGTGATTCAGGCGTTCCTGCCGTTGCTGACTCGTTCTCAGGGAGCCGTCGTCAACGTCGGGTCGCTGGCGGCCTGGGCCGCCGTGCCGGTCCTCCCGGCCTACTCGATCTCGAAAGCCGCGGTGTTCTCCCTGTCACAATCGCTGCGTCCGCTTCTGGCCGGGCAAGGCGTACGGGTTCATACCGTCATGCCCGGCCCGGTGGACACCGACATGATCCGGGGCCTGGACATACCCAAGTTCTCGCCGCAGTCCGTCGCCCGAGCCATCTTCGACGGAGTGGAGAACGAAGAGGAGGACATCTTCCCCGACGCCGTGTCGGAGTCCTTGGGCGAGGGCTGGCGCAGCGGTGCGGTCAAGGCATTCGAACGTCAGAATGCGGCGCTACTCGAAGCGCAGCCCGTCACGTCATGAGGGCGGCCGGGGGATGCGGTGCGGCGCCTGGAAACGCAGTGAACAGCAGGTCTTCACCGGCCGAGTAGCAGCCAGCGTCAGCCGCTCCGGCTGCGGATCTGCGTCAGACGGCGTTTCCCGAGCACTCGTACGTTCATCCATAGGGGTGTGGCAGCGAGTTGACGGGCTCCGGTCCACGGCGCATCGCAAGAAAGCGCGGACCGTCGACGAACGGCTGGTCGGCGGTCCACTCCTTGCGCATCGCGTGCTGCTGGACGACCCGGCACACGTAGCGGGTCCCGGAATGGGCCAGGTCGACCACGAGTGGTTCGCATCCGAAGAATCGCTCGCGGCAACGTCGCAGCAAGACGTCGAATCCGGGAACGGGTTCGACGGGGTCGCGGCACGGCAGGCTTTCGTACCAGGACGCCACCGCGAGCGGATGCCGCCAGGCCCAGCGCACATGATCCAGGCTGGTGCGCACCGGCCCGCCGGGCCGGGCGGGTGGCGGCCAGCGGCGCAGGCCGTACCAGATGGACACCGCTTCCAGCGCCGCACGGGGCGCTGCCTCCTCGACGGTGGCGGCCGACGCCGACCCGCAGGCCAGGCCCGCTCGCATGTCTCGCAGGAGGCACAGCACCACCGGCGCCAACCGCGGGTCGCCGACATCGAGCAGCGACAGCCGCAACCCGTTGTCGCGGGCGAAGCCGACGGCGTTCTCACCGGCGAGTTCCTCCGCCAGGTCGGACCGTTCCCAGGAGGGCAGGCGCCAGGCCAGCATCAGGGCATCACGTTCAAGCACCTCATACAGCCCGTGCTGAAGGCAGGCCGTGACACGTTCCCCCCGGTCGCAGGCCAGCCCTGAGGCATCGCACTCACCGTCATCGGTGTCGTCCCCGGTCAACAGCGCCCACGCCGGGAGGACCTTGGCAGCCGGCACCAGGTAGGGCCTGCCCGAGCACATCCCGGTGGCGCGGCACCACCGCGTCGCACGTCCATCGAACCGTGCCGCCAGCGTCGCCAGCCGTCCCGGTCCGTATGGCGTGAGATCCTGCCAGGGCACCTGGGCCGCTCCCGGCGTCGCCTGGCTTTCGGTACGGCAGGCCAGGACGGCGGGGGAGCAGCCGGCGACGCGTTCGGCGAGTTCAGCGGCGCACCGGGCGCGCGCCGCTGCTTCCTCGGTGGCGACGGCCGCGGCGCCGACCCGCACCGGACGTGGCAGTCCCGCGACCGTCAGGTGCACGCCGATCGACGCGAAGTGAAGCCGATGCGGCTTTCGGCCGAGTGGCCGGTGCTCGATGTCGGGGACAAGCCTGTCGAGCAGGCGATCCAGGCTCCGCATCACGCCGGCCGGGGATCAGTCGTGGTAGGCGGCCGCAAGGGAGCCGACCGGCTCGTAGTCGGGGCCGAGGCTGTTGTAGAAGTCGGGGTCGGGCACGGCGACGATCTGGCGCAGCCGGTCGGCGCTCTCGCACATCGCCGCGAACAGGCGGGCTCCCCGTCCGGTCCACTCGCCGTAGCGGTCGAGTTGTTCGAGGCCCGCGTAAAGCCCCATGACATGCCGGTGGAAACGGCGTTCGGCCTCCTGGGAAGGCTCGACCTCCAGCACCGACCGCAGGAACAGCGACAGTCTCAGGAAGACGAACGTGGCGTGCAGCACCCCGTGCAAGGGCCGCGGGTCGCGCCGGATCGGTGAGACGGAGCCCAGGAAGGCGCCATTCGTCAGGGCCGGCTCCACCTCGAACTCCACGTGCAGCCGCTGGTGAGCCGCCTCGTGCACGATGTGATCGGCGTAGCACAGATCAGACCACTCGGGGTTGAGCTTGAAGAACGAGACCCCCAGGCAACTGATCGCCGAGCCGCCGATGAACGGCTCGCCCCGGATCAGGGTGAAGTGGTCGGTCAGCGTGCAGATTTCCGCGTGCAGCTCCGGCCGGCAGCGGCGGATGAGATCCAGTCCGCCGGCGAACCGCTCGACCTGGCGTCGGCCGACCTCGCTCGGTTGCAGCACCTTGAACGGCCGGGGGTCGAGATGGATCCTGGACAGGTCGCGCTGGTAGTCGGTGACGATCCGGTCCAGCGCTGGGCTGGCTTGCCAGAAAGTGATCGGCGCCCCAGGGACGGCCACGGTCGAGCAGCGGACCAGGTCGCGCAGCGGGAGTTCCATCGGGGCGGCGTCGGCTTGCTCGATGCGCAGAGTCGCGCCGTCCGTGGTGACCAGGGCTTGGCCGGGGCGTAGGGCGGACAACGCGGAACCGCAGGCGACCCGCTCGGAGAGCAGGAGCCTCCTGTCGTCCGGTACGGTGACCGCGAGCGGCTCCCCGTGCCGTACGTCCAGGGCGCCTGACACGGCCAGTGGCACCGCGGCCACCGCGGGAAGTTTGTCGACATGCCTGGCCAGCGTGGCCCAGTCGCCTCGGCGCATCATGCCCAGGCTGCGGAAGTACCACTCGTAAAAGACCGGCTCCACGGCCTGCAGCCGTCGCAGCGCGTCCAGCGCCTGGCGTGCCGGCACGCCGCCGCAACGGTCCGCCAGCCCGGAAACAACGGCGGCGGCCGAGTCCAGCGTGGCCCGGCCGAGCCTCCGCTTGGCCGCCGCCGCGTCCGCCGCCGACGGCACTACGCCGAGCGACGCCGGATCGCTCTCATCGCTCGCCATCAAGGGCTTCCCCGGCCAGGAACGCCAGCGGAGCGTGGTACTGGCACATGACGTCGGTGGGGTTGGAGACGCCGACCACGACGTTCTTGAAGCCGAGGGACCCGGCGCTGAGCGTGAAGGGGACGTTGGCCTGCGGCGCCGCCTCCTCGACGGCCTGCAGGAGCTCCTCGCGGCTGAAGGAGTAACCGTTTCGCGTCGCCACCTCGGTGGCGTAATCGAGCGCTTCGGCCAGCGATGCCAAGTCGCTCTGCGGGCGATCCCGGATCTTCTCCAGCAGTTGTGGATCCTGGCGCAGGTGGCCGACGAAGGCGGCCACGGAGTTTTCGGACTGGCTCATGGCGCAAGCTCTTCCCATGTTTCCGCGTCCCGAAGTCGCAGCTTGCGATCAGTTGGCTACTCTGTGCGTGAATCCTTATGCAGTCCGGGACGGCGGATTGCTCAAGATCATCCGAAGATGCTTCGCGCACATGAACGTCAGGCGTGCCGGGGTTCCGAGGTTTCCTCCCAAGGGCGATGGCGTCAGAGCGAGTTCGGCGGTTCATCGCAGATTTCTCGACGGCACCCATCACAGCTGATCATCTCCGCCGTGTGGAGCCGGCTCCGGCCCTCACGGCCCGTCCCGAAAGGGAAACCTGGCCGGCGGGCCGGTCTGCCTGCTCACGATCTCGTGAGCAGGCCGCTCACCTCCCTGGCGAACGCCTCCACGTTGTCGATCATGATGTTGTGGCCGGTGTCCGGGACCGCGATCAGCCGTACCCCGGAGGCCACCAGCTCGGCCGCCCCGGTGAGCTCGCCGTCCGCGGCCGGGTACAGGTAGGCGCGCGGGATCGGCAGCCGCCGCAGCCGTTCCCGCACGTCGGCCCGCGTGAGGTGCACCCCGCTCCGGTGCAGCGCCTCCCGCCCGGCAAGCCTCATGGTGGCCGCCCAGTGCGGGCCGACCCGGGCCAGCGTCTCGTCCCAGCCGTGCCGGACGAACTCGTCCTCGGTGTAGGTGGCGATGGTCGGCCGCGGCGCCGGCTCGATCGGGTCCAGATTGGCGTCCACCAGCACCAGCTCGGCCACCAGCTCGGGGTGCCGCTCGGCCAGGTGCACGGCGATCGTCCCGCCCATGCTGTGCGCGACCACCTGCGCCGCGCGAACGCCCGCCGCCCGCAATGCGGTCGCCAGCGCGTCCGCGTGCTCCTCCATGCTGTAGCCGAACCCCGTGGGCCGGTCGCTGGTCCCGAACCCCAGCAGATCAACGAACAGGCTCCGGTGTCCGGCCAGTTCCGGCCTGCTCGCGGCCTCCAGGAAGTACGGCGCTGCCGACGCGCCCAGCCCGTGCACATAAACCCGGACCGGCTCGCGACCGGCCACCTCGGCCCAGCGAATCCGGCTCCCGTCCGGCAGCACTTGAGCATCTCTCATAACCATCTCCTCCGAGGTATCTAGCTTTCGAGGTACTAAGTTGTCGATGTATCGTAGCGGCATGATTGAGCTGTCGATCCTCGGGTTCCTCTACGACGAGCCGCTCCACGGGTACGAGCTGCGCAAACGCGTCGCCGCCCTGACCGGCCACGTCCGGCCCATCGCCGACGGCACCCTCTACCCGGCGATCAAACGCCTGGAGCGCGACGGCCTGCTCGAACGCGACCCGCAGCCTGGCGCTCAGGCGGCGCCCAGGCACGTACTCACCCTCACCGACGCCGGGCGCGCCGAGCTGCGGCGGCGGCTCGCCGAACCGGATGAGCCGTTCATCACCGATGAGAACCGCTGGTTCACGATGCTGGCGTTCCTGCGCCACCTCGGCGAGCCCGCACTCCAGGCGCGGGTGCTGCAACGCAGACTGGCCTTCCTCACCGAACCGGCCAGCTTCTTCTGGGACGGCGACCGGCCCCTGCGCGCCGCCGACTTCGACGATCCGTTCCGCAAGGGACTGTTCACGATCGCTACCGCGACCAGCAGGACCGAGATCGGCTGGCTGCGGGAAACCCTGGCCGAGCTGGGCGCCTAGGGCGCGTATCGAGTTGTGATCAAGGCGTGGTCCTGGTGAGGTCTTTGATCCAGATCATTGAGGCGCGCAGGTGGAGGCCGGCGAGGTAGCTGTGGGGAGTCTTGTCATATCGGGTCGCGACGCCTCGCCATGCCTTGAGCCTGTTGATTAGGCGCTCGACAGTATTCCTCTCCTTGTAGAGATCGGCGTCGTAGCCGACAGGCCGTCCGCCGGCGGAGCCCTTGTTCTTGCGGTTGGCAGCCTGATCTCTCTTCTCCGGGATCACCGCCTTGATGCCGCGCCGGCGCAGGTGGGCTCGGTTGCCGCGGGAGGAGTAGGCCTTGTCGGCGGCGACCGCGCCCGGCCGGGTGCGGGGGCGGCCGGCAGCGCCGCGTACCCGTATCGCGCCCAGCACGGGGATGAACTGCGGCTGTCGGCGGCCTGGCCTGCGCTCAGCACGAATGCCAGGGGGCGGCACTTGCGGTCGGCGGCCAGGTGAATCTTGCTGCTCTGTCCACCCCTGGAGCGTCCCAGAAGGGCGGCCTTCAGCCGGACCTTCCGCCGACGCCGGATACGCCGCCGTTCCTCCCGCCCGAGATCGATCCCGGCGCCGATCTCGACGTCCTGTCCGTCTTGTTCTTCGAGACCGCCCCTTTTGTCCGGACCTTCTCCGCCTCGGCGGCAGCTTTCTCCAGTGCACCGAGGATGTCCTCATCCAGGCGCATCCCGGCGGCGTCGTGGTGAGCACGTGCGATGGTGGAGTCGACGCTGACCAGGGACAGGTCCACCTCCCCGCGCTTCGCGGCTTCCGCGATCAGGCCCTCCAGCAAGGACTCGAAGACGCCGGCATCGCGCCATTGCCGGAAGCGGTTGTGGACGGTCGACCAGGCGCCGAACTCCTGTGGCATCTCCCGCCACTGTCCGCCGGTCTTGAACCGCCAGATCACACCCTTGAACTGCTGCCGTAACCGCTCGGGGTACGGGCCGTACTCGCCGATGGGCAGGTACGGCCTGATGAACTCCCATTCCGCGTCCGCCAGTTGCACTCGCGTCACGGGACAAAGATCTACCGGTCTACGCCTCACCATGAGGGCGAATCGACAGTTTGATCACGACCCAATACGTGCCCTAGAGCGGCGGCATGGCCGGGTGCCCGACTGAACGCGCACACCAGGCGAGCCGGCCGCAGAACCGGCGTCCCGGTGACCGTTCGTCAGCAGAACTTATGGCTGCGTACCCTGACACTGCCCGCGTGGGCGCCCCAGGGCCGGGCGCAGGAACGCGGCCACCGCGCCCGGGATGGCGACGTATCCCTCAAACCCCCACATGGATGTCCATCTTGCGGCGGGTGGTGGCCGTGCTCACGTTCCCGCGCGACGCGGGCCTGCGGCCGCCACCCTTGTCGATCTTCAGGTCAGCCGCGCTTGTTGATCCAGGTCCGCCTGATGGTGTACGGGGTGAGCCGCACGGACGAGACCTGCCCGACCGCCGCCCACTCGCCGGTCAGCAGGATCGGCCCGGCCCACGGGTGCCACTGCTCCACACCGATCATGTGCTCCCCGGTGCCGCCGGTGCACTTGCTGTAGGCGTAGCTGCTGTCGGCCCAGATGGTGCAGTTGGTGGGCGTGGCCAGGGCGGGGGCGGGC
>NZ_JABCPZ010000236.1 GCF_013283785.1 Nonomuraea antri
ACGTTCGACGGATCGCAGGTCAGCAGGGCGGGGTCGATGCCCAGCCGGTACGCGACCGGCAGCGCGGCACGCAGCATGGCCGTGGCGTGGCCGCGGCGGCGGGCGGACGGGCGGACGTCGTAGCCGATGTGACCACCGGCCTCCTCCAGCGCGGGGGTGAGCCGGTGCCTGATGGCCAGGCGGCCCAGGAACTCGGTGCCGTCGATCCACCACAGCGTGGTCGCGGGGACGAACCCGGCGGGACGTGGCGTGTGCTCGAAACGTTCGGCCAGCAGGCCTGCGACGTAGCGGGCGAACCGCCGCGGGTCGGCGAGCCGGTCCGGGTCGAGGGTGGCGGCGAACCAGGGCGGCGGGTCTGGGTGGGCGTGGAACTCGCGTACGGCGGCGACGAACGAGGTGTGCGCGTCCATGGTGGGTGGCGTCAATGCGGGCATGAGGCGATGATGCGCTTCCCGCGCCCAATACCCATCCCGCGCCCAATACCCATCCTGCGCCGAATACCCATCCTGCGCCGAATACCCATCCTGCGCCGAATACCCATCCCGCGCCGGATACCCAGGCTCCGGGCGGGACGCGGGCCGTCCCGGAGCCCTTCGGCCTCGAGGTATGGGTGGGTGAAGGGGTGTGGGTTAAACGGTCATGCTGTAGGTGATCCGGAACCGGTCGCCGGGGATGACGATGTCACTCGTCTCCACCGGCCGGTCGCCGGCCCAGTGCGTACGTTCGACGTGCAGCACATGAACGCCCGCCGACAGTTCCAGCGCGTCGCTCTCCGCCGGGCGCGGGACGCGGGCGTGGACACTCTCCGTGACTTCGGTGATCTTGATGCCGTGCGCGTACATTCTCGCGACGAGGCTGCGTCTCTCCTCCTCCGAGTGGGCGGCGAACTCCAGGGGTTCGTAGGAGGTGGCAAGCTGCAGCGGCTTGCCCTCGCCGCGGAATACGTAGTGTGTCCTGGTCAGCGTGGTCGACTCGGTGAGCCGCAGCCGTTTGCCGATGTCGGGCCCCGCCTCGACCGGTTCGCTGTGCCAGTCCCACGTCACGCGTCTGCCCTGCGACTGCAGGTCGGCCGCGAACGGGGCGGGGTGATCGAGGAAACGCCATCGGTACAGCGGTGTGAGGTCAGGGCGTTCCCTGACGTAATGGCCCGAGCCCACGCGGCCGATGATGAGACCCTCGCTCGCGAGCACGCGCAGTGCGTGCCGAGCGGCGGTCTCGCCGACCTGATACTTGCGGGTCAGCTGCGCCCGCGAGGGGATGGGCGCGCCGGGGGGAAGGGTGCCGTCGGTGATCTGCCGTCGAATGTCTTCGACGACACGCAGGTAGACCGGATCTGAGGTGGCCACTAGTCCATCCCTGAGGTTCGTGTGAGGCGTTGCCCCATGTTGCCGTATTCGGCAGGTAACCGACCGTCATCGATGACTGCTGGAGCCCCAACTTTGCGGTAGCGGAAAATTATCGGAGAAACCCTGTAACGCCGATGTAAGGGCCCCCGATTCTCCGGTAGAGGTCGTCGATGTGTGTACCCCCGAGCACATATCGGCGACCTCTTCCAATTCCACGGGCATGCCCCGCCCAAGTGGTCTTCCGATCAGCGCTGAAAGTGGCCGTGGAGCGGCAGGCCACCGGCTGGTTGCATGGGTGCGCCGCCGGGGTCCGACCACCGGATCCGCCGGCCACGCATCGGGAGGAAAGACCGTGATCAGCATCGGCGGGCTGCTGCCGTCCGACAGGGCCGCCTGGGAAGGCCTGTTCCGCGCGTACATCGACTTCTACGAGCGTACGGAGCCGGACGGGATGTACGACCGCGCGTGGCGGGAGTTCCAGACCGGCGCCCGGGTGCACGCGCTCGGCGCGAAGCTGGACGGCGAACTTGTCGGCATCACCCACTTCTTCAGCCACGCCAACACCTCGGCCCCCGACACCGACATCTGCTATCTCCAGGACCTGTTCACCGCGCCCCGGGCACGCGGCAAGGGCGTGGCACGCGCGCTCATCGCGGCCGTCACGGACTGGGCCGAGGGCGAGGGCTGCTCGCGCGTCTACTGGAACACGCACGAGTCGAACGCCACCGCCAGGCGCCTGTACGATCGGGTCGCGGAGAACAAGGGCTTCATCAGGTACCAGATCGAGCTGCCCCACCAGCCCCGCTGAGTCCCGCCGGCCCCGGGCGACCCCGTCACGGGCGGCGAAAGGCAGGCGAAGCGGGGTGGCGGCGTCCAAGGGAATTCTGAATCCAGGTAGCGTTCGCACTATGGCATCGCCAACTGGAACCACGGACGCGCCCTTCGGCCGCATGCTGACCGCGATGGTCACGCCGTTCACCGGCGACGGCCAGATCGACTACGACGCCGCGCGGCGGCTGGCCACCCATCTGGTCGACGTCCAGCGCAACGACGGCCTGGTCGTCAACGGCACCACCGGCGAATCGCCCACCACCTCCGACGACGAGAAGGAGCGGCTGCTCGCCGTCGTCCTGGAGGCGGTCGGCGACCGCGCCACCGTGGTGGCCGGCGCGGGCACCAACGACACGCGGCACAGCGTGGAACTGGCCCGGCGGGCGGCCGGCGCGGGCGCGCACGGCCTGCTGGTCGTGACCCCTTATTACAACAAGCCCCCGCAGGAGGGGCTCTATCGGCATTTCTCCGCCGTGGCCGACGCGACCGGCCTGCCGGTGATGCTCTACGACATCCCCGGACGCAGCGGTGTGCCGATCAAGACAGAGACGCTGATACGGCTCGCGCAACACGAGCGCATCGTGGCCGTGAAGGACGCTAAGGGAGACCTGTTCGCGGGCAGCCAGGTGATGGCCGCCACCGGTCTGGTCTTCTACTCCGGCGACGACCTGCTCAACCTGGCCTGGCTCTCCGTGGGCGCGGCCGGGTTCGTCAGCGTCGTCGGACATGTGGTGGGCGCCGATCTCGCCCGCATGATCTCCCTGTACCGCAACGGCGACGTCGAGCAGGCGCGCGCCGTGCACGAGCAGGTGGCCCCCGTGGTCGACGGGATCATGCTGAAGGCGGGCGGCGCGATCATGGCGAAAGCGGCACTGAGCCTGGTGGGGGTGCCGGCCGGACCGGTACGCCTGCCGCTCGTGGACGCTACAGAGAAGGAGATCGCCGAGCTGCGCGCTTGCCTGGTAGCCGGCGGGGTGAAGTTGACGGACTCGTAAGAACGGGGAGGAACCGGGAGTTTGAGAACACGATGTGACCATGGGGGCCGAGGATGAGTCATCCGCATCCTGAGCTTGGTCCCCCGCCGGCGCTGCCCGAAGGCGGGCTGCGCATCGTCCCGCTCGGCGGGCTGGGCGAGATCGGCAGGAACATGGCCGTCTTCGAGTACGACGGCCGGCTGCTCGTCGTCGACTGCGGCGTCCTGTTCCCCGAGCCCGACCAGCCGGGCGTCGACCTGATCCTGCCCGACTTCGAATACATCAGGGACCGGCTCGACGACGTCGAGGCCGTGGTGCTGACGCACGCCCACGAAGACCACATCGGGGCCGTGCCGTACCTGTTGCGCGAGCGGCGCGACATCCCGCTCATCGGATCCAAGCTCACGCTGGCCCTGATCGAGGCCAAGCTGAGCGAGCACCGGATCCAGCCGACCAAGGTCCAGGTGGTCGAGGGAGAAAGGCACACGTTCGGGCCTTTCGACTGCGAGTTCCTGGCGGTCAACCACTCGATCCCCGACGCGCTGGCCGTGGCGATCCGCACGCCGGCCGGCATCGTCCTGCACACCGGCGACTTCCGGATGGACCAGCTGCCGAGCGACGGCCGCCTGACCGACCTGGGCGGGTTCGCCAGGCTCGGCAGCGAGGGCGTCGACCTGCTGATGTCCGACTCCACGAACGCCGAGGTGCCGGGATTCGTCACCAGCGAGCGGGAGATCGGCCCGGTCATCGACGAGGTGATCCGCACCTCCGACAAGCGGGTGATCGTCGCCAGCTTCGCCTCGCACGTCCACCGCATCCAGCAGGTGATGGACGCGGCGGCCCGGCACGGCCGCAAGGTGGCCCTGGTCGGCCGCTCGATGGTGCGCAACATGGGGGTGGCCCGCGACCTGGGCTACCTGCACGTGCCGCCGGAGCTGATCGTCGACTCGCGTGACATCGAGCAGTGGCCGCCGGAGGACGTGGTGCTGGTCTGCACCGGTTCCCAGGGCGAGCCGATGGCCGCGCTGTCGCGGATGGCCAACCGCGACCACCCGATCCGCATCGCCGAGGGCGACACCGTGTTGCTGGCCTCGTCGCTCGTGCCGGGCAACGAGACCGCGGTGAACAAGGTGATCAACGGGCTGACCCGGTGGGGCGCCCGCGTGGTGCACAAGGGCAACGCCAAGGTGCACGTCTCCGGCCACGCGGCCGCGGGCGAGCTGCTGTACGTGCTCAACCTCACCAGGCCGTCCAACTTCATGCCGGTGCACGGCGAGTGGCGGCACCTGCGGGCGCACGCCAAGCTCGCCGCGCTCACCGGCGTGCCCGACGACCACATCGTCATCGCTGAAGACGGCGTGGTGGTCGACCTGGTCGACGGCCGGGCGCAGATCGTGGGGGCGGTCCACGCCGGGTACGTCTACGTCGACGGCACGTCCGTGGGCGAGATCACCGACACCTCGCTGAAGGACCGCAGGATCCTCGGCGACGAGGGATTCATCTCGGTGGTGATCGTGGTCGACTCCAACTCCGGCAAGCTGACCGCCGGGCCGGAGATCCACGCGCGCGGCTCGGGCATCGACCCGGCCCAGTTCGAGGAGTTCATCCCGCAGATCGAGCGGGCCCTGCAGGAGAAGGCCGCCGACGGCGTGATCGACGTCCAGGAGATCCGCCGCGTGGTCCGCCGGACGGTCGGGCGCTGGGTGAGCGACACCTACCGCCGCCGGCCGATGATCATCCCGGTGGTCCTGGAGGTCTGACGGTCAGTGTCACGCGTCTCGCCGGCGCAGCAACCAGGCGCCGGCGAGCAGTGGCACCACCGCGTACGCGGCCAGCACCAGGGCCGCGGGCACCGGCGCGAGCATCCCGCCGAACACCGAGTTGGCCACGCTGACCCCGGTGATCTCGCGGATCAGCGCGCCGATCATCAGCGAGTTCAGCCGCAGGTTCCACGGCTCGGGCAGGTTGGCGAAGACGATCGGCAGCACGTACACCAGCCCGATCAGCACCGACACCGAGCCGGCCACGCTGCGCAGGATCGTGCCCAGGCCCACCCCGAGCAGCCCGAACACCACCACGGACAGGCTCGTGACGACCAGCATCGGCCACCGCTCCGCGAACGTGGCCACCGGGTAGCGGCCGGTCAGCATCGCGGTGGTGACGAAGAACGTGACGAACTCCACCACCAGGCCGACCACCAGCGCCAGCCCGCCCACCACGGTCGCCTTCGCGGCCAGCACCGGCCAGCGCCGTGGCACGGCGGTCAGGCTGCTCCTGATCAGCCCGGTGCCGTACTCGCCGCTGAACGACAGCACGCCCAGCACGCCCAGGCAGAGCTGCGGCACCATCGACACGACCTCCGCCAGGTCCTCGATGCGGGCGGAGGCGCGCTTCGCGGGCGGCGCGCTGTCGTACATGCCGATCGCGCTCCAGGCGATCGCCACCCCCAGCAGCACCGCGCCCAGCCCGATGGCCAGCGTCACCACGCTGGAGCGCAACGACCTGACCTTGACCCATTCCGCCGCGAGCACGCTCACGCGTCCCTCCTCCTCAGTACGGCGAACCCGACGGCCAGCGCGACCACCGCGTACGCGATCAGAACCGCGACCGCGGCGGCCGGTGACAACACGCCCGCGCCCAGCCGACGCGAGATGTGGTCGTCGGCGATCTGCGGCACGAGATTGGTCAGCAGCAGCGCGCCGACCCGGAAATTCCACGGCTCGGGCAGGTAGACGACCAGCCCGGGCAGCACGAACAGCAGCCCCACCACGCCGGTGATGCCGGCCGCGGTGCTCCGCACGGCCGCCCCGAACCCCAGGCCGACCAGGGCGAGCACGGTCACCGACAGGATCGAGCCGCCCAGCATGGGCAGGTCGTCGGCGAGTGGCGAGGCGTTGAAGCCGAGCGGCCGGTCCCCGGCGATCAGCCGGCTGACGGCGTAGGTGCACACCAGGATCGCGGTGCTCGCGCCCAGCGTCACGGCGCCGACCACGGCGGCCTTGGCCAGCAGGAGCGTCCCGCGGCGCGGCACGACCGTGAGACTGGTCCGGATCATGCCGTTCACCTGCTCGGACGTGAACGCCAGCACACCCAGCACGGCCAGGCTCATCTGCACCAGCGGCAGGAACCCGACCTCGGGGGCCGCGGCGCGGGTGATGCCGCGTTCCTCGGCGAGGCCGGAGACGTAGAGCGTCCAGACCGCGCCGAGCACGACCGTCATGGCGGCGAACCCGAGCGCGTAGTACGTCGAGGACACCGAGCGCAGCTTCAGCCACTCCGACGCCATCACCGCCCGCGGCCCGCCACCTGCAGCAGGCGACGTCACCGCGGCGCTCCGAACTCCACGCTCCCGGCGGTCAGCGCCAGGTACGCGTCCTCCAGCGACGGGTACCGCTCGGCCAGTTCGGCCACCCCGGCCTCGGCCACCAGCCGGCCACGGCCCAGGATCACCACATGGTCGGCGGTCAGCGCCATCTCGCTCATCAGGTGGCTGGACAGCAGGATCGTCCGCCCTTCCGCGGCCAGCGAGCGCATCAGCTCCCTGATCCAGCGCACGCCGTCGGGGTCGAGCCCGTTCACCGGCTCGTCGAACATCAGCACCCCGGGGTCGCCGAGCAGCGCGCCGGCGATGCCGAGCCGCTGCTTCATGCCGAGCGAGAACCCGCCGACCCGCTTGCGCGCGACCCCGGCCAGCCCGACCAGTTCCAGCGTCTCGGCCACCCGGCGCGCGCCGATGCCGTTGGTGAGCGCCAGGCAGAGCAGGTGGTTGTAGGCGCTGCGGCCAGGATGGGCGGCGTTCGCGTCGAGCAGGGCGCCGACCTCGTGCATCGGCCTGGCCAGCGAGGCGTACCGCTGCCCGTTGACCAGGGCCTGGCCGGACGTCGGCGCGTCGAGGCCGAGGATCAGCCGCATCGTGGTGGACTTGCCCGCCCCGTTGGGCCCGAGGAAGCCGGTCACCCGGCCTGGCTCGACCCGGAACGACAGCCGGTCGACGGCCGTCTTGTCGCCGTAGCGCTTGGTGAGCTCTCTGAGTTCGATCACGCAGGCCACGTTTCCGCAGGGGGTCCCGCCCGCGCGTCGGACCAGGCGCTGAATTCTCACGTCAGACCCAGGTCTGATGCGAACGGCACGAAAGGGCGGATAACGTCGTGAGGTGGAACTCTTCACCAGGCGGCTGACCCGGGGGCAGCTCATCGCACTCGACGGCCTCGCGGCGTGGGTGCTCGCGCTGGTGTTCGTGGGCATGGCCGCGACGTCGGACGCGCCCGGCTGGGCGAAGACGGCCGCGCCACTCGCCCTGGCCGCGCCGCTGGCCGTCCGGCGGCTGCGGCCCCGGCTGGTCTTCGCCGTGGTGCTGGTCGTGGCGGTGGCCGCCATGGTCGGGCAGGTCGTCGAGGCGGCCTACCTCGCGCCCGCGTACGCCCTGTACCTGGTCGCGCTGGTCGAGAACGACTCCAGGTGGATCCCCACCAAGGCGGTGGCCGCGCTGGCGCTGGTCACCGTGGTGCTGCTGACCATCGCGGGCGCGCCGCCCGCCTGGACCCAGGACGTCGGCGGCCTGTTCATGGGGTTCGCCACGCTGGCGCTGGCCTGGACGGTCGGCCGCGCCGTACGCGAGCGCCGGCGCTACGCCGAACGCATGACCGAGCAGGCCGTGGCCGAGGAGCGGCTGCGCATCGCCCGCGAGCTGCACGACGTGGTGGCGCACAGCGTGGGCGTGATCGCGGTGAAGGCGGGCGTGGCCAACCACGTCATCCACACGAGGCCGGAGGAGGCCGGTGACGCGTTGCGCGTGATCGAGACGGCCAGCAGGAACGCGCTGGTCGAGATGCGCCACCTGCTCGGCGTGCTGCGCACCGGCGACGCGCCCGAGCTGACCCCGACGCCGGGGCTGAGCGGCCTGGACGCGCTGGCCGTCCGCGCCAGGCAGAGCGGCGTGGAGGTGGAGCTGACGGTGTCGGTGACCGGCGAGCTGCCCGACGGCGTGGAGCTGTCGGTGTACCGGATCGTGCAGGAGGCGCTGACGAACGTGGTCAAGCACGCCGCCCCGGCCCGCTGCCGGGCGTCGGTGACCGGTGACGGGCGGGTGGTCCGCGTCGAGGTGCTGGACGACGGGCCCGGCCGCCGTACGCTGCCCGGCGGGGGGACCGGACACGGGCTCATCGGCATGCGCGAGCGCGTCATGATGTACGGCGGCGACTTCGCCGCGGGCCCGCGACCCGGCGGGGGTTTCGCCGTGTCCGCCACGCTGCCGTACCGGGGCGTGTCGTGATCCGGGTGGTGGTGGCCGACGACCAGGCCCTGCTGCGCGGCAGCTTCCGGGTGCTCGTCGACTCCGCGCCCGATCTGTGCGTGGTCGGCGAGGCGGCGACCGGGGCCGAGGCCGTCGAGGTGACGCTGCGCGAGCGGCCGGACGTGGTGCTCATGGATGTCCGCATGCCGGAGATGGACGGCATCGAGGCCACCAGGCGCATCGGCGGCCTCGCGCGCGTGCTCATCGTGACCATGTTCGACCTCGACGCCTACGTCTACGACGCGCTGCGCGCCGGGGCCAGCGGCTTCCTGCTCAAGGACACGCCGCCGGCCGACCTGCTGGCCGCGATCCGCGTGGTGGCCGGCGGCGAGGCGCTGCTCGCGCCCGCGGTCACCCGCCGGCTGATCGAGGAGTTCGCCCGCATCCCGGCCTCGCCCAGGCCCAAGGGTCTGGACGGGGTGACCGAACGCGAACGCGAGGTGCTGACGCTGATCGCCCGCGGCCTGTCCAACACCGAGATCGCCGCCCATCTCCAGGTGAGCCTGGCCACGGTCAAGACGCACATCTCCCGCCTGCTGGCCAAGCTGGCGGCCCGCGACCGGGCCCAGCTCGTCATCGCCGCCTACGAGAGCGGGCTCGTGACGGCCGCCCGATAAATTGCTTCGCATGAACGATGTGCGGATTGTCTATCGGAAGTACGGCGGAGCGCTGCACTGGAACCACCCGGGCCTCCTGCTCGGCGAGGACGAGCACGGCGTATGGGTGGCCGCGCCCGCGGGGACGGCGGCCAGGAAGGGGCACGGCCCGACGGTCACCTGGGAGACCGACGCGATCATGTTGTTTCCGCGCGACGCCTGGTGGACCGCCTCGTTCAACGCCGCACCGCACAAGAGCTGGGTGTACGTGGACGTCACCACCGTCCCGGTGTGGGACGAGGGCGAGGTCAGCATGGTCGACCTGGACCTCGACGTGATCCTCATGCGTGACGGCCGCCTCATCCTGGACGACGAGGACGAGTTCGCCGAACACCAGGTGCTGCTCGGCTACCCGCCGGAGCTGATCAGCCGGGCCGAGGAGACCGCCCGCTGGCTGCTCGGCGAGGTGGGGGAGCGGCGTGGGGCGTTCGGCGGCGCGCACCTGGAATGGCAGGCGAAACTGGGCTGACTCTTCTCAAACCGGGCGGCCGGTCCGTAGGTTGTGATCATGTTCCTGCGTGCCGGCTGGATCGTGGTGGGGATCGTCGCGTTGCTGCTCTCCGTCTCGGCCGCCGTGCCGGCGGACGTCGTGGGCCCGCCGCGCGGCGCGGACGGCTGCCCGACGGCGCTCGGACGCGGCGGATGGCGGGGCGATTGGCCTGGTCCGCTGGTGCCCGCCGGCGAGGCGGTGTCGGTGACGATGTGCGAGCTCGTCCTGGGGGCCGGGGACGAGCCCGATCGTCCGGGACCGGCGCGGAAGCTCACCGCGCGGGTCGAGGCCATGGTCGCCGAGCTCAACCTGCTGCGGACGCGCGAGGAGCTGGCGGCCGAGCTCCGCGCCCGCGAGGCCGCCAAGGGCCGGGTGCTGTCCGGCGACCTGCATCTCGGCCAGGCGTGCACAATGATCGGCTACGGCAGCGAGCTGTCGTTCGTCGTGCACTACGCGGGCGGCCGCCCGCCCGCCGTGGTGCTGATCGACCGCAACTGCGGCACCGCCACCTCGGCTGGGCGCACCCGCTTCGGCGATCCGAGCGACACCTTCCTCGCCCACTACCGCAGGCAACTGGAGTCGCGAGCGGGGTCCGTGCCGTCGCCGCAGTGCGCGGCCCGGCTGCCCGCCGCGGGCGTGGACCCCGAGGTCATGCCGCGTGACGACGTCGCGGCCAACCGGGGTCTCCGCCGGCGCGAGTTCCTGCCCAGCCCGCTGGCGGCGGTCACCGTCTGCCGGTACCGGCTCGACGGTGACGTGCTGCGCCTGACCTCGGACGCGCGCGTCCCCGGCCCGCTGGACCTGACGCGGGCGCTGCTCGAAGCCGCCGCCAGTCCCACGGTCCCCGACGGGCGGGCGCGCGGACCCGAGGCGTACACCGAGTGCGGGGCGCCCGAGTGGACGGGCGGCCCGGTCACCGACCTGGACGTGCTGCGGGCGGCCGACGCCACCGGCGCGATCGCCGAGGTACGGGTGTGGCGTCAGCCCTGCCAGGCCGTGTCCAGCGGTCTCGCGTCCGGGCTGATCCTGGGCCCCGACCTGCGCGACCGGCTGGACGTCTGGCTCGGCGGCTAGGAGACGCCCACCAGGCGCAGGGCCTCGGCCATCGCCGCCAGCCGCCGGGGAGAGGCCAGGCCGGCGTGGTACAGGTGGAACTCCGTGGCCCCGGCCTCGGCGTAGATCCGCAGCTGGGCGGCCAGCACCTCGCCGTCGGCCGGCCGGGGCGGCAGGGCGAGCACGTACGCGCCCACCCGCTGGCCTGGGGCGGCCGACTCGGCCAAACGGGCCAGCCGGGCGGCGTCGGTGACCTGGTCGCCCCAGCAGTTGCCGACCAGCACGTCCAGGCCGGGATCGCCGTCGGGGAGCGCGGCGAACGCGGCGGTGGCCCACGGGTCGGGGTTGGCGTGCAGGGTGATCGGGACGTCCGGGGCGACCAGCCGGGACACCGCGATCAGCCGCGCTCGCAGGACGGCCGACAGGCCCACCCGGACCGCGCGAACCTTGTCGGCGTCCGGGCCGAGCACGTCCTCGATCGAGGCGGCCGGCGAGCCGACGGCCGCGCGGACCCGCTCGCGCACCCCGGCCGGGAGGCGGCCGGCGCAGGCGGTGCAGAAGCACAGCGACAGGAGCTCGGCGTCGAGCGCGTCCCAGTCCGCTCCCGCGGTCTTCTCGTGCGCGCTCTGGTGCGCGAACCCCATCGGCCCGCAGGACTCCAGGACGATCCCGTCGGGCTCGCCGAGCTCCAGCACCTCGCGGACCAGGCGTTCGCAGTAGTCGAGCACGTCCTCGTGGGCAGGGCAGAGCGCGTGCGGGTACGGGTCGCCGAACGCGTTCCGTACCACCAGGTCGGGGTGCGCCGCGCCCAGGCGGGAGTTGTGCGTGAGCACCGTCCAGGCGTGCACGCGCAGGCCGGCCGCCTTCAGCGCGTCGCGGGCGAGCAGGTACGCGTCAGGGGACGTCCAGGTGGGCGCGGACGGCACCAGCCGGCCCCAGGCGGACGGGCGGATGGGCAGGTAGCAGGCCGAGTACGGCACGTCGAGCACCCGGTGGGCCGGATGGTGCGGCGTGGCGGCCCTGGTCGAGTGGTAGGTGGCGGCCAGGGCGACCGCGTCGACGCCCAGCGCGGCCAGGCGGTCCGGGGCCGCGGGGTCGCCGACGACGTCCCAGGGGTAGACGTACGCGATGTTCATCAGCGTGTTCACCAGCGTGTTCACCAGCGTGGTCTCCGCGCCGAGAAGGCGGGCTCGAAGCGCCGCATGTAGGTCGTGTCGTCGCGGCTGTGGATCCCGCAGTTCACGTACTGCTCGTGCAGCACGGCCAGCGCGTCGCGGTCCAGCTCGACGCCCAGGCCCGGTCCCGCGGGCACCGGCACCGCGCCGTCGGCGAACCGCAGCGCGCCGGGGGCGACCACGTCCTGGCCGTTCTGCCAGGGGGTGTGCGTGTCGCAGGCGAACGTGAGGTTCGGCGTGGCGGCGGCCAGGTGGGTCATCGCGGCCAGGCTGATGCCCAGGTGGGAGTTGGAGTGCATGGACAGCGCGACGCCGAACGTGCGGCACAGGGCGGCGATCTCCGCCGACCGCGCCAGGCCGCCCCAGTAGTGGTGGTCGAGCAGCAGGACGCCGATCGCGCCGGCCGCGATGGCCGGGGGCAGGTGCTCGGGCGTGACCACGCACATGTTCGTGGCCAGCGGCATCGGCACCTCGGCGGCGACCTGGGCCATGCCGGCGATGCCGGGCGTGGGGTCCTCCAGGTACTGCAGCGCGCCGTCCAGTTCGCGTCCCACGCTGATGGACGTCTCGACGCTCCAGGCGGCGTTCGGGTCGAGGCGGAGCGGAATTCCCGGAAAAGCATCGCGTAGCGCGAGAATTCCCGAAATTTCGTCGGAAGGGGGTAAAACGCCGCCTTTGAGTTTGATGGAGGTGAAGCCGTATTCCTTGATCAGCAGCTCGGCCTGGGCCACCAGCCCGGCCGGGTCCAGCGCGGCCCCGAACCGGTCGGCCGGCTCACCCGGATGCCCCGCCCACTTGTAGAACAGGTACGCGCTGTACGGCACCGCGTCCCTGACCCGGCCGCCCAGCAGGTCCACGACGGGCACGCCGGCCGCCTTGCCGCGAATGTCCAGGCAGGCCACCTCGAACGGCGAGAAGACGCGGTCGATGCTCTTCTCCTGGGTGGCCACCCCGGTCAGTCCGTGCAGGTCGGACACCACGTCGCCGACGATCGCGCTGATCCTGGCGTACATGGCGCGGGTGTGGTGCACGTCCAGGCCGATCAGCGCCCGCGCGCACTCGCCGACCTTGCCCAGGTGGCCCAGGTCGCCGTACGTCTCGCCGAGCCCGGTCAGGCCCTCGTCCGTGATCACCTCGACGATCGTGCGCAACGCCCACGGCTCGTGCACGCCCGCGGCGTTCAGCAGGGGCGGGTCGCGGAAGGCGACGGGGGTGACGCGGATCTCCCTGATGATCATACAAACCGCCGTTCATATATGTGAACAATGGCCAGATTTGTGGACAGGTTGCGGCAACTGTAAGAATCAGGCTGAGAAAGTGTCAAGACTCGAAGGGCCATTCGATGATCTACGGATACGACCCCAGGACCGGCGAGACCGTGGGCGAGCCGCTGCCCGAGACCGACAGTGCCGGGGTCGACCTGGTCGTCTCCACCGCCGCGGCCGCGGGAGCGGCCTGGCGCGCCACCCCGGCGGCCGAGCGGGCGCTCGCGCTGGAGGCGGTCGCCGACGCGCTCGCCGCCCGCGCGGACGACCTGTGGGTGACCGCCGACCGCGAGACCGCCCTGGGCGAGGTGCGCCTGCGCGGCGAGATCGCCCGCACGGCGGGCCAGTTCCGGCTCTTCGCCCAGGTGATCAGGGACGGCGGCTACCTGGAGGCGATCATCGACCACGCCGACCCGGCGGCCACCCCGCCCCGGCCGGACGTGCGCCGCATGAAGCGCCCGCTGCCCGGCGTGGTCGCGGTGTTCGCGGCGAGCAACTTCCCGTTCGCGTTCTCGGTGGCCGGCGGCGACACGGCCTCGGCGCTGGCGGCCGGCTGCCCGGTCGTGGTCAAGGCGCACCCGGGGCACCCGCAGACCTCCGCGCAGGTGGCCGGGATCGTCCGGGGCGCGCTGCCCTACCCGGACCTGCTGGGGCTGGTGCAGGGCATGCAGGCCGGCGTCGACCTGGTCACGCACCCCTCGGTGGTCGCGGCCGGGTTCACCGGCTCGGTGGCCGGCGGCAAGGCGATCAAGAAGCTGATCGACGAGCGCGAGACGCCGATCCCGTTCTACGGCGAGCTGGGCAGCGTCAACCCGGTGGTCGTGCTGCCGTCCGCGCCCAAGGCCGAGGTGGCGGCCGGGTTCGCCGGCTCGCTCACGCTCGGGGTCGGGCAGTTCTGCACGAACCCGGGGCTCATGTTCGTCCCCGAGGACGACGAGCTGCGCAAGGCGCTGGCCGCCGCCGTCGAGGGCACCGCGGGCGGCCCCATGCTGGGCGAGCGCATCAGGGACGGCTACCTCGGCGGCCTCGACCGGCTGGGCGAGCTGACCCTGCTGGCCGAGGGCCGGCCGGGCGAGGGCGCCTGGGCGGTCACGCCGAAGGTGTTCACCACCGATCTCGACACGTTCGCGGCCGGGCTGCCGCGCATCGCCGAGGAGTGCTTCGGCCCCGCCTCGCTCGTCGTCACCTATCGTGACGTCGCCGACCTCGCGGCCGTGCTCGGCCGGCTGGAAGGCTCGCTCACCGCCACCGTCCACGGCACTGACCCGGACGAGGCCGGCGAGATCGCCGACGTGCTCGCCGTCAAGGCCGGCCGGCTCATCTGGAACGGCTGGCCGACCGGTGTGGCGGTGTGCTGGGCGATGCACCACGGCGGCCCCTGGCCCGCCTCGACCTCGGCGTTCACCTCGGTCGGCGCCACCGCCATCGACCGGTGGGTGGCCCCGACGGCCTACCAGGACTGGCCGGCGGCCCTGCTGCCCGACGAGCTCAAGGACGACAACCCCTTGAGCATCCCGCGACGGGTCGATTGCCGTTCACATATGTGAACACAATCCACCTGCTTGACGACATGGAGGGTTGATCGTACGTTCACGGCACGCACGGGGCCTCGGTGAGCCCGTTCCCAGGAACGGGCCGAACACGAAGGAACACCAGCATGCCGATGAAACCCCCCATCATCGCCATCGGACTGTGCACGATCCTGGTGGCGGCCGCGATGCCGGTGGTCGCGGCCGCCGCCCCGGACGCCGCCCCTGGCGCCGTCCCTGCTCAGATCCCCGACCTGACCAGCGCCAACCGGCGTGCCCCGATCGCCGGGCTGCCCGACTGGAGCAGGGCCGGCTATCGCGGCGGCGCCGCGCTGCCAGGTCCTGGCGAGCTCACCGCCGACCCCGCCTGCCGCATCACCCCCGCCGAGCTGGCCACGACGTACGGCGTGGTGCCCGGCGGCGGCGACGACACGGCCGGGCTCGCCCGCGCGATCGCCGACGTCGCCGCGACCTGCACCCCCGCCGCCGGCTACACCGAGCTCTCGCTGATCGAACTGCCCGCCGGCCGCATCGACGTGGCCAAGCAGCTCACCGTGGACGCCAGCTTCCTGCTGATCAAGGGCGCCGGGGCCGGGCAGACCCGGGTGGTGTTCAGACCGGACGCCGACACCCGCTACGACACCGTGTCCGACGGCGACTGGGACGAGGACGCGATGACGTACGGCAACGGCAAGGGCGGCTGGATCTGGCCGGGCCGCGGCCTGTTCAGGATCCAGACCAGGCAGGTCGCGGCCAAGCACGTCACCGATCACCAGAACGCGCCCGCGAACAGGAAGGACCTGTTCGAAGGCTCGGTCAACCAGCACTGGCTGGGCGGCGACGAGGTGCGGGCCGCGGCGGGACAGACCGCCTACGCGGCCAGGACGGGCGACACGGTGATCGGCCTGGCCGCCGACGCCCAGATGTCGCGTTACCGGCCGGGCGGCCACCTGTGGGTCGGCGCCGCCAACTCGGTGAAGTTCTACCAGCGGCAGCACGCCACCGACGCGACGCTCTACAAGAACCAGCACATGCGCCAGCAGATCTTCCGGATCACCGCGGTGGACGCGGCGGGCAGGAACGTCACGATCGACCGGCCGCTGGAGTTCGACGTGCCGGTGGACTCCCGCTCGGACGGCTCGGCCGCGATCGCCGGCACGACCTATCCCAGCCGGGTCGTACCCCTCAAAGTGGTCGAAGGGGTCGGCATTGAAGACCTCACCATAAGTCAGGAAATGACGGGTATGCCGAAACTCGACGGCGGCACGTACAACCTGAACAAGCAGGACGCCGTCCACAACTACGGCAACATGGCCCCCGAGTACGAGATGCACGGGATCGTACTGAAGTGGGCGGTGAACTCGTGGATCAGGCGGGTCGCCACGGACATGACCGGCTCGCACCCGATCGTCACCGAGAACGCCAAGAACATCCAGGTCCAGGAGACCTCGCTGGACGGCGCCTGGAACAAGGGCAAGGGCGGCAACGGCTACCTGCGCGGCTCGCGCGTGTGGGACTCGCTGTTCGCCTACAACACCACCAGGAACCTGCGGCACTTCACCTTCCAGTGGTCGTCGTCGAACAACGTCGCGCTGGGCAACGACTTCGACTCCGACCTGAACCTGCACGGCGGGTGGGAGCGGCGCAACCTGTTCGAGTCGAACACGGTCACGGTGCCGTACGAGCACGCGTCCGGGAACTGCCGGAGCAACTGCGGCGAGGAGGGCGGCGGCGGCGCCGACGACTCCACCTGGTGGCCGATCTGGTGGGGCGCCGGGCCGAAGGCGCTGAAGTGGTCGGGGTCGAGCGGGCCGCAGAACGTCTTCCACGCCAACGTGCTGCGCAAGCAGACCACGGCCGGCGGCCCGTACACCGACTACTACGCCGACCGGCGGCGGATCTACCAGTTCGGCAGCGCGCAGGCGGACGCGTCGGCCTTCCAGCACCTCGCGGTGAACGGCACGATCATCCCGGACTGGGCCGGCCGGGAGACGCTGGACTACGCCGCGCCCCCGAACGCCGGCGTGCACGCAACCAGGACGGACACGACGGGCTCGCTCTTCCTCGGCTCCGACGGCCCGGGCACCCCCACCCCCACCC
>NZ_JABCPZ010000237.1 GCF_013283785.1 Nonomuraea antri
GTAGGAGGATTTTTCCCCCACCCCGCGCACAGAACCGCCACAAGATCGTAATGTAGAAACGCGCGGCGGCATGGACCACGGGGCAGGGGCGGCGGTAGCTTTGTCAGCGTCCGAACCAGTGAACCAGCGCCCCGCCTTGACCTTTGCCGCTGATCAGCGTAAGTTGCGGCATTCGCAAACGTGAAAAGCGAAGCGAGGCGCCCGAGCACCGTCGCCGCGTCTTCGCGGTAGGAGGCCGAGCCGATCGATGCCGAGCGTCTACTGCACGCAGTGCGGGCACGCCAACCCCGAGGATGCCCGTTTCTGTTCCCGCTGTGGGTCACCGCTGACCAGACACGAGGTCTCCGGGGACACCACATCGACGATCTCCGTCGCGGGAATCGAGGCGTACGAGGCTGAGACAGGCGACATGCTGCTGGCCGAGAGGGCGCTGGTCGAACAGCTCCCGCCCGGCACGGCGCTGCTCACGGTCACCAGGGGCCCTAACCAGGGGAGCCGGTTCCGGCTCGACAAGGACCTCACCACCACCGGGCGTCACCCGGAGAGCGACATCTTCCTCGACGACATCACCGTCTCCCGGCGCCACGTCGAGTTCTACCGCCACCGCGGCGGCCAGTTCTCCGTGCGCGACGTGGGCAGCCTCAACGGCACCTACGTCAACAGGGAGCGCATCGAGGAGGTCCCCCTGCACTCCGGAGACGAGGTGCAGATCGGCAAGTTCCGCCTCGTCTTCCTGATGCGGACCAACGCCGGCGTATGAGTCCACAGGCGGCGCGCTCGCACATGAGCATCGGGGAGGTGCTCGCCCTGCTGCAGGGCGAGTTCCCCGACGTCACCGTCTCCAAGATCCGCTTCTTGGAGGGCGAGGGACTCATCGAGCCCGAGCGCAGCCCCTCGGGCTTTCGCAAGTTCACCCACCTGCACGTGGAGCAGCTGCGCTTCATCCTCACCGAGCAGCGCGACCACTACCTGCCGCTGCGGGTGATCAAGGACAGGATGGCCGAGAACTTCGGCCGTCCGCGGGCCGTCCAGGACAAGCAGGAGCTCCGGCTCAGCCGCGCCGAGCTGCTGGAGGCGGCGGGCATCGACGAGGAGATGCTCACCGAGCTCGAAGACTACGGCCTGCTGGCCCCCGTCGCCAGGCGTTATGACGAAGAGGCGCTGAAGGTGGCGCGCAGCGTCGGCGCGCTGGCCCGCCACGGCCTGCACGCCCGCCACCTGCGCGCGGTCAAGGCCGCCGCCGAGCGCGAGGCCGGGCTGGTGGAGCAGGCGGTCGCGCCCATTCTCAAGCGCCGCGCACCCGGAGCCATCGGCGAGGCCGACGAGGTCGCCAGGGAGCTTTCCGCGCATCTGCTCGATCTGCACGCGGCGTTGCTGCGCACCGGCGTCAGATCGGTGCTGGGGCGATAACGGCCGCGCGAGGCTGGGAGGCGGGGCACATGGAAGGCCCGCCGGGTGTTACGTTGAATTGCAGAAGCGCACCGCGTGGAGTGACCAGCAGTAGCACCCAGCAGCAAACCAACCCAGCATCATCGACCAGCGAAATGCTGCGCCGGATCCACCGGCCAGTCGAATACGGAGCGGCCCGTGTTGCAGATGGAGGTCGTGGGCGTTCGTGTGGAAATGCCCACAAATCAGCCGATCGTCTTGCTCAAGGAGGCACACGGGGAGCGGTTCCTGCCGATATGGATTGGCATGACCGAGGCGACCGCCATCGCCCTCGCCCAGGCGGACGAGCCCCCACCCCGGCCGCTCACCCACGACCTGTTCAGGGATGTGCTCAGCGCCCTGGGCGTCGGCCTGCGCGCGGTCAACATCGTCGCGCTGCGTGACGGCATCTTCTTCGCCGATCTCGTCTTCTCCAACGGCGTGGAGGTGAGCGCGCGGCCGTCCGACTCGATCGCGCTCGCCCTGCGCACCGGGGCCCGCATCTTCGCCAGTGAAGAGGTGGTCCAGGAGGCCGGGGTGATCATCCCCGACGACCAGGAGGACGAGGTGGAGAAGTTCAGGGAGTTCCTTGACACGATCTCGCCCGAAGACTTCGGCAGGGCGGGGTAGGTATTTCAGTGCATTTACGCTTCACGACGCGCCGAGCCGGATCGTTGACTGAGCATGGTCACGGTCCTACGGTGCAAGTGAAACCCGTGGTCGCCCTTTACGAACCCCCAGATCAGGCCACGGGATGAGAGAAAGCCGGAGGTCCGCGTGGCGGTCAGCAGCGGCGAGGGAAAGACGGCCGGCCAGGAAGATCCGGTGCGGCGGGAGAGTGCGCGGCAGCGTGCCGGGGAGCAGGGTCTGCTCTTCGACGAGCAGCCCGCGTCGCTGCCGGCCGACATCGGCTACCGGGGCCCCACGGCCTGCGCCGCGGCCGGCATCACCTACAGGCAGCTTGACTACTGGGCGCGCACGGGCCTGGTCGAGCCCACGATAAGAGCCGCGCACGGCTCGGGCTCGCAGCGGCTCTACAGCTTCCGCGACATCCTGGTGCTGAAGGTCGTCAAGCGGCTGCTCGACACCGGGGTGTCACTGCAGCAGATCCGCACCGCCGTCCAGCATCTGCGCGACCGCGGGGTCGCCGACCTGGCGCAGATCACGCTGATGAGCGACGGCGTGAGCGTCTACGAGTGCACCTCGGCCGACGAGGTGATCGACCTGCTGCAGGGCGGGCAGGGCGTGTTCGGCATAGCCTTGGGCCGGGTCTGGCGCGAGGTCGAGGGATCGCTCGCGGAGCTGCCGGGGGAACGGGCGGCGGTCGAGGACTCCGTCCCGGCCGACCATCCCGCTGACGAACTGGCCCGCCGCCGCCGAGCCCGCCGCACCGGCTGAGCAAGATCACCTCATGGGGTAGTAATCTAGGACGAGAAGGCTGACGACCCCGTGCGGGAGAGTCCTCAGGCCGGGCGCGAGTCCGGCCGGGGGCGCCGAAGGAGCAACCCTCCCCGGAATCTCTCAGGCACCCAGTACCGCTCGGGCGAGGCAACTCTGGAAAGCAGGCGCACCCGCCAGGCGCGCCTCACCGACGGTGCAAGCCCCCGGCACAGGGGGTGAAGCTCTCAGGTCACGATGACGCCGCCTCGACGACGTCGTGATGACAGAGGGGGAGACCCGGCACTCGTCCGCGCCCTGGCGCCGGTCTCCACAGCCTCGGGAGGCATTCCCCATGACCGACCTGACACTTCCGCCGTTCTCGTCGCGGCACATCGGCCCATCGGAGTCCGAGCAGCAGCGCATGCTCGAGGCCGTGGGCTTCGAATCGGTGACGGACCTGGTGGCGGTGGCCGTCCCTGAGGCCATCAGGGCCAAGGACCGGCTGAAGCTGCCCCCGGCCGCGAGCGAGACCGAGGCGATCGGCGAACTGCGCGCCCTGGCCGACCGCAACCAGGTGCTCACCTCGATGATCGGCCTCGGGTACCACGACACGATCACCCCCGCCGTCATCCGGCGCAACCTGCTGGAGAACCCGGGCTGGTACACCGCGTACACGCCGTACCAGCCGGAGATCTCGCAGGGCCGCCTGGAGGCGCTGCTGAACTTCCAGACCGTGGTCTCCGACCTGACCGGCCTCGACGTGGCCGGCGCGTCCCTGCTCGACGAGGCCACCGCCGCCGCCGAGGCCATGACGCTGGCCCGCCGGGCCGGCAAGTCCAAGAGCGACGTGTTCGTGGTCGACGCCGACGCCCTGCCCCAGACCAAGAGCGTGCTGGCCACCCGCGCCGAGCCGCTGGGCATCACGCTGGTCGAGCACTCCCTGGAGGGCGAGCTGCCCGAGTGCTTCGGCGTGCTCGTGCAGTACCCCGGCGCCTCCGGCCGGCTGCGTGACTTCCGCGCCGTGGCCGCCGCCGCGCACGAGGCGGGCGCGCTCGTCGTGGCCGCCGCCGACCTGCTCGCCCTGACCCTGGTCGCCGCCCCCGGCGAGCTGGGTGCCGACATCGCGATCGGCTCCTCGCAGCGCTTCGGCGTGCCGTTCGGCTTCGGCGGCCCGCACGCGGCCTACATGGCGGTACGCGAGGGGCTGCAGCGGCAGATGCCCGGCCGCCTGGTGGGCGTCTCGGTCGACGTCGACGGCGACCCCGCCTACCGGCTGGCGCTGCAGACCCGCGAGCAGCACATCCGCCGCGAGAAGGCCACCAGCAACATCTGCACCGCGCAGGTGCTGCTGGCCGTCATCGCCGGCATGTACGCCGTCTACCACGGCCCCGAGGGCCTGCGCCGCATCGCCCTGCGCACCCACAGGCACGCCGTCGCGCTGGCCGAGGGGCTGCGGCAGGGCGGCGTCGAGGTGGTGCACGGCGCGTTCTTCGACACCGTGCTCGCCCGGGTCCCCGGCCGGGCCGCCGAGATCGTCGCCGCCGCCGCCGAGCGTGGCGTCAACCTGTGGCGGGTCGACGACGACCACGTCTCCGTCGCCTGCGACGAGAAGACCGGCGCCGCCGAGGTCGGCGCCGTGTGGGCGGCGTTCGGGATCGACCGCGCCGAGGTCGAGCTCGACACCGACGCGCTGCCGGCCGAGCTGGCCCGCGAGTCCGACTACCTGACCCACCCGGTCTTCCACGACCACCGCTCCGAGACCGCCATGCTCCGCTACCTGCGCAGGCTGCAGGACAAGGACATCGCGCTCGACAAGTCGATGATCCCGCTCGGCTCCTGCACGATGAAGCTGAACGCGACCACCGAGATGGAGCCCATCACCTGGCCGGAGTTCGCCGGCATCCACCCGTACGCGCCGGAGGAGCAGGCCGCGGGCTACCTCGACCTGATCGGCACCCTGGAGGGCTGGCTGGCCGAGGTGACCGGCTACGACGCCGTCTCTATCCAGCCGAACGCCGGCTCGCAGGGCGAGTTCGCCGGGCTGCTGGCCATTCGCGCCTACCACCTGGCCAACGGCGACAGCGCCCGCGACGTGTGCCTCATCCCGTCCTCGGCGCACGGCACCAACGCCGCCAGCGCCGTCATGGCCGGCATGCGCGTCGTGGTCGTGGCCTGCGACTCCGACGGCAACGTGGACCTGGCCGACCTCGACGCCAAGATCGACAAGCACCGCGACGCGCTCGCCGCGATCATGGTGACGTACCCGTCCACGCACGGCGTGTACGAGGAGACGATCACCGAGGTGTGCGCCAAGGTGCACGACGCCGGCGGCCAGGTCTACGTCGACGGCGCCAACCTCAACGCGCTGGTCGGCCTGGCCAAGCCGGGCGAGTTCGGCGCCGACGTCTCGCACCTGAACCTGCACAAGACGTTCTGCATCCCGCACGGCGGCGGCGGCCCCGGCGTCGGCCCGGTCGCGGTGCGCGGCCACCTGGCGGCCTACCTGCCCGGCCACCCGCTGCGCGACGGCGGCCCGGTCGGCCCGGTCTCGGCCGCCCCGTACGGCTCGGCCGGCATCCTGCCCATCTCCTGGGCCTACATCAGGATGATGGGCGCCGAGGGCCTGACCGCCGCCACCGAGCAGGCGATCCTGTCGGCCAACTACCTGGCGCGCCGGCTCGCCCCGCACTACCCGGTCCTGTACACCGGGCGCGGCGGCCTGGTGGCCCACGAGTGCATCGTGGACCTGCGCCAGGTCACCAAGGAGACCGGCGTCACCGTCGACGACGTGGCCAAGCGCCTCATCGACTACGGCTTCCACGCGCCCACCATGTCGTTCCCCGTCGCCGGCACGCTCATGATCGAGCCGACCGAGAGCGAGGACCTGGCCGAGCTCGACCGGTTCGTCGACGCCATGATCGCCATCAGGGAGGAGATCTCCAAGGTGGCCTCCGGCGCCTACGACAAGACCGACAACCCGCTGCGCAACGCCCCACACACCGCCGAGGCGGTCACCGCCGACGAGTGGAGCCACCCCTACTCGCGGACCGAGGCGGCCTACCCGCTGCCCTCGCTGCGCGACGGCAAGTACTGGGTGCCGGTGCGCCGCATCGACCAGGCGTACGGCGACCGCAACCTGGTGTGCGCCTGCCCGCCGCTGGAGGCGTACGAGGACTGATCGGAAGGACCGGGTCCGGGCCTTGCCGAAGGGCCCGGACCCAGTCCGTCAAGTGAGCAGACATGATCGCCAGAAGTCGTTAGGCTCGGTGCGATCGTCGCAGAAGGAGCTCTCTTGACGTCCTCAGAGCTGGAGACCCCGCCTCTCGACACCGCCCGCCGCCTGGCCGAGCAGGGCGATCTCGACGGCGCGGCGGCCATACTCGCCCGGCTGGCCGCCGACCCCGACGAGCCCGACCTGGCGCAGGCCGCCGTCGGGCTCGCCGTCGTCCTGGACGAACGCGGTGACGTCGAAGGCGCAAGGGCCGCAGCGCGCACCGCGCTGTCGACCGGGCACCCGGAATACGCCGCCCAGGCCGCCTGCCACCTGGCGCAGGGCTTCGAGCGCGAGGGCCGCGCCGACCAGGCCAGGGGTGCCTGGCAGGCGGTGCTCGGCGTGGGCACCCCGGCGTACGTGCCGCTGGCCCACCTGGCGCTGGCCAGGCTCGCCGCGCAGGCCGGGCACGACGACGAGGCCGAGCGCGAGCTGCGCGCGGCCGCCGAGCTGGGCGACGCGCACGTCGCGGTGCACGCCGCCCAGCAGCTCGCCGACCTGATGCTGGAGCGGGGAGAGCCGGGAGAGGCCGCCGAGCTGCTGCTGGACGTCCTGGAGTTCGCCCCGGCCGAGGAGGTGCCCAGGCTGCGGGTCAGGCTGGGCATCGCGCATCTGGAACTGGCCTGCGGGGAGTTCGCCGGCAGCCTGGAAGGCGGCGCGGACGAGCAGACCGCGGCGCTGGCCATCGAGCTGCTGGCCCGCACGCTCCCGTTGCGCGGGCGCGCCGACGACGCCGTGCGCGTGTGGGCCTACGGGCTCGACCACGAGAGCGAGACGCTGTCGGCCGACGTGCGGCTGCGCTACGAGCGGGAAGCCTGACCCCCGTCCGACCGCGCCCTGGTGCAGGTCAGTCGCGGCGCATGATGGCGCCCGCGGCGGCCATGTTGATGATGACGATCGACACCCACGCGATGATCAGGCCGACCAGCCCGGCGTTGCCCGCCGCGATGGCCGTCAGCGGGATGCCGATGCCCATCGAGCCGAGCGCGATCGGGATCATCGCCGCGCCGCTGCTCTTCGGCTTGGCCGGGGCGACGCCGCGAAGCCGCAGCTCCTCCTGGACCCGGGCGGCGATGGTGGCGTCGAGGCGTGCCACGAACGACTCGACCAGGGCGGCCTCGTAGTCGGGTCCGAGCTCTCTGCGGGCGTCGAGCGTGGCCTTGAGATCGTCGTGCATGGGACGCATGTCTGACATGAGGCCATCATGCCCGGCTCGCGGCGCGCCGTCATCAGTCCTGAGACCTACCCGCCGCTCCTCCCCAGGTACGGTGCTGCGCATGGAGATCATGACGCCGAGGGGCCCGGCGCGGGTCGAGGTCGACGAGGTGTCCGGCGCCCGGCTGCTGCTCGTGCTGACCCACGGCTCGGCCGGCGGGGTGGACGCCCCCGACCTGCTGGCGGTGCGCGCGGCGGCGCTCGACGCGGGCGTGCGCGTGGCCAGGGTCACGCAGGCCTTCAGGGCGGCCGGGGCCAGGGCGCCGGGTTCGGCGGTCAAGCAGGACGAGGCGTGGGAGATCGTCCTGGCGGAGCTGCGGGCGCGCTGGCCGGGGGTGCCTGTCGTGCAGGGCGGCCGCAGCAACGGGGCCAGGGTGGCCTGCCGCACGGCCAGGGCGGTCGGCGCGGCGGCGGTGGTGGCGCTGGCCTTCCCGCTGCACCCGCCGGGCAAGCCGGAGCGTTCCAGGGCCGACGAGCTGCGCGGCGCCGGCGTGGACGTGCTGGTGGTGAACGGGGACCGCGATCCGTTCGGAGTCCCTGACGCCAAGGACGCGGCGCGGCTGGTGGTGCTGCCCGGCGAGGGGCACGACCTGAAGAAGGACCCGGCCCGCGTGGGCGAGGTCGTGGCGGAGTGGATCACCCACTACGCGTAGCCCGCGATGGGGCCGGGGACGAGAGTTGTGCTGGGCGGCCCGGATAGGGGCCGCCTCGATGCGGCGGTTACGGACGGACCGTTCCGGTCGGCGGACCGGCTGCGGTCAGACGGCTCCGACCACGGGCCGGTGCGGGGCGATGGCGGTGCCGCTGGGCAGCAGCTCCCCGGTGTCCTCGAACAGGACGACGCCGTTGCAGAGAAGGCTCCACCCCTGCTCGGGGTGGCAGGCGAGGGTGCGTGCGGCCTCGCGGTCGGGCGCCTCGGCAGACGGACAAGCCGGGTCGTGCGGGCACATCGGCGTGCCTCCGATATCTCGTGGGATGCTCCCGTTTGGAGGGACGGGAACGGGCTCGGGTTTGTTGTCCTGGCAAGTGTGCGGCGTATGTCACACGTTTCGACATAGTCCGTTCGGACTGTTAGAGGAGGATGCCCGGCGTGTGACCTTCGACACAGCATGCCTCAAGCAGAATAACGGTCTGCGGCCGCCGCGCGCACTACGTTTGCGACCTCTTGGGCAAGTCGGGCGTGTCCCCTTCCATGGGGCCGAGTCGCCGCTATCCGGCCTGCAGGCCTCTGAGCAGGGCGTCGAGCCCGCGTTCGAAATCGGCGTCGGCGCGTTCGTCCCTGCGGACCCAGGCGTCCACCTCGGGGTCGGCCCAGCCGGACTGCTGCACCTCGACGGCCACGCTGCCGAAGACGAAGGCGCGCAGCGCGCGCACCGCCTCGGGCGCGTCGGCCAGGCCGCCGTCGGCGAGCTGCTCGGTCTGCTCCCTGATGGCCAGCGACGTGGCGCCCTTGGGCGGCTTGGTCAGCGCCAGCGCCAGCACGCCCGGATGCTCGCGCAGCAGCTCGCGGCCGGCCCTGCACCACGCCCTGGCCGTCTCCTGCCAGGTGGGGCCCTGCTCGACCTGGACGGCCGTGACGTGCTCGGCCAGCGCGTCCATCAGCGCCTCCTTGCCCCTGGGCAGGTGGTGGTAGATGGCCATGGCCTCCACCTGCAGGGCGTCGCCCAGCCTGCGCATGGTGAGCCGGCGCAGGCCCTGGCTGTTCGCGATGTGCAGCGCGGCCTCGATGATGCGCTCGCGGGAGAGGGGGACCGGTGGTCTCTTGGCGGGCATGATGATCATCTTACTATGTAAAGGCCGCGGCGCGGGTCCGATTGCCGAGCGTGTCGCCGGACGGCGTACCCTTGTCGGTTGTCACAGCACGTTCTGGTTGAAGGGCAGAGTCGATGGCGTTTTTCCGTCCGCGGGTGAGCCGCGAGGCCGAGGTCCGCTACCACGCGGACCAGGAGATCTCCAAGAGCTTCCCCGACCTGCTGGAGCGGGCCAGGCAGGCCGAGGGCACGCTGCGCGACCTGCGCGCCGCCCAGGCCGACGAGATCGAGCTCCTGGCCGCAGGACAGGCGTTCGACAAGGCGCTGACCGAGGCGCTGAGGGCGGCCGAGAGCGGCCAGCGGGCCACGTTCGGCGTCAAGTCCTACGACGACCGCATCGCCCGCCGCAAGGCCAAGGCGACGCCCGCAGGGGCCATGTGGACCTCCGAGGTGGAGCGGCTGCGCACGCTGCGTGAGGAGAACCGCATGTGGGGCATCCCGCGCGTGCCCCGGCCGCTGCCCGCCACCCGCTGAGGGACCTGACAAGCACGAAGCCCCGGCGTCCGTACGGACGCCGGGGCTTCGTCGTGCCTTCCGCCGCTAGCTGGCCCAGTCCAGCAGCGGGCGGGTGTTGCTCGGGTGGCGCAGCTTGGACAGCGACTCCTTCTCCAGCTGGCGGATCCGCTCCCTGGTCAGGCCCAGGTGCTTGCCGATCTCGTCCAGGGTGTGGGGCTTGCCGTCCACCAGGCCGAAGCGCAGCGCCATGATCTTCGACTCGCGCGGCGAGAGGTTGTCGAGCACGCCGCGCAGCTGGTCGCCCAGCAGCTGGCGGTCGACGATCTCCGACGCCTCCGGCGAGTCGACGTCCTCGATGAGGTCGCCGATCGTGGTCTCGCCGTCCTCGCCGATGGTCGCGTTCAGCGAGATCGGCTGGCGGCTGGTGCGCAGCAGCTCCTCGATCTGGTCGGGCGTCTTGTCGAGCTCGACGGCCAGCTCCTCGGGCGTGGGCTCGCGGCCCAGCCGCTGGTGCATGTCACGCTCGACGCGCGACAGCTTCGAGAGCATCTCCAGCACGTGGACGGGCAGCCGGATCGTCCTGGCCGAGTCGGCGAAGCCGCGCTGGATGGCCTGGCGGATCCACCACATGGCGTACGTGGAGAACTTGAAGCCCTTGGTGTAGTCGAACTTCTCGACCGCCCTGATCAGGCCCAGGTTGCCCTCCTGGACCACGTCCAGCAGGGACATGCCGCGGTCGGTGTACTTCTTGGCCACCGAGACCACCAGGCGCAGGTTCGCCTCCAGCATGTGGTCCTTGGCGCGGCGGCCGTCCTCGACCACCATCTCCAGGTCCTCGCGCAGGGCGTTGGGCACGTTGGCGGCGTCGGTCTCCAGCTTGTACTCGGCGTACAGGCCGGCCTCGATGCGCCGGGCCAGCTCGACCTCCTGGGCGGCGGTGAGCAGCGTGCGGCGGCCGATCGACTTCAGGTAGGTGTGCACCGAGTCGCCCATGACCGACTGGGCGTCGTCGAGGTCGTTGACCTCGTTCTCGATGTCCTCCTCGCTGAACTCGATCTCGTCGTCGGGCACGTCCTCCTCGTGCTCCGGCTTGCCGTCGACGGCGACTTTTGCCTCGGCGGCCTTGCGGCCGGTACCCTTGGCTGCCGAGGGCTTCTTCGCCTTCGGCGCGGATTTCTTCGTGCCGGCGCTCTTGGCGGCCGGAGTCTTCTTCGCGGCCGTCCTGCTGAGCGACGGCTCGTTCTCCGCGGCCAGGCTCACGCCTGCCTCGGAGAGCTCGCGCAGAATGGTACGGCCTTCCGCCGGGCTGATCCCGGCGTCGGCGAACGCGTCACGCAGCTCCGCGAGAGAAAGGTGACCCTGGGCTCGCCCTCGTTCGATCAGCTCATCGAGGGTCGCGGGTGGGGTCGCCACGGCGGTTCTGGGCATGAGGACACCTCCTCCGTACGGAGTCAGGAGCGAACAGGCAGGTTGATGGTGGGCCGGTTCACTGTCCGCACGGCGCACCAGTATCAATAACGCCATCGGGCCAGATTTGTTCCCGGAGGGGAAGAAAAAGGGCGGATCGCCCGAAGGCCACCCGCCCTACCGGTACGCGCTAGTCGGCGACCTCGAACTCGCCTTCCTTGACCTCGGGCATCGGCATGGGCTGGGCGCCCTCCATGCGCTCACCGGTCCAGAACTCGACGACCTCTCCGGGATCGGGGTTGACCTCGGTGGACACCACGATGCCGTCGGTGGTCTCCGGCGCGGCGGAAGACTGGGTGGCCGGCGGCCCGGACTGGGGCGCGGTGGCCGGTGTGGTGTTCCTCACCGTCACCTTGGTCTGCTGCCCGGCGTTCTCGAGCCTGCCCGCGGACGCGGCCGCCGCGACCGACACGCCACCGACGACGATCGCGCCGACGACCGCCGCGGATGCCCACATCTTGCGGGTCTGGTTCATGAAGGCTCCCTCCGTGCTCTCCCCACTATGACGCAGTCGCACGGTCTCAGGTTCCTGCCCGCAGGCGTACCAGATCGGGTTTGCCGTTCGCCAGCAGCGGCAGGGCCGGGACGATCCGCAGGTCACGGGGTACGGCGTGGGCGGGCAGCCGGTCGCGGCAGTAGGCGCGCAACCCGGGCAGCGTGAGCGGCGTGGCGGGGTCGGCGGGCACCACCACGGCCACCACGGCCTGGCCCCATTCGTCGTCGGGACGGCCCACGACGGCCACGTCGGACACCCCGGGATGCCCGGCGACCACGTCGGCCACGGCGGCGGCCACCACCTTCTCGCCGCCGGTGTTGATCACGTCGTCGGCCCGGCCGAGCACCCGCAGCCGGCCGCCGGACAGCTCGCCCAGGTCGGAGGTGACGAACCAGTCGCCGTCGAAACGGCCGTCGGCCCCGCTCTCCCCGTCGAACCGGTAGCCGGAGAACAGCATGGGACCGGCGACGCGGATCAGCCCGTCGTCGCCGATCTTGACGTCGACCTGGGGGAGCGGGCTGCCGTCGTACACGCAGCCGCCGCTCGTCTCGCTCATCCCATACGTCGTCACCACCCTGGCGCCCAGCGCCCGCGCCGCGGCCAGCAGCCCGGCCCTGGCCGGGGCGCCGCCGAGCAGGATGGTGCGGAAGACCGACAGGTCGGCCCTCATCTCGACCAGCCGGTGCAACTGGGTCGGCACCAGCGACACGTGGTCGGCCCCCGACGCGAGCACCGCCACCGGGTCGAACGCGGGATGGATGATCGGCTCGCTCTCCGACAGCAGGGCGCGTACCAGCACCTGCAGCCCCGAGACGTGCGAGACGGGCAGGCAGCACAACCACCGCTCGCCCGCGGCCGCCTCCAGCCGCCGCAGCGAGGCCAGCGCCGACGTGCGCAGCGCGGTGGCCGACAACATCACGCCCTTGGGCGCCCCGGTGCTGCCGCTGGTGGAGATCACCACAGCCACGTCCGCTGGAACGCCCGCGCCGCCGGGCAGCGGCACGCCGTCTACGCTCGTGGGCCGCAGCGCCGCGAGTGCGGCGTCGGCGGCCCGGCCGGGGGAGAGGGGGAGCACGGCGGGCCCGTCGCCGGAAAGCGCTTCCCGCACGGCCGTGAAAAGAGCGGGTCCGGGAGGCTGCACAATGGCATGCAGCGGACGGTCCGGATGCGACGGGTTCCTCCACATGCTCGTAAGGTTAATGGCGACAGGTCGGAAGAGGTGCGGGGAGGGTCGTGGCGCGTTCTCCCGTGGTCGCCCGCGTGCGCCCGCCCGACCGACTGTCGGCGAATTTTCATCTTTTGTCGGACTTTGAGATTGCATCTCCTTTGTGGCAACGCCGGATGCAGGAGGCGTCACTGTGAACCCCGCCACCGCACTGGCCACAGTTCTGGTCGACGAGCTGGTGCGCTGCGGCCTCACCGACGTGGTGCTCGCCCCCGGCTCCCGCTCGGCCCCGCTCGCCCTGGCCCTGCACGCCGAGTCGCGGGTGCGCCTGCACGTGCGCATCGACGAGCGCTCGGCCTCGTTCCTGGCCCTGGGCCTGGCCAAACGCGCGGAACGGCCGGTCGCGCTGATCTGCTCGTCGGGCACCGCGACGGCCAACTTCCACCCGGCGGTCATCGAGGCCGGTGAGTCCGGCGTCCCGCTGCTGGTGCTCACCGCCGACCGGCCGCCCGAGCTGCGCGGCACCGGCGCGAACCAGACCATCGACCAGCTCAATCTGTACGGCACGGCCACCCGCTGGTTCGCCGAGGTCGGGGTGCCGGAAGACCGTCCCGGGCAGGTGGCGTACTGGCGTTCGCTGGCCTGCCGCGCCTACCAGCGCGCGGCGGGTCCGGCCGACCCCGGCCCGGTGCACCTGAACCTGGCCTTCAGGGAGCCGCTGATCCCCGACGGCGACACCAAGTGGTGCGAGCCGCTCGACGGCGGCGTCAACGGCCCGTGGGT
This sequence comes from Nonomuraea antri, assembly GCF_013283785.1. Classification (GTDB taxonomy): domain Bacteria; phylum Actinomycetota; class Actinomycetes; order Streptosporangiales; family Streptosporangiaceae; genus Nonomuraea; species Nonomuraea antri. Next base: position 13,473 of record NZ_JABCPZ010000237.1, read on the forward strand.
GCGCGCCCGCGTCGCGCCGCCGCCCGTCGCCCTGCACATCCCGCCGACCAGGCGCGGCGTGCTCGTGGTCGGCGACGGCGCGGCGAACGTGCGCCGCTACGTCGCGGCCGCGGGCATGGCCGGCTGGCCGGTGCTGTCGGAGCCGAACGGCGGCGCCCGCTACGGCGACCACGCCATCTCCACCTACCACTACCTGCTGAGCACCCCGGAGTTCGCCGACGCGCACCGCCCCGACGTGGTGGTCACGCTGGGCCGGCCCGGGCTGTCGCGGCCGCTGCTGTCGTGGCTGAAGCGGGCCGACGAGCACATCGTGGTCTCGCCCGGCCTCGACCGCTGGCCCGACCCGACCCGGTCGGCCACCCAGGTGGCGCAGGCGGTGGAGATCCCGGTGGCCTCGGGCGACGACACGTGGCTGCACAGCTGGCGTCAGGCCGACCTGGCGGCCCGGGCGGCGATCGACGAGCTGCTCGACGTGTCGGGCATGAGCGAGCCGCGGCTGGCGCGTGACCTGGTCGAGTCGCTGCCCAACGGGGCGTTGCTGTACTGCGGGTCGTCCATGCCGATCCGCGACCTCGACCAGGCGATGCGGCCGCGGCGCGGCATCAGGCTGCTGGCCAACCGGGGGGCCTCCGGCATCGACGGGCTGGTCTCCTCGGCGATGGGGGCCGCGCTGGCGCACAACGGCCCGTCGTTCGCGCTGATCGGCGACCTGTCGTTCCTGCACGACCAGAACGGGCTGATCCTCGGCCCCCGCGAGCCCCGGCCGGACCTTTGCCTGGTCGTGGTGAACAACGACGGCGGCGGCATCTTCTCGCTGCTGCCGCAGGCCGCGGTCAGAGACCCGTTCGAGCGGGTCTTCGGCACGCCGCACGGGGTCGACCTGGGCTACGTGGCGGCCGCCACCGGCACGCCGTACACGCTGGTGGAGGAGATCACCGATCTGCCGAAGGCGCTGCGCGGGGAGGGGCCGCGGCTGGTGGAGGTGCGTACCGACCGGGTGGCCAACGTGGCCGTGCACGGCCGGCTGCGCCAGGTGGCCCAGGACGCGATCAGGTCGTCACTGCGGCACACGGTCTGAGCGCAGCGCTCTAACTGAGTGCGGCGCACGGTCCGAGTGCGGCTCACGAGGTGGCGAAGTAGCCGTTCAAGCCGGTGATCTCGAGCAGGCGCGCCATGCGCGGCGGGACACCGGCGAAGCGCAGCGACATGCTCTCGCGGTCGGCCTGGGTCTGGACCCAGACCAGGATGCCGAGCCCGGCCGCGTCGATGAACGACAGCCCGCTCACCTCCAGCACCACCGTGCCGCGCCCGCGCCCGGCGCCCGCCTCGCGCAGCAGGTCGAGCAGGCGGCCGCGGAGCGTCTCGGTGCTGGCGATGTCGAGCTCGCCGGAGACGCGGACGGTCAGTGTTCCGTTGTCGCGCGTGGTGGTCAGGTGCAGTGGGTCCATCCGGGCTCCCCGCAGTCGTCCGGGCCGGAACGTGGGCCGGCCGCGGGGTCCGGGTGATGCGGAGAGGCGGCCGGAAGTAGTCACTGTGAGCGACGATGTACTTCCGGATTGGAGTGTACTGTCTCGCGAATCCGGATTGCCAGAGGAACGATCCAAAAAGTGGTAAGGGGGCCCCACCGGGGGAGACAAAGGTGTTCTTCGGTAGAAAGTACCCAACCCCGGCCCGCTGAAAACGAGGCGGGCTCAGCGCTCGATGAGCGTGACCTCGAGCGAGTAGTGCGAGGCCCGGTAGACGTGTGAGCCGTGCTCGACGGCGCGCCCCTGGTCGTCGTAGGTGGTGCGGATCATGGTGAGCAGCGGGGCGCCGCGGCGTTCGTCCAGGAGCTTGGCCTCGGCCTGGGTGGCGGCGCGCGCCCCGATGCGCTGGTTGGCCACGCGCATGCGCACGCCCGCGCCGCGCAGCAGCTCGTACAGGCCGCGGCCCTCCAGGTCCGCGGAGGTGAGCTGGGCCAGGCCGAGCGGCAGCCAGTTGTGCAGCACGGCCAGCGGCTCGCCGGCGGCGAACCTGAGCCGCTCCAGGTAGAGCACCTGCTCGCCGGCCGGCACGCCGAGGATGGCGGCGATGTCCTCCTCGGCCGGGCGCGGCTCCAGCGCCAGCACCTGCGTGGCCGGGTCCTGGCCGGCCCTGCGCAGGTCGTCGTAGAGGCTGGTCAGCTCGACCGAGCGCTTGACCTGGCCGTGCACGACCTGGGTGCCGACGCCGCGCTTGCGCACCAGCAGGCCCTTGTCCACGAGGTACTGGATGGCCTGGCGGATGGTCGGCCGCGACAACCCGAGCTTGTCGGCCAGCAGGATCTCGTTGTCGAGCCGGGAGCCCGGCGCCAGATCACCCCGCCTGATGGCCTCGGCGATCTGCTCGGCCACCTGGAAGTAGAGCGGCACGGGGCTGGACCGGTCCAGGTCGATGGCCAGATTCGAGGTCATGCTGATCAGCTTAACCGAGGTCAGAATGTCCAGACAAACTGCCTATGAGGGAGGATGGGCCTGTTCGATGAAGAGAAGCGCGGAGGGCCGGATGAACCAGGACGAACTGCTCGACGTGGCCCGCGCGGCGGCCAGGGCCGTGGGGCCTGCGCTGATCAAGGCGTTCAGGTCCCGACCCGAGGTGACCACCAAACGCGACTTCCACGACTTGGTCACCGAGCACGACCGGGCGGCGGAGGAGACCATCAGGGCGCTGGTGTCGGAACGCCTGCCCGGCAGCGCGTTCGTCGGCGAGGAGTGTGGCGCGACCGGGTCGGGGGACCTGGTCTGGTACGTCGACCCGATCGACGGGACCGCGAACTTCGCCGCCGGGCTGCCGTACTTCTGCGTGTCCGTCGCCGCGGCCGTGCGCGGCGAGCTGGTGGCCGGGGTGGTCTACGACCCGATGCGCGGCGACGAGTTCACCGCCGGGCGCGACGGCGCCTGGTGCAACGGGACGCCGCTGCGCAGCGCCGGGGCCGTACGCGACCGCGAGGCGCTGCTGCTGACCAGCTATCCCACCCCGCGCGAGCTGGACCTGGGCGAGCAAGAGGCGCTGGCGCGCTACGCGCGGCTGCTGCGCTCGTTCGCGACCGTGCGCCGGCCGGGCAGCGCCGCGCTCAACCTGGCGCACGTGGCCGCCGGCTGGGCCGACGTCGCCTTCGCGACCGGGGTCAGCTCCTGGGACGTGGC
>NZ_JABCPZ010000238.1 GCF_013283785.1 Nonomuraea antri
CCCGCAGCCCTCACCACCGCCCACCCACGCACACCCGGAGGCCGGGAATACCTAGGCCGCAGGCTGGGCGACACCTGGAGATAGCGGGTCCCCGCCCCCGGCCCGAGTGCCGCGCAGCAGGTCGCGGACGTTCACCGCCGCCGCCCGTCCCGCCCGGTTGGCGCCGACCGTACTGGCAGACGGCCCGTACCCGACGAGTTGCAGCCGCGGCTCCCGCGCCACCCGCGTGCCGTCCACCTTGATGCCGCCGCCGGGCTCGCGCAGCCGCAGCGGCGCCAGGTGGTCGAGTGCCGAGCGGAACCCGGTGGCCCAGACGATCACGTCGGCCGCCGTCTCACGCCCGTCCGCCCACCGCACGCCGTGCTCGGTGATGCGCGCGAACATCGGCTCCCGTCGCAGCGTGCCGTCGGCCAGCGCGCGGCGGACGACCGGGGTGTGGCTGAGCCCGGTGACGCCGACCACGCTCTGCGGCGGCAGTCCCTGGCGTACCCGCTCCTCGACCAGGGCGACGGCCTCGCGCCTGGCGTCCTCGTCGAAGTCGTCGTCGCGCCAGACGGGCGGACGCCGCGTCACCCACGTGCGCGCGGCGGCGACACCGCCGATCTCCGACAGCACGTGCATGGCGGACGCCCCGCCGCCGACCACGATCACCCGCCGCCCGGCGAACTCCGCAGGCCCCTGGTAGGCGGCGTAGTGGAGCTGCCTGCCCGCGAATTCGCCCGCCCCGGGGTAATAGGGCCAGTACGGGCGGGTCCAGGTGCCGGTGGCGTTCACCACGGCCCGTGCCGCCCACTCCCCCGCGTCGCTCGTCACGACCAGCCGAGTCCCCTCGCCGCGCACCGCCGACACCGCGACGGGACGCACCACGGCCAGCCCGGCCCGCCGCTCGTAGTCGGCGTAATACTCCGGGACGACCTCGGCCGCCGGTCGCGTGCCGTCGGCCGCGTCGGGACGCCTGATGCCGGGGAGGTCGAAGATGCCGTGCACCTTGTCCATGGTCAGCGACGGCGAACGGTGCCGCCACGCGCCGCCGGGACCGTCTCCCGCGTCGAGCACGAGCGGCTCGAACCCGAACCTGCGCAGGTGGTACGCGCTGGACAGCCCCGCCTGCCCGGCGCCGATGACCACGACCTCGACCTGTTCCACGCTCGGTGCAACCGCCCGCGCCCCCGCGCTCTTCCCGCACGGGTGCCGGTCGCCGCTCTTCCCGAGCCGGTGCCCGTCGCCACTCTTCCCGGACCGGCGCCGGTCGCCGCTCTGCTACGAGAGCACCGATCTTGACATCAACGCTCCAAACAGAGAGCATTGCTCTCGAAACGGAGCATCGAACCCCTCTGGAGCCCGCCATGAACCGCCTGACCTCCGCCGCCTTCGCCGTCACCGGGGCGCTCTTCCTCGTCTATCCCGCCGTACGCCCCTCGGGGGACGATGCCGTCGCGATGGCCGGCGACGCCTGGATCTGGGGGCACCTCGCCGCGATGTTCGGGTTCATCCTGCTCGGCCTGGCCGCGCTCGGACTGCACCAGGTGCTCAGCGACCGGCTCTCGCTCAGGGCGGCGGCCGTGACCTGGGCGGGCGCGGGGCTGACACTCCCCTACTACGGGGCCGAGGACTTCGGGCTCAGCGTCATCGCCCGCCGATCACTGCGCGACCAGGCGCCCGCCCTGATGGAACTGGCGGAGGAGTTCCGGCTGGGTCCCGTCGCCGCCACTATGTTCGTGGCCGGGCTCGCGCTGCTCGCGGTGGGCACGATCATGCTCGCGGTGGCCGTGTGGCGGTCCGGCACGGTCAGCAGGTGGAGCGGAACCGGGCTCGCGCTGGGATTCGCGCTGTTCATCCCGCAGTTCTTCGGGCCGTACCCGCTGCGGGTCGCCCACGGCGCCCTCATCCTGGCCGGCGGACTCTGGCTCGCCGCCGCCCTCTGGCGCGCGCCTGCCGTCCAGCGGGCCCGCCAAACCACCTGAAGTCGCAATCAAGCGGAAAACCCGTGGTCGGGACGGTGATCGCTGGCGAGCCGAAGAACGAAGACCCAAAGCGCGATTGGATCACCCCATGGATGGGAATCCCATCACGGTATCAAGCGTTAGACACCGTGGGAGACAGACCCCCCACCGCAAGGGGGCCTTGTAGGAGGCATTTAGACATGGGCGAGCGCGCGCTTCGTGGCACCCGGCTCGGGGCAACCAGCTACGAGAACGACCGTAACACGGATCTGGCCCCGCGCCAGGAGGTGTCCTACACCTGCCCAAAGGGCCATCGCTTCGAGGTTCCGCTTGCCGCCGAGGCTGAGATCCCGGCGACGTGGGAGTGCCGAATGTGCGGCGCAACCGCGGTCCGCGTGGACGGCGAGCAGCCGGAGTCGAAGAAGACGAAGCCCCCGCGGACGCATTGGGACATGCTCTTGGAGCGGCGGTCCATCGAAGACCTGGAAGAGGTGCTCAACGAGAGGCTCGCGGTCTTGCGTGCCCAGCGTCGTAAGAGCGCCTGACACCTTCTCACGGTGAACGACCCCCGGACCGATGGTCCGGGGGTCTTCGCATGCCCGCGACCGCCCGCACTTGCCCGGGCCGCCCTCACACGACCGCACTCGGCCGCCCCGGGCCGTCCCACGTGACCACAATCGGTTGCCCCGGGGCCACCCCCACGTGACCGCACTCGGCTCCCCGGCCCGCCCCTCACGTGACCACACTCGGTTGCCAGGGCCACCCCTCATGTGACTGCGCCCCGGTTGCCCGTGACCACGCCCACGCAACCACGCCCACGCAACCACGCCCACGCGACCGCGCTCAGTTGCCCACGACCGCGCTCAGCTCGCCGCAGGGCCGAAGAACGCGCGGAGGTCGTCGATGAGCAGGCAATGTCCACCGAGGTGATCGTCCAGACCAGGTCCGAAATGCCGGCCGCGCCTGCGTGCGGCAGGCAGCGGTGCTCATCGATGGCCTGGAGCACGCCCGGATGCGCGCCGTCACGGCGGCGCGGATCCACTCGAGGGGATCAGCGCTGCTGACTGTGACTCATGCGCGGGCGAGCGAGATCGGGGTAACGGCCGGCCCGCCCCCGCCTTCCGCGAACAGGCCGCCCGCTACCTACGCGCCATCAGGGGTCAGCGCTCGCCGTCCTCGCGGATGACCTCGCCGTGCACCACCCGGCCGCCGGCGCCGGCGCCGCCGCCCTGCGGGCCGCGCGGCTCGCCGAACAGGTCGTCGGGCTTGGGCGGGAACAGGTTCGCGTACGGCGAAGCGGCCGCCATGCGCTTGACCCGGCGTTCGAAGAACCACGCGCCCAGCCGCCGCATCATCGGCCGGGTGAACGGCAGCACGCACAGGAAGCCGAACAGGTCGGTGAAGAAGCCGGGCGTCAGCAGCAGCGCGCCGCCCACCAGGATCAGCCCGCCGTCGGCCAGTTCCCGATCGGGCATGCGCCCGGACTGCAGCGCCTCCTGCAGCGCCCGCCAGGCGCGGCGGCCCTCGCGGCGCACGATCCAGGCGCCGAGCAGGCTGTCGGCGATCAGCAGTGCCACCGTGGGCACGCCGCCGATCACCGAGCCGACCTGGATCAGCAGCCAGATCTCCAGCACGGGGACGACCAGGAAGGCCAGGAAGAGCAGGAGCCGCATCGTTTCCTCAATTCCGCACGGACGCGTATGCCTTAGTCAACGTCCGGCGCGGGCAAAGCGTTCCAGGTCAACAGCAGCCGAGCGTCAGCAGCAGCCGAACGTCAAAGCAGCCCGGCATCAGCGGGTGCGGCCCCGCAGCCGGTCGGGCAGCCCGGTGACGCCCCACACCCCGATCCGCCAGAACGCCTCGGACATGATCTTCCCACTCATCTTGCTCTTGCCGACCGTGCGCTCCACGAACGTGATCGGCACCTCCACCACCCGCAGCCCGTGTTTCGCGGTGCGCAGCGTGAGGTCGACCTGGAAGCAGTAGCCCTGCGACTCGACGTCGGACAGGCCCACCTTCTCCAGGGTCGAGGCCCGGTAGGCGCGGAACCCGGCGGTGGCGTCGCGCACGGCCAGGCCGAGCATGGCCTTGACGTAGACGTTGGCGCCGCGTGAGAGGAGCTGGCGGGAGGCGGGCCAGTTGACCACGCGGCCGCCGGGCACGTAGCGCGAGCCGATGGCCAGGTCGGCGCCGTCGGTCAGGGCCTGCAGCAGCTTGTGGAGCTCTTCGGGCTGGTGGGAGCCGTCGGCGTCCATCTCGACCAGGACGTCGTAACCCTCGCTCAGCCCCCAGCGGAAGCCGGCGATGTAGGCGGCGCCGAGCCCCTGCTTGGCGGGCCGGTGCAGGACGTGGACGTGGTCGTCGGCGGCGGCCAGCTCGTCGGCGAGCTCGCCGGTGCCGTCGGGGCTGCTGTCGTCGGCCACCAGGAGGTGGGCCTCGGGCACGGCGGCGCGAATCCGCTGGACGATCATGGGCAGGTTCTCGCGCTCGTTGAAGGTCGGGACCACGATCAGCACCCGCCCGAGAGTCTCCATGTTCAGTCGTTCCTCATCCGGTCGCCTCATCCGTCCATGACTCGTCAGGTCGTGACTCGCCGCCTGCCACGCAGCATGGCGACGCCCACGGCCACCGCCCCCATCACCATCAGTGCCCACTCGGGCCCGCTGCCCACCTTGGTGGCGATCGTTTCCTGAGTCCGTACGGGCACCTTCACCACGTTCATGTCCGCGACCAGTTCGCGGGTCTGCCAGGAGACCTTACCGTCCGGGGTGACGTATGCCGAGATCCCGGTCGTCGCGGCGGTGACGACGGCCCTGTTGTGCTCGACGGCGCGCAGCTTGGACATCGCGAGCTGCTGCCAGGGCAGGTTGGACAGCGCGTAGGAGGCGTTGTTGGTCTGCACGACCAGCGGGGTGCCGCCGGCCCGCACGGTGCCGCGCACGGTGTCGTCGTAGGCGACCTCGTAGCAGTTGACCGCGCCGATGGTGACCGGCCCCATCTTCAGGTCGCCCGGTTTCGTGCCGGCCACGGACTGCCTGCCGACCAGGTTGGCCCGCTCCCACAGCGCCAGCACGATCTCCTTGAACGGCGTGTACTCGCCGAACGGCACCAGGTGCTGCTTGTCGTAGTACGCGCCGGGCCCGGTGACCGGGTCCCACACCAGGCTGCGGGTGGCCCGCTCGGAGTCGCCGATCGCCACCACGGCGCCGACCAGTGTGGGGACGCCGACGTCCTTGACGGAGTCGTCGATGATCGCGCGGGCGAACTCGCTGCGGTAGGGGTCGATGTCGGTGGAGTTCTCCGGCAGGACGACGATGTCCGGCTTGAGCACCTTGCCGTCTCTGGCGGCCTGGGCCAACCGCTTGGTCTCGTTCGCGTGGTTCTTCAGCACGACGGCCGGTTCGTCGCCCATCACGTACATGCCGCGCCCGGGCACGCTGCCCTGCACGATGCCGATGTTGACGCTCCTGCCCTCGTCGCCGTGGCGCGGCACGGCCAGCCCGAGCACGGGAACGGCCAGCGCGAGCGCGACCGGGACGGCCCGCAGGGCCGGCCTGGCGTGGCCGGTCAGGGCGGCGTGGGCGAGCAGCGCCCCGCACAGGGCGACGGCGAACGACACCAGCGGCGCGCCGCCCAGCGCCGCGTAGGAGGTGAACAGCGACTCGCCCTGGCTGAAGGCCATCCGCGCCCACGGGAAGCCGCCGATGGGCACCAGGCCGCGAGCCCACTCCATGGCCACCCAGAGCCCGCCGAAGGCCAGGGGCCACCAGCGCAGCCGGAACACCGGCGCGGCCAGCGCGGCCATGGCGGCGTAGAACAGGCTCTCGACGCCGACCAGCATCAGCCAGACGTCGTCGCCGATCGTGCGCACCCAGGCCAGGGCGGGCAGCAGGAACACCAGCGCGGCCAGGTAGCCCAGCCAGGCGGCCCGCTTCGGCCTGGCCCGGTGGATGGCGGCGACGATCAGGGCGAGCCCGGCCGGCGCGCACCACCACCAGTCGAGCGGCGGGAACGCGGTGAACAGCAGCGCCCCGCCCAGCACGGCGGCGGCCACCCGCCCGAACAACACCCGCCCGGTTTCTCCTTCGGCCGGGGTGGTCTCCTCGGCGGCGGCGGCGTCGCCGGGGCGCGCGGACGAGTCGCGCCCGGTGGTGGGCGGAAGGCTCGTGCTGTCCTGAACCACTCCGGGGACTCCTCGCCGATCGCAACGCCTGTTCCTGCGAAAACGCTACCGCCCCTGCAATGCGCTCCGACCCTCAAGGGTACGACGAAACCGGGCGAAGTGATCTCGGAAAAAGGACGGCAGGGTGATCCCGTGATCTCAACGGGACCACCCGGCGCGAATGGCGATCCTGCGCACGAGAGCGGGAAGAGGGTCCGGAGAACCCTTCGGACCGGACCCGTCTCGTCGGCGGCGAGCGCGGAATTCCGTTGTCTACTGGGCTCCCGGACCCGTCCCGGGTCCAACCCCCCGCCCGGTTGGGGTGCCCCGACTCGACGGACCGACGGCCCTGCACCTGGCTGTGTGGACGAAGTCACCCTCCGTCACGGACGCAGGATCCGGCGATGTCAGAGACGGCCAACCGGCCAAGTCCCGTGCTGGACTGCGCAGCAAACTACCGACTCCACCTCAGATGTCAACCGTGTCCCGATCAGCAGAAACATCAAGTTTTCGCAGGTAGGACATGCTTGGCCTGCCGCCGAAAGGCAGGTTAAAGCCCATTTGTGGGTGCGGACGACCGGGTTGGCAAGCCCCGCAGAGCCGCCGAGAGCGGTCGTTCGTGGACCACTCCGAGGCGCTGCGTGGCACGGGTGAGAGCAACATACAGGTCGCTCGGCCCGCGTGGCGACTGGGCGGCGATGAGGTCGGGCTCGGCCACGATCACCGAGTCGAACTCCAGCCCCTTGGCGTCGGCCACGCCCATGACGGCCACCGGCGCGTCGAGCGCGGCCGCCCCCTTGGCGCGCCCGGCGCCCGGGGTGACCACGGCGGCGCCCTCGACGGCGGCGGCGATCTGGTCGCCGAGCGTGGCGAGCAGCGCGTCGGGCACCACGACGGCGACCTTGCCGCCCTCGCCGACCTCGGCCTTGACCAGTTCGGGCAGCGCGGACAGCGGCGCGGACCAGGGTTCGACGCCGAGTTCGCGCACCGAGGTGGGCGCCCGCAGCGCCGGGTCGATGGTGGCCAGCACGCGGGCGGCCACCGCCATCAGCTCCACCGGCGTGCGGTAGTTGACGGTCAGCCCCTCCTGACGCCAGCGCCCGGCCACGTACGGGTCGAGCACCTCGTGCCAGTCCCTGGCCCCGGCCGCGGAGCCGGTCTGGGCGATGTCGCCGACGATCGTCATCGACCGGGTCGGGCAGCGGCGCATGACGGCCCGCCAGGCCATGGGCGACAGTTCCTGCGCCTCGTCCACGATGACGTGGCCGTAGGCCCAGGTGCGGTCGGCGGCGGCGCGTTCGGCGGTGGTGAGGTAGGGGCCCTCGCCGCGCTGGCGTTCCGCGAGGCGTTCGGCCTCCATGACGTCCGACAGGCCGGTCAGCTCCAGCACCTCGCGCGCGTAGGACAGCTCGGCCTCGCGCTCGCGTTCCTCGGCCTGCCTGGCGGCGGCCAGCTCCTCCTCGGCCTGCAGCGCGGTGGCGCGCAGGACGTGCTCGTCGATCTCGCCGAGCAGTTCCGCGGCCTCGTCGAGGAGCGGCACGTCCGATTCGGTCCACGCGCCGCCGGTGCGGGCCAGCAGGTCGCGCTCGGCGGGGCTGAGCGCGGCCGCCGCGTGCGCCAGGCGCTCGGGTGAGCCGTAGAGCCCGAGCAGCAGCCGCTGGGGCGTCAGGTACGGCCACAGCCGGTTCAGCGCCGACTTGACCGCCGGCTCGGTACGCAGGTCCTCGCGCAGGTCGGCCAGCTCGTCGTCGTCGATGAGGCCCTTGCCGATCTTCTTGGCCTGCTGCCTGGCCAGGGCGTTCAGCAGCGAGCGCACGAACACGGTGCGGGCCTGGTTGTGCGGCCGGCGCGAGCGGGTGGCCTTGTTCTTGGCCGCTTCGAGCATGTTGCGGTCGATGGTCAGCGTGATGCGGCCGAGCTGCAGCTCGACGGGCTTGCGCGGCACCTTCTGGCGGTCGCGCACGGCCCGCGCGAGCACGTCGGTCATGCGCAGGTCGCCCTTGAGCGCGGCCACCTCGGGCCTGTCGCGGGCGGTGGCGGTCAGCCCGGGGTAGAGCTCGCCGACCGTGGACAGCAGCACGTCGGTCTCGCCCAGCGAGGGCAGCACCTGCTCGATGTAGCGCAGGAAGGTGAGGTTGGGCCCGAGGATGAGCACGCCGCGCCGTTCCAGCCGCTCGCGGTGGGTGTAGAGCAGGTACGCCGCGCGGTGCAGCGCCACCACGGTCTTGCCGGTGCCCGGGCCGCCCTGCACGACCAGCACGCCGTTCAGGTCGCTGCGGATGACCCGGTCCTGCTCGGCCTGGATGGTGGCGACGATGTCGCGCATGCGGCCGGTGCGGCGCTCGTCGAGCGCGGCCAGGAGCGCGGCCTCGCCGTTGAGCGTGGCGCGGTCGTCGTCGCTGAGGGAGTCGAGGTCGAGCAGGTCGTCGTCGACGCCGACCACGGCGCGGCCCTTGGTCTGCAGGTGCCTGCGCCGGGTGAGGCCCATCGGGGCGGCCGGGGTGGCGCGGTAGAACGGCTGCGCCACCGGGGCGCGCCAGTCGATGAGCAGCCGGGCCTGCTCGTCGTCGGTGAGCCCGAGCTTGCCGATGTAGAGCCGGCCCTCGTCGACGTGATCGAGACGGCCGAAAACCAGGCCGCGCTCGACGGCCCAGAGCCTGGCGAGCCTGGAGGCGTACATGTCGGCGAACGTGTCGCGCTCCGAGCGGTTCTGCATGGTGCCGACGGCGCCCGTGGCCAGCACTTCCTTCAGCTGACGCTGGGTACGCTCGCGCAGCTCGTCGAGCCGGGCGTAAAGACGGGTGACGTACTCCTGCTCCCTGGCGAGCTCTGTTTGACGAGTTGCCGCCTGACCATTATTGTGGTTAATGGGACACTCCGGGCCATTCTGCTTGTTGTTACGACAAACGACGACACTAGCATGCCTGTCGAGACACTTCCCACCTTCCTTCCCCCACCGCTCGCCTTTCCTTTCTCCGGGTCACGGCTTGGTTTCGGCCCTTGACCGCGATCGCCTGAACTCCTTATGTTCGCTGCAAGTTAGGAAAGTTTCCTAACTTCGTGCGAAGGAGTGAACGTGAGCGGTCCGGTGCCGGGGACACCCAGTCTGCTGCGTGCGATCAATGATCGTGCCGCCCTGCAGGCTCTGCTCGAGCGGGGGCCGCTGACGCGGCCCGAGATCGGCACCCTGACCGGACTGTCCAAGCCCACAGCATCGCAGCTGCTCGCCCGGCTGCAGGAGGCGGGGCTGGTGATCCTGGACGGCATCAGAGAAGGCCTGCCCGGGCGTACGGCCGAGGTGTACCGGATCAACCCGGCCGCCGCCTACGTGGGCGCGCTCGACGTCACCCCCGACAGGATCGAGGCCACGGTGGCCGACATCACCGGCGCGATCGTGGGCTCGTACACGCTGCCGACCCCGCGCCGGCGCGGCGGCGAGCTCGTCGAGCGGCTGGGCGCGGCGCTGGCCGGGGCCAATCCCCCGGACAAGCTGCGCCACGTGGTCATCGGCGTGCAGGCCGCGATCGACCCGTCCACCGGGCGGCTCGGCTACGCCACCGCCAAGGACACCCCCGGCTGGCAGATCCCCGACCTGGTGCCCACGCTCGCCTCGGGCCTGGGCGTGCCGGTGTCGGTGGAGAACAACGTCAACCTGGTCGCGCTGGCCGAGCAGGCGCACGGCGCGGCCCAGGGCCACTCCGACTTCGTGCTGCTGTGGGCCGACGAGGGCATCGGCTCGGCCATCGTGCTGGGCGGGCGGATGCACCGCGGCGCCACCGGCGGCGCCGGCGAGGTCGGCTACATGCCCACCCCTGGCGCGCCCACCGCGCGCGAGGCCGGGCGCTACGCCAACCACGGCTACCAGGCCCTGACCGGCGGCCCCGCCGTGCTCAAGCTGCTGCGCTCGTACGGCGTGCGCGGCAGCGACTTCCGCCAGGCGATCGCCAACGCGGTGCGCACGGCGGACGGCGGCGGACAGAAGGCCGACGACGCGCGGGCCGGGCTGCGCGACATCGCCGCGCGGCTGGCCGTGGGCCTGGCGTCCATCACGTCCGTCATCGACCCCGGCCTGATCGTGCTGACCGGCGGCGTGGTGCTGTCGGGCGGCGAGACCCTGCGCGAGCTGGTCGAACACGAACTGCACGCGCTCACCATCCCCCGCCCGGCGCTGCGCCTGTCGAACGTCGAGGGCAACCCGGTCCTGGCCGGCGCGCTCGACCTGGCGCTCGACACCGTGCGCGATGAGGTCTTCAGCTCCACCGTGGCCTCGGCGGGCGGCATATCCCACTCTTCCGCTCCACCCGTTCCATCGTGATCCCATGTGATCCAACGCTTGGCAGGAGGCACCCCCCGTGCGCTTCGTCCCCCTGGCGGTCGCCGGCCTGACGGCCCTGGCGCTCACCGCCTGCACAGCGGGCAAGGAGGCGGCGCCGTCGCTCGGCGCCCAGCCCAAGCCCTCCGGCTCCGCGTCGCAGGCACTGCCTGCGGCCACCCTCGAACTGTGGCACGGCTTCTCCACGGACGCCGAGGTCAAGGCGTTCGAGGACGCCATCGCCGGCTTCAACAAGAAGTTCCCCCAGATCACCGTCAAAGCCACCAAGGGCGTCCAGGACGACCAGATCACCCAGGCCATCCGCGGCGGCAAGGCGCCGGACGTGGCCGCCTCGTTCACCACCGACAACGTCGCCCAATGGTGTAAATCGGGAGCGTTCCAAGACCTCACTCCCGTGATCCAGCAGGATGGCATCGACTTGTCCGTGCTGCCCGCGGTGGCACGTTCCTACACCGAGTTCGACGGCAAGCGCTGCACGATGCCGCTGCTGGCCGACGCGTACGGCCTCTACTACAACAAGGCCCTGATGAAGGGCGAGGAACCGCCCAAGACGCTGACCGAGCTGACCGAGCTGACCAAGAAGCTCACCGTCCGCGACGCCGACGGCGACATCAAGGTGGCCGGCTTCATCCCGAGCTTCCAGTACTACGAGAACAGCGCCGGCCACATGGGCCCGATGGTGGGCGCCAAGTGGTACAACGACGACGGCACCTCGGCCATCGGCGCCGACCCCGCCTGGAAGCAGCTGCTGACCTGGCAGAAGGAACTCGTCGACTGGTACGGCTACGACAAGCTGGAGAAGTTCCGCAAGAGCCTGGGCGACGAGTGGGGCGCCAAGCACCCGTTCTTCGAGGGCAAGGTGGCCATGATCCTCGACGGCGAGTGGCGCAACGCCATGATCGCCAACGACCCGAAGGCCAAGGACCTGGACTACGGCACCGCTCCCCTGCCGGTCGCCGACGACAAGCCCGACCTGTACGGCAGCGGCTTCACCGCGGGCACCGTGATCGGCGTGCCCAAGGGCGCCAAGAACCCGCAGCACGCCTGGGAGCTGGTCAAGCACCTGACCACCGACACCGACTCACTGGTGACGCTGTCGAACGCGCTGCGCAACGTGCCCACCACCCAGGCCGCGATGCAGTCGCCCAACCTGGACAAGGACGCCAACTTCCAGACCTTCCTCGACATCTTCGCCCACCCGAAGACCTCCACCCTCCCGGCCAGCGTGAACAGCGTCTTCAACCAGGAGGCGTTCCAGACCTTCATGGCCAAGTGGGAGAAGGGCGACGTCTCCGACCTGGACGCCGGGCTCAAGGGCGTCGACAAGCTGATCAACGACAAGCTGAAGCTCTCCGGGGGCTGACCCGCGATGACTTCCGTCACCCACGCCGCGCCCGGCAGATGGCGGCGGGGTGGACGGCGGCGGGAGGGCCTGCGGGCCCTTCTGTGGCTGTCACCCTGGCTGATCGGCGTGTCGATCTTCTTCATCTATCCGCTGCTGTCGTCGGTCTACTTCTCCTTCCACCGCTACGACATGTACACCCTGGAGTACGTCGGGCTCGACAACTGGCGCTACCTGTTCCAGGACCCGCGCGTGCTCACCTCGGCCGAGAACACGCTGTGGCTGGTGGTCGTGATGGTCCCGGCGACGGTGCTGTTCGCGCTGGCCCTGGCCCAGCTCGTGACCAGGCTCAAGGCCGGCGTCAGCCTGTTCAGGACGATCTTCTACCTGCCGTCGCTGGTGCCGATGGTGGCCGGGACGGTCACGTTCGTCTACCTGATGAACCCGGCCAGCGGCCCGTGGAACCAGTTCCTGGCCCTGTTCGGCATCACCGGGCCCGACTGGTTCGGCGACGCCGCCTGGTCCAAGCCGAGCCTGACGCTGCTGGCGCTGTGGAGCTGCGGCCAGGTCACCGTGATCTTCATGGCCGCGCTGCTGGACGTCCCCAAGCACCTGTACGAGGCGGCGGCCATCGACGGCGCCGGCGCCTGGCGGCAGTTCCGCAGCGTGACCCTGCCGACGATCTCGCCGGTGCTGATGTTCTCCGCGGTGACCGGGGTGATCTACGCGCTGCAGTACTTCACCCAGGCCATGATCGCCTCCCGGGTGGCCTCGGGCGCGACCGACTCGGCCGGCAACTCGTTCACGCCGGGCTATCCCGACGAATCGCTGCTCACGCTGCCGCAATGGCTGTTCTACGTCGGCTTCCGCGACTACTCCATGGGCTACGCGTGCGTGCTGGCGCTGCTGCTGTTCGGCGCGTCCATGGTGTTCACGCTGATCCTGCTGCGTCAGTTCCGCCGCGCCGAGGAGGCCGCATGACCACGTTGACCGCGCCGCCGCCCACGGTGGCGCCCCCGGCCAGGCGGGCCGGAGTGCGGGCGCGCAGGCGCCGGACGCTGCTGTGGATCGCCCAGCACAGCGTGGCCGTCGCGCTGGCGCTGATGTTCCTGGCGCCGGTGGCGTTCCTCGGGCTGACCGCGCTGATGACCGACGAGCAGGCGCTGACCAGCGACCTGTGGCCGCAGTCGTGGAACTGGGACAACTTCGCGGTGGTCTTCGAGAAGTCGATGCTGCTGCGCTGGACGCTCAACACGCTGATGTACGCCACCCTGGGCACCCTGTTCACGGTGGTGTCGTCGGTGCCTGTGGCCTACGCGCTGGCCCGCTTCCGCTTCCGCGGCAGGCGGCTGGCGTTCCTGCTGGTGATCACCGCGATGATGCTGCCGCCGCAGGTGATCGCGGTGCCGATCTACCTGATCTGGGCCCGGCTCGGGCTGACCGACAGCCTGTGGCCGCTGATCCTGCCCATGCTGCTCGGCGACGCCTTCTCGATCTTCCTGCTGCGGCAGTTCCTGATCACCATCCCGCGCGAGTACACCGACGCGGCGAAGGTGGACGGCTGCTCCGACTTCAGGACCCTGGTCAGGGTGATCCTGCCGATGGCCCGCCCGGCCATCGCCGCGGTGGCCCTGTTCCAGTTCTTCTACTGCTGGAACGACTACTTCGGGCCCCTGCTGTACGCGGGCGTGGCGCAGGAGGGCTACACGCTCTCACTCGGCCTGGCCACGTTCAAGGCGTTCCACAGCGTGCAGTGGAACCTCACCATGGCGGCCACCCTGCTGGTGACCGCGCCGGTGATCGTCATCTTCTTCTTCGCCCAGAGAGTCTTCATCGAGGGCGTGACCTTGACGGGAGTGAAGGGTTGAAACTCGCCGTGGTCGGGGGCGGCTCGACGTACACGCCGGAGCTGATCGACGGGTTCGCGCGGTTGCGCGAGGAGCTGCCTGTCACCGAGATCGCCCTCATCGACCCCGATGAATCGCGGCGCGAGCTCGTCGCCGGGGTGTCGCGGCGGATGCTGGCGCACGCCGGGCATCCGGCTCGGGTGGTGGCGACGTCCTCGGTGGCGGAGGGGGTCGCGGGCGCCCGAGCGGTGCTGTTCCAGCTCAGGGTGGGCGGCCAGGCGGCCCGCGAGGTGGACGAGACGCTGCCGCTGGAGTGCGGCTGCGTCGGCCAGGAGACGACCGGCGCGGGCGGCCTGGCCAAGGCGCTGCGCACGGTGCCGGTCGTGCTGGAGCTGGCCGAGACCGTACGCCGCCACGCGCCCGACGCCTGGATCGTGGACTTCACCAACCCGGTCGGCATCGTCACCAGGGCGCTGCTCGACGCCGGTCACCGGGCGATCGGCCTGTGCAACGTGGCCATCGGCGTCCAGCGCCGCTTCGCCGCCCGGCTCGGCGTCGACCCGGCGCGCCTCTCGCTCGGGCACGTCGGGCTCAACCATCTGACCTGGGTGCGCAGCGTCCACCTGGACGGCGCCGACGTCCTGCCGTCGATCCTGGCCGAGCACGCCGAGGAGCTCGCCGACGGCCTCGGGCTGCGGGCCGGGCTGCTGCGCAGGCTGGGCGTCATCCCCTCGTACTACCTGCGCTACTTCTACGCCCACGACGCGGTGGTGCGCGAGCAGCGGGCCAAGCCGTCGCGGGCGGCCGAGGTGGCGGCCATGGAGGCGCGGCTGCTGAAGATGTACGCCGACCCGGCCGTGGTGGAGAAGCCCGAACTGCTCGGCGAGCGGGGCGGCGCGTTCTACTCCGAGGCGGCGGTGGCGCTGATCGCCTCGCTGCTCGGCGACCGGGGCGACACCCAGATCGTGAACCTGCGCAACCGGGGCACGCTGCCGTTCCTCGGCGACGAGGCGGTGATCGAGGCGCCGGCCAGGATCACCGCGTCGGGGGCCGAGCCGCTGCCGGTGCCGCCGGTCGAGCCGCTGTTCGCGGGGCTGATCGCGAACGTGTCGGCGTACGAGACGCTGGCGCTGGACGCGGCCCTGCACGGCGGCGCCGACCGGGTGCGCGACGCGCTGCTCGCCCACCCGCTCATCGGCCAGGACGAGATCGCCGAGCGGCTCACCGGGCTGCTGCTGGAGGCCGGCCGCGCCCACCTGCCGTGGGCGGTGCGCTAGTGGCGCGCCTGGTGCTGGCCGTCGACGGCGGCAACAGCAAGACCGACGTCGCGGTGGTGAGCGAGGACGGCCAGGTGCTGGCCGCCGGCCGCGCGGGGCCGTTCGAGCCGCAGCGCGCGGGCGTGGCCGCCGCCGCCGACGTGGTCGAGGACGCGCTGCGGCGGGCGCTGGCCGCCCTGCCGCCGCAGACCGGGCCGCTGGCGTCGGGGACCGGGTTCGATCACGTGGCGGCGTACGTGGCCGGGGCGGACCTGCCGGTGGAGGAGGAGGCGCTGGCCCGCGAGTTCGCCGCCCGCGGCCTCGGCCGTGACATCGTGGTGCGCAACGACACGTTCGCGCTGCTGCGGGCCGGCGCGTCGAACGCGTGGGGCGTGGCGGTGGTGTGCGGGGCGGGCATCAACGCGGTCGGCGTGTCACCGTCCGGCCAGGTGGCGCGCTTCCCCGCGCTGGGCCGCATCAGCGGCGACTGGGGCGGCGGCGCGGTCCTGGCCGAGGAGGCACTGTGGCACGCGGTACGCGCCGAGGACGGCCGCGGCCCGGCCACCGCCCTGGCCGGCCTGGTCACCGCCCACTTCGGCACCGCGACGGTCGAGGAGCTGGTGCTGAAGCTGCACTTCGGCGAGCTGCCCCAGGCCACGCTGTACGACCTCGCGCCGGGCGTGCTCGCCGTGGCGGCGAGCGGCGACCCGGTGGCCGCCGCGCTGGTGGAACGTCAGGCCGAGGAGGTGGCGGTGCTGGCCGAGGTGTGCCTGCGCCGGCTCGGGCTGCTGGAGACGCCGACCGAGGTGGTACTCGGCGGCGGCATACTCACCTCCGGCGACCCGCTGCTGACGGCGCTGCTCCAGACGGCGTTCGCGGCCCGGGCCCCGCTGGCCGAGACGGTCGTGGCGGACGTGCCGCCGATCGTCGGCGCGGCGCTCAACGGGCTGGAGCACCTGGGCGCCGGCGAGGCCGCCAAGGCCCGCCTGCGCGCCCGCTACGTGCCCGCACCCGCCGGCTGAGACGCTGGGCGAAGGGCTGAGCGAAGTGCCGGGCGAAGGGCTGGAGCGGCCGGACGAGGCACAGGAGGGCGGCCGCGGCGTAGGCGGGGGTCGCGGGCCCGCCCAGGTACACCACGGCGCCGGCGGCGGCCACGCCCAGCCACTCCGGCTGCCCGGCGAGCGCGGCCAGCGCCACCGGGAGCAGCGCGTACCAGGGGTAGCCCGGGGTGAGCAGCAGGAACGCGGCGCCGGTCAGCAGCAGCGCGCCGCGTTCCCGCCGGTCCTGGTCGCCGTTCCTGAGCACGTGGACCAGCACGGCGGCCAGCGCGACCACGGTCGCGGGCAGCGCCCAGGCGTCGGGCAGCAGCAGGCGCAGCAGGACGTAGCGGTCGCGCGCGCCCGCCTCGTCGTACCCCTCCTCGGTCAGGTAGCCGCTCAGGTAGCCCAGGACGGAACCGCGCGAGCCCAGCACATAGGGCAGGTAGGCGGCCACCACCACACCGAGCGCCACCACGACGCCGACCAGCCCCGACCGGACCACCCGTCCTCGCGGTGAGACCCCATGGGCAGCCGCGTGGGGGGCCGCACGGGCCGGGGAGGCGGCGAGCGCGCCGGACAGCAGGGCGGGCAGGGTGATCG
>NZ_JABCPZ010000239.1 GCF_013283785.1 Nonomuraea antri
GGGCCGGGACCGGGGTCCTCGCCCGGATCCGGACCGGGGCCGGGATCGGGGTCGGTGCCGTCGCCCGGGTCGGTCGGGAGCGGGTTCGGTACCTGCGTGACGCCCGGCTGCGGGGCCGCGCCGAGCAGCGCCGCCGCCAGGTCCACCCGCGGCGTGCGCACCTCCGCGCCGTTGGCCTGGTAGATGAAGGGACGTCCGGTCGTCTTGAGCTTCTCGATCAGGTCGGTCATCGGCGTCTGCGGGGCCTGCGCCTTCATCAGCGCCAGCGCGCCCGCCACGTGCGGGGTGGCCATCGAGGTGCCGCTGTGCACCGCGGTGGCGTTGTCGGGCACCGACGAGTCGATGTCCACGCCCGGCGCGAACAGGTCGACCAGCGCGCCCCGGTTGGAGAAGTCCGCGATGGCGTCGGCGTTGTCGCCGGCGCCCACGGCCACCGCAGAGGTGACGCAGGCGGGGAAGGAGGCGCCGTCGAAGTACTCGTTGCCCGCGGCGACCACCGGCGCGATGCCCTTGGCCAGCAGCGCGTCGAACAGCGGCTTGAACACCGCGCCGTCCTCGCTGGTGTCGCAGGCGGTCTCGGAGAGCTGCCCGCCCAGGCTCAGGTTCACCGCCGCGATGGGCTGCGGCACGCTCGCCACGTGCTCGAGCGCCTGCCTGATCGACGACTCGAACGCCAGCAGGCAGGACGGTTCGCCGCAGATGTCCTCGTCGTTGACCCGGCTGAACACCTGCACCGCGTAGATCCCGGCGCCGGGCGCCACGCCGCCGGTGCCGGCCGCGATGCCGGCCACGTGCGTGCCGTGGTCACACAGGTTCACGCCGCCGGCCAGGCACTTCGGGGTGGTCGCGCTGGCCGCGTCGCCGTCCGTCTGGGTGCTCTGGCCGTTCGGGCACAGCGACTCCACGCCCGCCTGCGGGGCCGAGAAGCACGCCTGGCCCACGATCCGGTTGCCGAAGGCCGGGTGGTCGGTGTCGATGCCCGTGTCGAGCACGGCCACCACCTGCCCCGACCCGGTCATGCCGCGGCCGTGCGCCTGGTCGGCGCCGATCAGTTTGAGGTTGCCCGACACCTCGGCCGGGGTGAACGTCTCGTCCCGGTGGATCGAGGTGACGCGCGGGTCCTCGGCCAGCTTGGCCAGCTCCTCGGCGGTGCCCTCCACGACCATGAACGACTGGGTCGGCGGCTGCAGCACCACGTCCACGCTCTCGGCCGCCGCCTGGCTCGCCACGGGCGCGTTCTGCGCCGGGTCGGTCAGCTCGACGATGGCCCGGACCTGGCCGCCGTCCAGCGCGAGGCCGTCTTCGAGCTTCTCCTCCGGCCCGGTGGGGGACGGCGCGGGCTCCTGCGGGGCCTCGGGCGTCTCCGGGGCGCCCGCCTCGGGCTGCTCGGGCTGCTCGGGCGTGCCCGTGCCTGGCGCGGGTGGCGCCTGCTGCGGGGTGACGCTCGGAGCCGGTGCCGGTGCGGCCGCCGGATCGGCGAACGCCGGAGCCGATGCCGACAGCAGGGCCAGCGTGATCGTGCACACGATCAGGGGGCGAAATCGCACGCGTCCTCCGAGGGGCATGATCTCGGAGTTTAGGGTGATTTGTCAGGCGCGCACAGATCCCCGGGCCGTTTCTCACCCAACTTTCAGCGTGCCGGCAGCTCCCGTTCGGGCTCCGCCTGGTGCGACAGCCAGACCGCGCCGAGCGGCGGCACCCGCAGCGTCGTCGAGTACGGCAGCCCGTGACAGGGGTCCTCGACCGCCTCGACCGCGCCCATGTTGCCCACGCCCCTGCCCCAGTAGTCGTAGGCGTCGGTGTTGACGACCTCCGTCCACCGCCCCGGGTGCGGCAGGCCCAGCCGGTAGCTCTCGTGCGGGCCACCGCTGAAGTTGACCACGCAGGCCAGCGCGGAACCGTCGGCGGCGTAGCGGACGAACGAGAACGTGTTGCCCGGCGCGTCGTCGGCGTCGATCCAGCGGAAGCCCTCGGGCCTGGCGTCCTGCTCCCACAGCGCCGGAGTCTCCTTGTACAGCCGGTTCAGGTCGCGGACCAGCCGCTGCACGCCCTGGTGGCCGTCGAACTCCAGCACCCACCAGTCGAGCCCGCGTTCCTCCGACCACTCCGAGCCCTGGCCGAACTCGCCGCCCATGAACAGCAGCTGCTTGCCCGGATGCGCCCACATGAACGCCAGCAGCGCGCGCAACTGGGCGAAACGCTGCCACTCGTCGCCCGGCATCTTGCCCATCAGCGAGCCCTTGCCGTGCACGACCTCGTCGTGCGAGAGCGGCAGGACGTAGTTCTCCGAATAGGCGTAGATGAGCGAGAACGTCATCTGATGGTGGTGGTACTGCCGGAAGACCGGCTCGCGGCGCAGGTATTCCAGCGTGTCGTGCATCCAGCCCATGTTCCACTTGAAGCCGAACCCGAGCCCGCCCAGGTGCACCGGGCGCGAGACCCCAGGCCAGGCCGTCGACTCCTCGGCCACGGTGGAGATGCCCGGCGCCTCCCGGTAGCAGACCGCGTTCATCTCCTTGATGAACTCCACCGCGTCGAGGTTCTCCCTGCCGCCGTAGACGTTCGGCGTCCACTCGCCCTCGCGGCGTGAGTAGTCCAGGTAGAGCATCGAGGCCACCGCGTCGACGCGCAGGCCGTCGACGTGGAACTCCTGCAGCCAGAACAGCGCGTTGGCCACCAGGAAGTTGCGCACCTCGCGGCGGCCGAAGTCGAAGACGTAGGTGCCCCAGTCGGGATGCTCGCCCCTGGCCGGGTCGGCGTGCTCGTAGAGCGGGGTGCCGTCGAAGCGGGCCAGCGCCCAGTCGTCCATCGGGAAGTGCGCGGGCACCCAGTCGAGCAGCACGCCGATGCCGCGCTGGTGCATCAGGTCCACGAAGTGGCGGAACTCGTCGGGAGTGCCGAAGCGCGCGGTCGGCGCGTAGTAGGAGGTCACCTGGTAGCCCCAGGAGCCGCCGAACGGGTGCTCGGCCACCGGCAGCAGCTCCACGTGCGTGAAGCCCATGTCCGCCACGTACTCCGAGAGCTGCTCGGCCAGCTCCAGGTACGACAGCCCGGGCCGCCACGAGCCCAGGTGCACCTCGTAGATGCTCATCGGGCCGTGCTGCGGCGCCTTGTCGGCCCGCCGCGCCATCCAGGCGCCGTCGGACCAGACATAGCCGGACTGGTCGACCACCGACGCGGTCATCGGCGGCACCTCGGTGCGCCTGGCCATCGGGTCGGCCTTGTCGCGCCACACGCCGTCGGCGCCCAGGACCTGGAACTTGTACCGCTCGCCCGGGCCCAGCCCGGGGATGAACAGCTCCCACACGCCGGAGCGGCCCAGCGAGCGCATCGGGTAGGCGGTGCCGTCCCAGTGGTTGAAGTCGCCGACGACCCTGATGCCGCGCGCGTTCGGCGCCCAGACGGCGAACGCGGTGCCGTCGACGTCCTGGTGCTCCAGCACCCGCGCGCCGAGCACCTCCCACAGCCGTTCGTGCCGGCCCTCGCCGATGAGGTGCAGGTCGACCTCGCCCAGGGTCGGCCAGTGCCGGTACGGGTCACGCGTCTCGTGCGGCTCGCCGCCGGCGTAGGTGACCCTGAGCGTGTAGCCGGGCACCTTGTCGAGCCCCGGCACGCTGGCCTCGAACACCCCGTGGGCCTGGTGCTTCATGTCGTGGACCGACCCGTCCTCCAACACCACCTGCACCCGCTCCGCCAGCGGCCGCAGCGCGCGGAACGTCACCCCGCCACGCGTGGGGTGCGCCCCGAGCACGGAATGCGGATCATGGTGCGCCCCGCCAGCCAGGCGGTCGAGCTCTGTCCTCATCGGCATGCTCCCAACCCTGCCTCATATCGCCCGTCCAACCCAGGCACTGCCCGCTTTCACCGCGACAATCACCGAAAGTGCGAAATCGGGCACGTTTCCCGAGGTTGACCTCAACTCGACTTGAGCTTCTAGGTTCTATGCATGAACATCGAACGTGCCGGCAAGCGGGAGTGGATCGGGCTCGGCGTGCTCATCCTCCCGACCCTTTTGCTCTCCATCGACGTCAGCGTGCTGCACCTGGCCGTGCCCGCGTTGAGCGAGGACCTGCGGCCGAGCGGGTCGCAGTTGTTGTGGATCAATGACATCTACGGTTTCCTCATCGCCGGGTTCCTGATCACCATGGGGAACGTCGGCGACCGCATCGGCCGCAGGAAGCTGCTGCTGATCGGCGCGACGGCCTTCGCCGGGGCGTCCGCGCTGGCCGCCTACGCCGGCAGCGCCGAAGTGCTGATCGCGGCCAGGGCGCTGCTCGGCGTGGCGGGGGCGACGCTGATGCCGTCCACGCTGTCGTTGATCCGCAACATGTTCCACGAGCCCGGGCAGCGGATGTTCGCCATCAGCCTGTGGATGGTCGGCTTCACCGGCGGCATGGTGATCGGCCCGCTGGTCGGCGGCGTGATGCTGGAGAACTTCTGGTGGGGCTCGGTCTTCCTGCTGAACGTGCCGGTGATGGCGGTGCTGCTGGTGGCCGGGCCGCCGCTGCTGCCCGAGTACCGCGCGCCCGCGGCCGGTCCGGTGGACCTGGTGAGCGTCGTACTGTCCGTGGCGGCCGCGCTGACGGTCATCTACGGCGTCAAGGAGCTCGCCGCCGGCGGCCTGGCCGCGGTGCCCGTGGCGTCGCTGCTGGCCGGGCTGGCGCTGGCGGTCGTGTTCATCCGGCGGCAGCGCACGCTCGCCGAACCGCTGCTCGACCTCAAGCTGTTCGCCGAGCGCAGGTTCAGCGGCGCGCTGGGCACGCTGATGCTGGTCATCCTGCTCGGGCCGGGCATCGGGCTGCTCGTCGGCCAGTACATGCAGCTCGTGACCGATCTGACGCCGCTGCAGGCCGGGCTCTGGTCGCTGCCGACCACCGCGGCGGTCATCGCCGGGTTCATGGTCGCGCCGATGCTGGCCAAGCGCTGGCGTCCGGGGTACGTGGCCGCGATCGGGCTGCTCGGCTCGGTGGTCGGCTTCGTCCTGATCGCCCTGGCCGGGTCCGGGCCCGACGGGATCTACCTGGTGGTCGCCGGGCAGACGCTGTTCTTCCTGGGCGGCTCACCGCTGCTGGTGCTGGGCACCGACCTGGTGGTCGGCGCGGCGCCGGCCGAGCGGTCCGGGTCGGCGGCGGCGCTGTCGGAGACGGCGCAGGAGTTCGGCGGCGCGCTCGGGCTGGCGATCTTCGGCAGCATCGCGGCCGCGGTCTACCGGGCGCGGCTCGACGTACCGGCCGGGATCTCCACTGAAGCGGCGCGCGCGGCCGGCGACACGCTCGGCGGGGCGGTGGCCATCGCCGCCGAGCAGCCGGCGCACCTGTCCGGCGCGCTGGTCGCGGCGGCCAGGTCGGCCTTCACCGACGGGCTGGCCGTGGTGGCGGGGGTGAGCGCGGTGGTGCTGGTGGGCGCGGCGATCCTGGCGGCGGTCGCGCTCAGGCACGTGCCGCCGCACGGGACGGCGCAGCCGGCTGACGAACCCCAGGTGACGACACCGGCATGACCGGCCCCCTGGCCGTCGGGCCCGCTTCCTCGAGCGAGGCCGTCGCTTTGGACGAGGCCGTTTCCCGGGGCGAGGCCGTCTCTTTGGGCGAGGTCGTTTCTTCGGGCGGGAGGTGAGCCAGGAGGGCGTCCAGGGGAAGTGTCGCGCCGCGGGACAGGCCGTCGGCCAGGCCGGCGGCGCCCAGCGCGGCACGCACGGCGGCCTCGATCCTGGCCACGTCGCCCCGCTCGCCCCACGGGAGCGGCGCCCCCACCGACGACCGCAGCGCGGCGGCCTTGCCCAGCAGCAGCGCCGCCACCTCGGCCCGGCCGGCCGCCGCCAGCGCGCCGGCCAGCCCTTCCAGCGCCAGTGCCGTGGCCCGCGGGTCGCCCACCGAGCGGGCCGCGTCCAGCCCCCTCAGCTGCAGGCAGAGCGCGGCGGACGCGTCACCGCGCAGCTCGGCCACGAACCCCAGCTCGGCGTAGATCAGCGCGGTCCCCGGCTGGCCCCACACGTCCAGCACCCAGTCCAGCCAGCGATGCAGCAACCGTTCCGCCTCGTCGAGTCGGCCCTGCCGCCGGGCGCTCAGCGCCAGCCCGATCTCGGCGAACTCCTCCGCCGGCCGGTTCGACTGCGACACCGCCAGCACCCTGGCCCGCTCGTGGTAGTCGTCGGCCCGCGCGTAGTCGCCGGTCAGCATGGAGATCCGGCCCAGCCGCGACAGCGCGCCGGAGACCGTGCTCCACAGCCCCAGCTCCTCCGCGCCGCGCAGGCACTCCAGGCGCAGCGCCACGGCCTTCTCGTAGTCGCCGGTGATCTCGGCCAGCATGCTCAGGTTCTCGCCGGCGTACAGCTCGCCCCAGCGGTCGCCGAGCTCGCTGAACAGCGCCAGCCCCCGTTCCCCTGCCGTGCGCAGCGCAGCCAGGTCACCGCGCAGGTGCGCCCACTTGGCCAGGACGGTCAGCGCCGCCGCCGTCCCCCAGCGGTCGCCCAGTTCCTCGAACCCGGTCAGCGCCTGCCGGACCAGGTCCCTGCTCAGCGACAGGTCGTCGTAGCCGAACGAGGCGTATCCGACGAGCCAGCGGGCCCTGGCCCGGTCCAGCGGGTCCTCGATGGAGTCGAACACGGCCGCGTCGACCGTCCGCAACCGCCCGGCCAGCAGCTCGAACCCGGCCAGCCAGACCCGGGTCCGCGGATCGTCCGAGATCGACAGCGTGCTCTCCATCGCCCTGCGGCCCTCGTTCAGCCTGCCGCGCAGCACCCAGTACCAGGCCATCGCGTTCACCAGGCGCACCGCCTCACCGGCCGCGCCCAGCCGTACGGCGGTGTCGAGCGCGGCGCGCACCTCGGCGGCGTCGGCGTCCAGCAGGGCCAGCCAGCTGCGCTGACCGTGCCCGCGCAGGTGCGGCTCGGCCCGCTCGGCCAGCCCGGCGTAGTACCGCACGTGCCTGAGCTGGACGTCGGCGAGCTCGCCCGCCTCGGCCAGCCGCTCCTGGCAGTAGGCGGAGACCGATTCGAGCAGCCGGTACCTCGGCCCGGCCGCGCGCACCACCAGCGACCGGTCGACCAGCCTGGCCAGCAGGTCGAGCACGTCCACGCCGGGTTCGGCGCAGATCTCCTCGGCCGCCTCCAGCGTGCAGCCGTCGGCGTGCGCGGCCAGCCGGCGCAGCACCACGCGCTCGGGCTCCGTCAGCAGCTCCCAGCTCCAGTCGATCATCGCGCGGAGCGTCTGCTGACGGGCGGGCGCGCCGCGCTGCCCCTGCGCCAGCAGCCTGAACCGGTCGTCGAGCCGGTCGGCGAGCTGGCGCGGGGTCAGCGCCCGCATCCTGGTGGCGGCCAGCTCCAGCGCCAGCGGGACGCCGTCGAGCCGGGCGCAGATCTCCGCGATCGCCCCGTCGGGGTCGTCGCCGGGGCCGATCCCGGCCCGCGCGGCGAACAGCTCCACCGCCGCCGCCTGGTCGAGCGGCGGCACGCTCCACAGCGCCTCGCCCTCGATGCGCAGCGATTCCTGGCTGGTGGCCAGGATCCGCAGCCGCGGCAGGTCACGCAGCAGGCGCGCGGCCAGCTCGGCCACCTGCTCCACCACGTGCTCGCAGTTGTCCAGGACGAGCAGCGTCTCCCGGCCGCGCAACGCGGCGGCCAGCCGATCGGCCACCGACCTGCGCCCACTGTCGCCGTTGCTGTCGCCGTCGCGTCCGCCGTCCGGTCCGCTGCCGGGCCTGCTGCCCGGCGTCTCGTCGCGGACGTTCTTGGGCAGGCGGTCGCGTCCGTCGTCGCGCAGCCCGAGCACCCCGGCCACGGTCTCGGCGACCTCGGCGGTCGGCGCCCGGCCGGCCAGCGAGGCCAGTTCCACCAGCCACACGTCACTCCGCGCGCCGTCACCGGGGTCGGCCGCTGCGGCGGCCAGGGCCAGCCGGGTCTTGCCCACGCCGCCCGGACCGGTCAGCGTGACGAGCCGGCGTGACCTGAGCAGGCCGCGCACCTCGGCCACCGCCTCCCGCCTGCCCACCAGCTCGGTGAGCGGCGCGGGCAGATTCGTCCGGCGCGCGGCCGGGGTGTCCAGTGCGGCCGGCGCGTCCAGCGCGGGATCCTGCTCCAGGATCGCCTGGTGCAGCGCGACCAGCTCGGGCGCGGGATCGAGGCCCAGCTCGTCGGCCAGCCTGTCGCGCAGGTCGGCGTACCCGGCCAGGGCGTCGCTCTGCCGTCCCGCCCGGTACAGGGCGCGCAGTTGCACCGCGCGCAGCCGCTCGCGCAGCGGGTGCCCGGCCACCTGCTCGGCCAGCTCGGCCGCGAGCAGCCCGTGCTCGCCCAGCGCCAGCCGCGTCTCGGCCAGTTCCTCGACGGCCACCAGCCGCTGCTCGTCCAGCCTGGCCACGGTGGCGGCGGCGAACTCCGCGTCGGCGAACTCGGCGTACGCGGACCCGCGCCACAGCTCCAGCGCCCGGGTCAGCAGCGACCGGCGTTCGTGCAGGTCGCCGGTCTCACGTGCGCGTTCGATGAGCGTCTGGAACAGGCCGGCGTCGACGTCCTCGGCGGAGACACGCAGCACGTAGCCGGGCGCCTGGTACGACGGCAGCGTCCGATCGCCCAGCGCCCCGCGCAGCTGCGACACCTTCACCCGCAGCGCGGCCGCCGGGTTGCCCGGCGGCCGGTCGCCCCACAGGTCCTCGATCAGCCGGTCGGCGGACACCGGCCGGCCCCGGTTGATCAGCAGATCGGCCAGGAGCGCCCGGACCTTCACCTCGGGCACCTGCACCGGTTCCCCGTCCGGCGTCCACGCCACGAGCGGGCCAAGTACCCCGAACCGCATCAGCCCCCCATAACCAACTCCGAACCCGACCATAACTCCCCGGCGCGACTCTAGAGGCCGCTGATCCGAAAGGAATATCGAAATGTCGGAAAATATTGCTGTTCTTGGCCTCGGTCTGATGGGCTCGGCGCTCGCCAGGACACTCCTCGACGCGGGACACCCGGTGACCGTGTGGAACCGCTCCGCGGCCAAGGCCGACGCGCTCGCGGCTCACGGCGCCACTCCGGCGGCCACCGCCGCCGCGGCGGTCGGGTCCGCGTCCCTGGTGATCGTCTGCGTGCTCGACTACGCCGCCGCGCGTGAGGCCCTGCACGACGTCGAGCTGGACGGCCGCGTGATCGCCAACCTCACCAGCGGCAGGCCCGCCGAGGCCCGTGAGATGGCCGCCTGGGTCGCCGAGCGCGGCGGCGAGTACGTGGACGGCGGCATCATGGCGGTGCCCCAGATGATCGGGCAGCCCGGTGCGCTGATCCTTTACAGCGGTTCGCAGCCCGCCTACGACCGCCACGCGCAGGCGTTCGCGGCGCTGGCCGAGCCGCGATTCGTGGGCACGGACCCGGGCCTGGCGCCGCTGCTCGACCTGGCGATGCTGACCGGCATGTACGGCCAGATCGCCGGATTCCTGGAGGCGGCCGCCCTGGTGTCGGCGTCCGGCTACCCGCTGGCCGACTTCACCACCGAACTGCTCGCGCCCTGGCTCGGCGCGATGGCCGCGCTGCAGCCCGCGTGGGCCAAGGAGATCGAGGCCGGCGACTACGCCACGGACGTGTCGAACCTGGAGGTCAACGTGCACGGCCTGGGCGCGATCATCCGCACGTTCCACGAGCAGGGCGTCAAGGCCGACCTGCTGGTCCCGCTGCGCACCATCATCGAACGGCGCGTCCACCGTGGCCACGGCGCCGAAGGCCTGTCCAGCCTGATCGAGGAACTTCGCTGAGGCCGGAACCGGATGCGGACCGAGGCGCTGAACCCCTGGACCAGGTGAAGGCCGAGGAACCGCGCTGAGGTCCGAACCGGGTGAAATCGGTCGCGGGTGACGGCGGGGCGACGGCAGGATCGTTCGTATGAAAGTGCGATATCCCGCCCCGCTGTCACCGGGCGACCGCGTCGGCGTCACAGCGCCGTCCGCCGGGGTCCCCGCCGAGTTGCGGCCACGGTTCGAGGCCGCCGTCCGCACGGTCGAGTCGCGCGGCTACGAGGTGGTCGTCGGCGACTGCATCGACGGTAGCGGCCTCGTCAGCGCCCCCGCCCCGCGGCGGGCCCGCGAGCTCATGGACATGCTCACCGACCCGGACATCAAGGCCGTCGTCCCGCCGTGGGGCGGTGAGACCGCGATCGACCTGCTGCCCCTGCTCGACTGGGATGCGCTGCGCGCCGCCGAGCCGACCTGGCTGGTGGGCTTCTCCGACACCTCCACGTACATGACGCCGCTGACCCTGCTGACCGGCGTCGCGACCGTGCACGGCAACAACCTGATGGACACCCCGTACCGGGCCCCGGACGGGCTGCTCACCTGGCTCGACATCGTCACGATGGAACCCGGCACGCGCTTCACCCAGACCCCGCCAGGACTCCACCGCGGCCCGGGCTGGGACGACTGGGAGAAAGACCCCGAGGTGTCGGAGTTCACCCTCGACGTCCCGGGCAGGTGGCGGCGGCTCGACGCGGAGGGCCCCGTCGACGTCGAGGGACGCCTGATCGGCGGATGCATCGAGACGCTCTGCCACGCGGTGGGTAGCCCGTACTGCGACATGCCCGCCTTCGCCCGTTCCCAGGCGCCCGATGGCCTGCTCGTCTACGTCGAGGCCTGCGAGTACGGCGCCGCCGCCATCTGCAGGTGCCTGCACGGCATGCGCCTGGCCGGCTTCTTCGACGGCGCGGCCGCGATCCTCGTCGGCCGCACCCCGGCCCCGGCCACCGGCTCGTTCACCCAGGACGACGCGGTCCTCGACGCCCTGGGCGGACTCGGCGTGCCGATCATCGCCGACGTCGAGTGCGGGCACGTGCAGCCGTTCCTGCCGATCGTGAACGGCGCCCGCGGCCGCGTTGTCTGCACCGAGGAGCGCGACGAACTCACCCAGACACTGGACTGACCCGGCCTTCATAGTCATAATGATGAGTAGTCACATTCATGACTATGATGAGGGATGATCCGATGGCGCTGAGGCACGCCGTGCTGGCCGCGCTGCTCGACGCCGAGCTCAGCGGCTACCAGCTGGCCAAGGTGTTCGACCTGGGCGTGGCGAACTTCTGGCACGCCCAGCCCCAGCAGGTCTACGCCGAGCTGACCAGGCTGGAGCACGACGGCCTGGTCGCCGGCCGAGAGGTGGCCCAGGAGGGCCGTCCGAACAAGCGGCTGTTCCGCGTCACCGACGCCGGCCAGGCCGAGCTGGAGCGCTTCACCGCCACGGCCGCCAAGCCCACCGCGATGCGCGACGACCTGCTCGTGCAGGTCCAGGCCGCCGACCACGTCGACGACGAGACGCTGATCGCGCGGCTCACCGAACGGGCCGCCTTCGCGCAGTCCAAGATCGACCTGTTCTCCGGGCTGCTGCGCACCATGCGCGGCGACCGCGCGGAAGAGGAGTTCCTGCGTTACGGCGAGCGGGTCGGGCCATACCTGACCTGCCTGGCCGGCCTGGCGTTCGAGCAGCTCAACCGCGACTGGTGCGAACGCGCCGCCGCGGTGCTGAAGGAGAGGCGGAAGGCCCATGTCCGTGACTGAGCCGAACTACCTGCGCTACGTCGCCCTGGGCGACAGCCAGACCGAGGGAATGGGCGACGGCGACGACGTCGTGGGCCTGCGCGGCTGGGCCGACCGCCTCGCCGAGCACCTCGCCCGGCACCACCCCGGCCTCCAGTACGCCAACCTGGGCGTACGCGGCCGGCTGGCCGGGCAGGTGCGCGCCGAGCAACTCGCCCCCGCGCTCGCCCTGCGGCCCGATCTGGCCACCGTGGTCGCCGGGGTGAACGACCTGCTGCGGCCCAAGTTCGACGCCGATGAGGTCGCCGGGCACCTGGAGTCCATGTTCGCCGCGCTCACCGCCGAGGGCACCCGGGTGGCCACCGTCACCTTCCCCGACCTGACCAGGGTGATCCGCGTCGCCCGTCCGCTCAGCGCGCGCATCACGGCGCTCAACGAGCGCGTCAGGCAGGCCGCCGCGCGGCACGGCGTCGTCGTCGCGGAGACCAGCCGGTACGACGTGGCCATCGACCCCCGCCTGTGGAGCGCCGACCGGCTGCACGCCAGCCCGCTCGGGCACGAGCGCATCGCCGCAGCCTTCGCCCACGCGCTGAACCTGCCCGGCAGCGACGACTCCTGGACCCGCCCGCTGCCCGTCCCCGCCGCGCCGGGCGGCCGGCTGGACGAACTGCGCTGGATGGCCGGCGTGCTCGGGCCATGGCTGGGCCGGCGACTGCGCGGCCGCTCCTCAGGCGACGGCCGCACCGCCAAACGCCCCCTGCTCCTGCCCGTCCAACCTCTCCCTGACACAGCGGACGCCTGACCACCGGCAACCGGTCGGGACGGGTGGTCAGCGGGCGGCCGGTCGCGACGGGTGGTCAGCGGCCTGCCCGGCCCGCAGACGATCACGGCCCGCAGACGATCAGGGGCCAGCCGCTTAGCCGCCGCTGACCGCGCATCCCGCCGGGCCGCCACCAACCCCGCAGTCCCGCTGGGCCGCCAGCAATCTGCATTCCTGCCGGCCGCCAGCAAGCACGCGTCCCATCCGGACGCCGCTGACCACGCATCCCGCCCGGCCGCCACAAACCCTGCGTTCCCACCGGTCCGCCGGTGACCAGGCGTTCCATCCGGCCGCCGCCGCTGACCATCCATGCTGCCCGATCGTCAGCGGCTGGGGCGTCAGTGCCTGGGGTCGGCGCCGTCTCCGCCACCCAGTTGCGCCCGCCGCAGCCCCACGTACTCCAGCGCCGCGTACACCGCCACCACCAACGCCCCCACCAGCAGAAACACGACCCCGAGCACGGTGAGCGGCAACAGCCCGGAGAACGCCAGCACCCCCAGCGCCACCCCGGACACCGCATTACCGGCCACCACATAAGCGGCATACCTCGCCGGAATCCGCGGATACCCCGCGATCAGCCCGAGCGCCGCTGCCCCGCCCAGCATCGCCACGCCGAACGGCACCGACCAGGCGACAGGCAACCCCAGCGGCTCGCTGAGCATCCCGCTCCCGGCCAGCATGACGACGCCGAAGACGGCGGTGCTCCAGCCGTCGATCCGCAGGATCGTCCGCAGCGGGCCAAAAGCGTCCAGACGTGGGACGGCGGTGTTCATCCGAGATCTCCTCTTCACGGGTATCGGCCCAGGCCGGGCCCCTTCCGCCCCCGAAGGTGCCAGCCGCGCCCGCCCGGATCAATGACGTCAGAGGTCATGCCGAACATGACCCCCGACCGACCACCGTGCCCAGCCGTCTATCCTCCCTGAACATGAACGCCGAGCCGCCGTCCCGCGTGGGAGCCCTGCTGCGGGAGTGGCGGCAGCGCCGCCGTCTCAGTCAGCTCGACCTCGCGCTCCAGGCCGACAGCTCCGCCCGGCACGTGTCGTACGTGGAGACCGGGCGGGCACGTCCGAGCAGGGAGATGGTGCTGCGGCTGTCGGCGGTGCTGGACGTCCCGCTGCGCGAGCGCAACACGCTGCTGGTCGCCGCCGGATACGCCCCGGCCTACCGGGAGAGCGGGCTCGACGCGCAGTACATGGCCTCGATCCGGTCCGCGCTCGACACCATGCTCACCGCGCACGAGCCGTACCCGGCCGTCGTGGTGGACCGCGTCTGGAACGTACTGGACGGCAACCGCGCCATGTCCGTCCTCATGGACGGGATCCCGCCGCACCTCCTCGAACCCCGTCCGAACGTGTTCCGCCTGGCCCTGCACCCCGATGGCCTGGCCGCCCGGTTGTCCAACTTCGGCCAGGTGCGCGAACTCTTCCTCGAACGTCTCCTCCGCCAGGTCAACGCCACCGGCGACGAGGAGCTTCGAGCCCTGTACGAAGAGGTGAGCCACTACCCGGCACCAACACCCGAAGAAGCAGGGGAGGCGGGAGAAGCAGGGGAAGCACGAGCGGCAAGCCCGATCGAGGTCCCACTGCGCTTCCGCACCCCGTTCGGCGAGATGTCCATGTTCAGCACCATGGCGACCTTCGGCGCGCCCGCGGACGTGACGCTCTCGGAGCTGGCGATCGAGCTGTTCTACCCCCTGGACGACTTCACCGCCCAAGCACTGCACACCCTGGCCGCCCAGCCGACCTGACCACCCACCACAGCAGGGAGGGAGTGTGGACATACCGCCGCTCACATCGGCGGCAGATGCAACAACCTCTCCACGATCTCCTGCACCCTCGCCCGCGTGATGCCGTCGCGCTGCTCGACGGCGAGCGGATGGCTCGTCGGCTCCAACTCGACGACCGGCCGCTCCCCGACGGGCCGGGTGTGCAAATTGGTCTTCAGATTGATCGTGGACGGCGAGTAGATCGGCAAC
Organism: Nonomuraea antri; assembly: GCF_013283785.1. Taxonomy (GTDB): domain Bacteria; phylum Actinomycetota; class Actinomycetes; order Streptosporangiales; family Streptosporangiaceae; genus Nonomuraea; species Nonomuraea antri. Next base: position 14,286 of record NZ_JABCPZ010000239.1, read on the forward strand.
TCGGTCGACAGCCACCCGAAATACGGTGGCTCGTTCTCCCGTCCCGGCGTCTCCCACAGCTCGGACGCCCGGGCGAACGACTCCCCGCTCAGCGAGACCCACACGCCCCAGGTGAACACGTCGTCCAGATCGAGCACGGGGATCTCGACCAGGCCGCGCACGAAGAACGCCTGCCCCTGGATCACGCACTGATCAGACGACAACCCGCTCTCCGGATCGTCGGCCAGCTCCGGACGCCAGTAGTCGGGCGCCTCGGTGGAGAACCCCATCGGCAACCCGTCGTGCCACCGTCCACAACAGGAACAGGCGAACCCCGGCTCAGCCGTCATGGCGCCCGAGCGTACCGGCGGTCAGGCCGAAAGCCGCCACAAATGGCAGAAAATACCGTTGTCCACCCGATTCCCACCGATTACCTTGATCAGCGCCCAATAACGGCGACAACGGCGACGACCGGCGATGGCACCAACAGCGGCGAGACACGCCGACCCAAACGCCGTCACCAACCCGAGAACCAACTCAAAACCAACCCGAGCGACGCGCGTCGGATCAGTCAACCCAAGCCAGCAAAGCAACGGATCAGTCAACTCAAGCAGCCAACGCAGCGCATCAGTCAGAAGGGCAGGGCGCAGTGGATCGCAACGACCTGGCGTACCTCAGCGGCGGTCGCCCCCGCGTCGCCCTGGCGGCCCTGGCCACCCTCCTCCTGGACGGACGCCTGCGCACGTCGTACGCGGGCAAGCTCTACCAGGTAACAGGCGCCACCGCCGCAGACCCGGTCGAACAGGCGGCCCTGGCACAGCGCTCCACCATCAAGGAAGCGCTCGAAACGCTTACCGAGCACGAGAGCGTGCTGGCCGTGGAATCGGACCTGATCGGCCGCGACCTGGTCTCCCGCACCTGGCTGGGCCGCAGGCGCACCAACGCCGCCGGCCGTGACCTCGTGGAACAGGCCAAGCAGACGCGCCAGAGCGCACCGGTCAGAATCGCGTTGAACGGCCTCACCAGCGTCCCGGACGACAAGCTCCGAGCCCAACTCGCCGGCGCCACCAAGAAGGCCGGCTCCCTACGAGGCCAGGGCACAGGCGGCTGGAGCGTCCCCACCAGCGAGTACGGCGAGAGCAGCGGAAGCAGCAGCAGCGGAACCTAGCCCCGAGACTCACCCCGGAGCCGGACACAGCACCGGAACCCGGGACCCCGGCCCGATACGGAGCCGGAGACAGCGCCAGAACCAGGGACTCAGAACCCCGCCACGGAGGCGGAGGCAACGCCGGAACCCGAGGCTCAGAAGCCGCCTCCGAGGTAAGGGGAGCGCCGGAACCCAAGTCGGCCGCCCGCTATGACCCCATTGGGAAGGCTTCCCAGTAGTCTCAGAGAAATCTGGTGACAGCACGGAGGCCATGAATGATGCGGTTGGAGCGGGGTTCGAGCCGACTGTACGCCATGATGCTCATCCTGGCCGTAGTGGTTCTGCTGGCGGACCAGCTCACCAAGTTCTGGGCGGTCTCCACGCTGTCCGACAGCGAGCGCATCGCCGTGATCCCACCCCTGATCCACTTCCGGCTGCTGTACAACGCCGGAGCCGCGTTCTCCATCGGCGCCGGCGCGACCTGGGTGTTCGCCCTGGCCGCTGCGGCCGCGGTGATCGGCATCCTGTACACCGCCCGCCGGCTGGCCTCCACCGGCTGGGCTCTCGTGCTGGGCGTGCTGCTCGGCGGCGCGGTATCCCACCTGGGCGACCGGCTCTTCCGCGAGCCCGGTTTCGCCCGCGGGCACGTCGTGGACTTCATCGACTACGGCCCGTTCGTGGGCAACGTCGCCGACATCGCACTCACCTGCGGGTGCGCCGCCATGCTGCTGCTCAGCCTGCGCGGCGTGCCGCTCGCCAAGACGCCGGAAGAAGAGACCGCATAGCTCCTTGGCCAGGCCGCCAACGCCAGGAACCCGACATCAAGCCCCGGTCCCCGCCAACTCCTGGTCACCCAGCCCAGAGCGAACGATGCGAACTTCATGATCAGCGAGGCTGCACGTGCCTCCTTTGATCTTCGCCACCAGAGGCGGGCATCGGCCTGAGGCGAGCGGCGGTGCCGAACCCGTGATCACTAGGTACCGCCGGCCCAAGGTCGAGCAGCACCGCGCTTCCCAAGCTGCTATTGGGTCCCCAGTCATTCGAGATTTCTGCGACTTCGCCACCCGGCGGACCTTCCCTGGGACTGTCTCGTA